>NZ_JABRWO010000003.1:0-300000 GCF_013618625.1 Bremerella alba | reverse complement strand
ATCAACTGTTTGTCGTGCCGGTTGATGACGTTGTGGCCGTATTCCGCCGCGATACAGGCACTAAGCCGCCGAAGGAAGACTAAGGCCTCCGAAGAGCAATTAGCCAATGTTCTCGCGGAACAAAGCGCTAATCGACTCGTCGTTATGAATCCGCTTGATCGCCTCGCCCAAGAGTGGCGCGACCGATAGCACACGCATGTTGGTCAGCAGATCTTGCGATTTCTGCGGAATTGTATCGGTCAGAATGAGTTCTTTAATGGGCGCGGCTTGCAATCGAGCGACGGCCGGGCCACAAAGAACTCCGTGCGTTGCGGCGATATAAATCTCTCTGGCACCGGCCTTATGAACCACTTTCGCCGCACCACAAATCGAACCTGCCGTGCTGATCATATCGTCGAAAATAACGGCTATCTTCCCTTCGACCGGCCCACCGATGATGTTTTTGGTCGTCGTTTCGTGGGCACTTGTTCGACGCTTGTCGACGATTGCCAATTCGCCGTTGAGTCGGCGATGGTGGTTCACAGCACGTTTGATGCTGCCTGCGTCGGGGCTGACCACACATAGCTCTTCTGTCGGAACGCCTAGGCTCAGAAAGTAATGATTTAATACCGGCGAGGCATTCAAGTGATCGACCGGCACATTGAAAAAACCCTGAATCTGAGCGGCATGCAGATCCATGGTCAGCACGCGATCTGCCCCGGCACTTGTGATTAAATCAGCGACCAGCTTAGCAGTGATCGGAACTCGTCCTTCATCTTTGCGGTCCTGACGAGCGTAACCGTAATAGGGGATGACCGCCGTGATTCGCTCGGCACTGGCACGACGACAACTGTCGATCATGACCAGCAATTCCATCAGATTGTTATTCACCGGCGGACAAGTCGGCTGAACGAGAAAGACGTCGCGACCGCGGACGTCTTCATCGATCTTGCACTGAATTTCTCCGTCTGGGAACTCGCCCAGGGAAACTCGCCCCAGTTTCAGATGCAGGAAGTTGCAGACATCTTCCGCAAGCTTAGGGTTAGCGCGACCGCTAAAGATTTTGATCTCACGCATGACGTAAACTGGGTAACCGGCTGAGAGTTGTCGAAAAAGGTGCTATGAACCAAAAAAAGGGGCCCCTGCCCCTCAAACCACTTTCGTCAGGACTTATTGTAACCAATTTCCGCCATCACACGCTCTACCTCGGCCAATTGCTCGCGTGAGTTGATGCTATACGCTTCACATGCTTTCAGCACCGGGACCGCGTCGACTTTATCTCCAAGCCCTTTCAAGATCTTAGGGCAGTCGGTGAGATAGTATTCCCCTTGGGCATTGTCATTGCTCAGTCGCGAAAGTGCCTCGACCAACCGTGGAGTTTGGAACACATAGGTGCTCATGTTGACTTCGGTGATCGTTCGCTGCTCTGGCGTAGCATCTTTCTCTTCGATGATCCCTTCAAATACGCCTGAGTCGTCACGAACAATTCGGCCCAAACCGGTTGGATCGTTCCGCTTCAACGTTCCTAGTAGGCACGCGTGACCTTCCTCCTCGAAGGTCTCGAAAAGCTTGCTCAGCGACGACGGTTGAACCAGCGGTGAATCCCCTGCCAGTACGACTACCCCACCGTCGGAAGATTTCAGTTGATCGAGACACTGCTGAACTGCATGCCCGGTGCCCAATTGCTCTTTTTGTTCGACGAAAACAACGTCATTACGAGACTCGAGGGCCTTTTGGACGTCGTCGGCGCGATATCCGACCACACACACGACCTTTTCGACTCCGACCGCTCTGAGAGCATCCAAGACGTACTCGATCATCGGACGGCCGAGGACTGGAAACAGTACCTTGGGCATCTCCGACTGCATTCTGGTCCCTTTTCCGGCAGCCAGAACAACTGCAATTCGCTTTCCCATTTTGCCTACTCGCTTAGGCCTCGAAGCATGACATGACCGATAGAGAGGGCACGAATCGGCCCGCGAACGGTCGTATCTTGGCATCTTCTGGCTTGAATTTCCAGTAGCGACAGCAGCCAGGGAAGAAATGGGAACAATCGGAACCTATTTAACCGTTATGACTTAGGGATCTGGCAAGAAAATTTAACGACCATAACGGTTAGAGCAACTTCCACCCACCGGGGTTGCTTGCCAACGAATTTTTTTTGGCCCTCTGGAATTTGCTTTCATGTTAAAAGTCGAATAACATTACGTTCGGAACAGACAACTCTCATCCTCGCAATCTTTCCTAGACGGAAGAGGTGCCCTGATCGCTGCTGGACGGTCGGGGTCCAGGAACATTTTATGGCTGATCTTACCGCTGAAGAATTCGCGCAGCGCGTTATCGATTTTAATCTTCTCGAACATCGCCAGGTCGAACAGGTCTGGAGCGAACTCGGAACTCGGGAAGTTTCGTTGGGTGAATTCCAAAATCTGATGCTTCGCAAAGAGTTGTTGACCAACTACCAGGTCGAACGCGTCATCAAAGGCCTGCGAACCGGCTACTTCTACGGCGATTACAAGGTCCTGTACATGATCGGTACTGGCACCTTCGCACGGGTTTTTCGCACAGTCCATAAAGACACCGGCAAGGTGGTTGCCGCCAAGGTATTGCGTCGGCGATTCAGCGAGGACCCCAAGCGTGCTACGCAGTTTATGACCGAAGGTGAACTCGGTAAGGGGCTGCGACACCCTAATATTTGTCCGATTTACGAGGTGCACTCAGAAACCTCGATGTATCAACAGGGAACCAGCTATTTCCTGATTATTGAATTCATCGAAGGGCAAAACCTGCGAGATTTGTTGCGAATTCGGGGAAAATTCAGCCCGAAAGAAGCGACCCAGTTGATGATCGACATCACCTCTGGCTTGGCCTATGCTGCGGAACGTGGCCTGACGCACCGTGACCTGAAAACCTCCAACGTCCTCATTTCATCGCGTGGCCGTGCCAAACTGGTCGACTTTGGCCTGGCCGCATTTGCCGAGCAAGTCAACGAAGACGGTCAGGCATCTAACCCGCGCACGGTGGACTACGCCGGACTCGAAATCGCTACCAACGCCCCGCGCGATGATCCCCGGAGCGATATTTACTTTGCCGGGGCCACCTATTACCACATGCTCACTGGCGCGATTCCACTTTACGAAACGCGCGACCGACAGAAGCGTCTAGCTGCCACCCGTTACTTAAACGTCGAGCCCATCGCGAAGGTCGCACCAGACCTGCCGCGTTCGGTGGCCTCGGTCGTGTTGAAGGCGATGGAAACGAATCCGGATCGTCGCTACCAGACCAATGGCCAAATGCTAATGGACCTGAAGATGGCGGCCAAACGACTGGAACTTGGCGACGATTCCACCGCTGGCGAAATTCGTGGAAAACTGGCAGCACAAAACGAAGCTCGGATTGCCAAGCAGTTCGAAGGCTACAACAAGACAATCATGATTGTCGAATCCAACATGGACATGCAAAATGTCCTGCGTGATCGTCTAAAGAAGTATGGTTATCGCGTCCTGGTCATCAGCGATCCTCAGCGAGCCCTTAGCCGATTTGTCGATGATTCGAGCCCGGCGGACATCATCGTATTCAGCGCGATCGATATGGGTCAGGCGGCCCTGGAAAGCTTCAATCAATTCGCCCAAGACATCCATACGAAGGACAAACCGGCCGTATTGATCGTCAAAGAACGGCAAACTGCGATTCGAGATGCAGCCGAACTCGGTGAGAACCGCGCCATCATGACGATGCCGGTTAAGGTTCGCGAACTTCGAAAGTTGATTCACGAACTGCTGAAAGATCCGCTCGATCCCGATGAAGCAGATGCTGATGCCGAAGAGGAAGCAGGCACAAAGTAGTTGCCGCCTAGCACTCAGGGCTTGGGAATCGCGATCCCCATATCCTTGAGCATCATCTTCATGTCTTCCCACACGTCCTTTTTGGCCGAGGGATTCCGTAATAAGTAGGCCGGGTGATACGTGACTACCACCTTGCTACCGCGGTACGGATGAAACTGACCGCGGAGTTTGCCGATTGGTGCGGTCGATTGCAGCAAATTCGTAATCGCGAAACGCCCCAGGCAAACGATATACTCTGGCTGGATGATTTCTAACTGTCTCTCAAAATAAGGACGGCAGTTCTCATTTTCTTCCGTGGTCGGATTTCGATTTCCTGGCGGCCGACATTTGAGTGTATTCAGGATATACACGTCGCTGCGCTGGAACGAGCAGGCCTCGATGATCTGCGTCAGGAGTTTTCCGGCTCGTCCGACAAATGGCTCTCCTAGACGATCCTCGTCCGCTCCAGGGGCTTCGCCGAAGAAAGCAATCCGGGCTTTCGCACTACCGACCCCAAAGACCGTTTGCGTTCGTGTTTTCGCCAGTTCAGCACAAAGGGTACACCCGGCAACGGTCGCTTGAAGTTGGTCCAGTTCCTCCTGCCGCTTGGCCGCCGAGAGCTTGGCATAAGCCGCCGGCCACGGCTCATCCGATGAACTGGGAAGCGCTGGCGCTGCTACGGGTTTCGCCGTGGAAATGGTCTCCGTCTTTTTAGGCTTGGGCATCTCGCTTGCTCCTTGCGGTGCGGACATTTCCGGTTCGTTTGGGGGTGGGGCGACAGGCGTACGGGGAAGTTCGAGCCCTGCCTGCTTGGCGATCAACTGCACACCGGACGATTGCCAGGCTTGTGCCTGTTGAAGAAGAACTCTGCGAATTTCAGGCTCGTCCATGCCGGTGCTGTAGAGTGGATTAAATGGCTTGGGTACTGAGAATTCACGCAGGAATGGGAACGCTTAGAAGTTTTCCCTTACTCAGGCGAGACCTAGCACGTAAAATGAAGTTAATCCATATTAGGGTAAGTAATTCATGCTTTCCTGTCATCCATACTCGCACCCCTGATTGAATCCTGCCCCTATGGCGGTCCCCCAAGTAGTTATCATCGGTCGTCCGAACGTCGGTAAATCCAGCATCTTTAATTGGTTAGCCGGTCGCCGGTTAGCCATCGTGGACGATGTCGCAGGCGTCACCCGAGATCGCATGGTCCATTTACAGAAGTGGAATGAACGCTTTTTCGAGATTGTCGATACGGGAGGAATTGGCGTCAACGACGTCGATAATCTCACCGACGAGATCGAGCGGCAGATTCAAATCGCCATCGACTCGGCCGACGTCATCCTGTTCGTCGTCGATGTCCGCAGTGGCATGCTTCCGCTCGATCAGCAAGTCGCGCAGCGTCTGCGAAAGATCGACAAGCCGGTCGTGCTAGTCGCCAACAAATCCGACGCCCCGCACATGGATGTCGAAGCCGATCAGTTTTATCGTCTAGGGCGAGGTAAGCTCGTCGCCGTCAGCACCCTGCAAAATCGCAACAAGAGCGAACTGCTGGATGTCATTGCCGATCGGCTTCCCGATGTCGAAGCCCCGCAAGATCCCGATGACCTGCCGGAAATGAAAGTGGCGATTGTTGGTCGCCGGAACGTCGGCAAAAGCACGTTCGTCAATACGCTCGCGCAAGCCGACCGAATGATCGTCAGTGAAGTGGCCGGGACGACTCGCGACAGTGTCGACGTCCGTTTCGAGATGGACGGCAAGTCGTTCGTTGCAATCGATACGCCGGGGCTTCGCCGCCGTGTAAGCGTGAAGACCGACGTCGATTATTACAGCACCCACCGTGCCGAGCGAAGCATTCGACATGCCGACATGTCGCTGATGTTCTTCGATGCCTCGCAGCAAATCAGCAAAGTTGATAAACAACTTGTTCGCTACATCAGCGATGAGTTCAAGCCGTGCATCTTCGTGGTGAACAAGTGGGATTTGTACAACACCCAGATGCCGACGGAGCGCTGGGCAACGTACCTGCGTGAAACCTTCCCCATGATGTCGCACGTGCCCATTGCGTTTATCACTGGGCAAACCGGTAAAAACGTGAAGACGGTACTCAACCACGCGCAGATGCTCTACAAGCAATCTCTCTCGCGGATTGGCACCGGCGAACTGAACCGGATCTTGAAAGAGATCATCGCGCATCATCCACCACCGCTACATAAGAATCGCAAGCCGAAGGTTTATTATGCCACGCAAGTTGGGGTGCAACCTCCCACATTCGTGCTGATGGTAAACATGCCCAAAGCATTTTCGCAGAGCTATCAACGTTATCTGATTTCCTCGTTCCGCGATGCAGTCCCGTTCCCCGAAGTCCCCATCAAGCTTTACCTGAAAAAGCGAGAGTCTTCGGACAAGCGAGACGATTTTGGTAAGATCGGCAAGCCTAGAGATGGCTCCGAACTCTCCGACGAATTCCTGCCAGATATCGATGAGTCGGCAGATAGTTCGGTCGTCGAAGAGTACGACGACGCCAACGAGGAAGTTTGATCGGCTGCCTATCAATAATCGATACTTTCTATAAAAAAACCGCAGAGCGACATTTCTCGCAATTTCGCTCTGCGTGTGCCATGTCCACATCTGCCTGGACATGTTTCAATATCGAGTGCCCCTCACCCTCATGCGTTTAGCACTCAATTTATTGAAAGAAACGTAGGACTATTCGATGATCGTAGGCATTCCTAAAGAAGTCAAAAGAGACGAGTACCGTATCGCTATCTTGCCGGTAGGTGCCGAGGAATTAGTTCGCGCGGGGCATACCGTTCTCATCGAGAAGGACGCCGGAATCGGCTCTGGCTTGACGAACGAACAGTACGAGGAAGCAGGCGCCACACTCGTTGAATCGGCAGAAGAAGTCTTTGCCCAGGCCGAGATGATCATCAAGGTCAAAGAACCCCAGCCTGAGGAATTCCCCCTGATCCGCAAGGGGCAAGTTGTCTTCACCTACTTCCACTTCGCGGCCAGCCGTGAACTCACGCAAGGCATGATCGATTCCGGTTCCATCTGCCTGGCCTACGAAACGCTCCGCGATCGCCGCGGCACGCTTCCACTCTTAACTCCGATGAGCGAAGTAGCCGGTCGCATGAGTATTCAGGAAGGGGCCAAGTACCTGGAAAAACCGCAGATGGGGCAAGGCATTCTCCTGGGCGGCGTGCCTGGCGTGGCACCGGCTCATATCACGATTCTCGGCGGAGGCATCGTCGGAGCGAACGCCGCGAAAATTGCCGCTGGCTTCAATGCCGACGTCAATATCCTCGATGTCAACATGGACCGCTTGCGTTACCTCGACGACGTGATGCCACCCAACGTCAACGTGCTCTTCAGCGATCGTCACGTGATCCGGCATCAGTTGCAGCTCGCCGACCTGGTGATCGGTGCGGTGTTGATTCCCGGGGCCAAAGCCCCCATGCTGGTATCTCGAGAAGACCTCAAGCTTATGAAGCCGGGAAGCGTCATCATTGATGTCGCCGTCGACCAAGGAGGCTGCATCGAAACCTCGAAACCGACTTCGCACAGCGACCCGACTTACCTGATCGACGACGTCCTGCACTACTGCGTTGCCAACATGCCAGGTGCGGTGGGTCGTACCAGTACCTTTGCCCTTTGCAACGTCACCCTGCCCTGGGCACTGCGTATTGCCAACGAGGGCATCGACAAGTCGCTGGCCAATTCGGCAGAGCTTCTCACGGCCTTAAATATTCACACTGGCAAAGTCACCAACGAGCCCGTTGCCGGTACTTTCGATCTTCCCTACCAACCCCTGACCACTTAGACATGAGCACTTCGCCCCCTCAAACGACTGCCCCGGATCCGATTCGTTTTGTTGGCGAAACGGATGGCCATCTCGTTCTTATCGATCAAACCAAGCTACCAGTCGATTTGGTTCACATCGAATGCCACGATGTTGAAACGGTTTGGGAAGCCATCAAGATGCTGCGAGTCCGTGGCGCACCAGCGATTGGAATCGCGGCCGGGTACGGGGTCGTCGTCGGTCTTCAGACGGCTGCCAATCAAGCGGCCGACCAGTTCGAGGCACGGTTCCACGAAGTGGTCGAGTACCTCGCAGGCAGTCGTCCAACGGCGGTCAACTTGTTCTGGGCGCTCGATCGGCTCAAAGCTACCTATGCGGCCGAAAAGGAAGCAGGCAAATCCCCTGCCGAGATCCATCAGGCACTCCTGGCGGAAGCTCGCTTCATTCATGAAGACGACCGCAAGGTTTGCCGGTCGATTGGGCGTCATGGTGCCGAGTTGATCCAGCCCGGATACGGCATCCTCACCCACTGCAATGCTGGCGGTTTGGCCACAGCCGACTACGGCACGGCCTTGGCCGTGATGTTTACCTGTCACGATGCAGGCAAAAACATCCACGTCTACGTCGACGAGACACGACCGCTCCTGCAAGGCTCGCGGCTCACGGCCTGGGAACTGGTTCAGCGAGATATCCCGGCCACGCTTATCTGCGATAACATGGCCGCCCAGGTGATGAAAGAAGGCCGCGTGAATGCGGTCATTACTGGCGCCGACCGCATCGCCGCCAATGGTGATTCGGCCAACAAGATCGGTACCTACGGAGTGGCCCTGCTGGCCAAAGCCCACGGCATTCCGTTTTACATTGCCGCACCGATCAGCACGTTCGATCTCTCGCTACCCACCGGCGACGGCATCCCCATCGAGCAGCGTGACCCGGTCGAAATCATCCACGGCATGGGCAAGCAAACGGCCCCAGATAACATGCAGGTCTACAACCCTGCCTTCGACGTGACCCCAGCCGAATTGATCGCCGGGATCATCACCGAGAAAGGTGTCATCTCGCCAGTCACGCCTGAGAACATCGCCCAAACTATCGCCGGTTAATTCAAACAACCGCAGGCAAATTCAAGTGATCGCCATTTAATAGCCCCATCCGGTACCCTCTCCCGTCGCAGGGAGAGGGCTAGTGTGAGGGATTTCTTTAATACGGCTGCACGCGTATTAGATATCGTAGTACAAACAAAACTCATACGGATGCGGACGCAAACGAATCGCATCGGCTTCGTTCTTTCGTTTGTAATCGATCCACGTTTCGATCACGTCTTTGGTGAAGACATCACCGCGAAGCAGAAATTCGTGATCGTCTGCCAGTGCGTCCAAAGCCGCGTCGAGCGAGTCTGGCGTCTTGGGCACAGCGGCCGCTTCTTCTGGCGGCAAGTCGTAGATATCCTTGTCCAACGGCTGGCCAGGATCGATCTTGTTTTGAATCCCATCGATCGCGGCCATGGTGATCGCGGCGAACGCCAGGTACGGATTACAGGTCGGATCGGGGCAGCGGAATTCAACCCGCTTCGCCTTCGGGCTAGGGCTGTACATCGGAATGCGGCACGATGCCGAGCGATTCCGCTGCGAGTACGCCAGGTTCACCGGGGCTTCGTAACCCGGAACCAAACGCTTGTAGCTATTGGTCGTTGGGTTGGTAAACGCCAACACCGCCGAAGCATGCTTCAGCAGACCGCCGATCGCATACAAGGCCGTTTCGCTAAGGCCTGCGTAGCCGCTGCCTGCGAACAACGGTTCGTTGTCTTTCCAGAACGAGAAATGCGTGTGCATGCCTGAGCCATTGTCGCTAAAGACAGGCTTAGGCATAAACGTTGCCGTACGGTTGTTCCGTTTGGCGACATTCTTGATCACATACTTGTAGATCAAGAGATCGTCTGCCATCTTCACCATTTCGTTGAACCGCATGTCAATTTCGCACTGACCGGCGGTCGAAACTTCATGGTGCTGGGCTTCCACGTTCAGCCCGCACTCGATCATCGTCTGCATCATCTCGTTCCGCAGATCCATTAACGAATCGGCAGGCGGCACGGGGAAGTAGCCTTCCTTGTGACGCAGCTTGTAACCCAAGTTCGGTCCCTCGTCCCGACCTCGGTTCCACTCTCCTTCTACGCTATCGATGTAATAGAAACCATGCTGCGGGCGTTGGTCGAAGCGGACATCATCGAACACAAAGAATTCCGCTTCCGGGCCAATAAAGCACGTGTCGGCAATGCCAGTGCTCTTCAAGTAGTTGGCCGCTTTGCGACAAACATTGCGTGGGTCGCGAGAATAGTCTTCACGCGTGATGGGATCTTGAATATTGCAAATCAAGACCAACGTCGGCAACTGCGTGAACGGATCGACGAAGGCCGTATCCGGCTGTGGCACGACCAGCATGTCGCTCTCGTTAATGGCCTGCCAGCCACGGATGCTGGAACCGTCGAACCCTAGGCCGTCCTCGAAGGTGTCTTCACTTAAGTGGCTGACCGGAATGGTGAAATGCTGCCAGATTCCGGGGAAATCCATGAAACGGAAATCGACCGCTTTCACGTCGTTTTCACGGCACAGGGCTAAGACTTCTTTCGGCGTCATGCTGGGGCTCCCTTTTCAAATCGGTAGAGACGCTAGGCAGTCAAATTCGGGAACCGAGAAACCACCAGCCGCACCAGGCAACTGAGATGTGCTCGAGAAACTCAAGTGGTGATTCGATTCCTGAGCGAGTTCACAATATGGCGCTTTCCCTGCTGCGATTCAATCAGACGGAAAGATTTTCTTGGGGCGGATCCCCAGCCTGCGAGTGGTTTGTCTCGCTGGAAAATCGATTCATCAATGCCAAAAAGCAAGGAAGCATAATCGTACGGACAATAAACGTATCAAGCAAAACGCCCACCGTCAGGGCAAAACCAATTTCGATCACCCCCAGCAGCGTCCCCATACACATCGAAGCGAACGTACCGGCCATAACCAGGCCGCAGCTGGTAATGATTCCTCCGGTTGTCGTCATTCCTCGTAGTAGACCTTCGCGCAGTCCGAGTCTTTTCTGCTCTTCAAAGACCCGCGTTGCCAGGTAGACGTTATAGTCCTGGCCTATCGCCGCCAGGATGACGAACAGAAACAACGGCACTTTCCAGTCGAGCGCTTGATACGAATCGGCATAGACTGTCCGGAAAAAGATCTCGGTTATTCCCAGGGTCACATAGTAGCTGAACAGCACTGAGAGGATCATGTAGGCACACACCATCGGTCTGCGCAGGATAACCAGCAGCACAAAAAACACCGCCACGATTACCCCCAGCTCAATGCGTTTTTGATCTTGGGTCGTAACCTGCATAAGATCCCGAATCGATGGCGTTGTCCCTTGGATGTAAATCTTTGTTTTGTTCCAAGGTGGCGGAAGCGTGGCAATCTTGTCCCGCAAGTGGAGTTCGATGTTCTCCATCAGCGTGATGGCTTCGTTCGAGAACGGATTGCGATCGGTCAACACGCGAAACATGGCTATCTGCCCACTCCATTTGGGCTCTTGAGCCAGAAAGAACTCCTTCGTTCGTCGATGATTCTTCAGCATCCAGATATGTCGTCCACGCGAGGAAATCGAGAATCCCGCCGGACGATCTCCGAGCGGCTGCTCGCTGGTAAACACGCGTTCGACTTCGGTGTCGGTATCGAAAATGGTCTCGGCCAGCTGGTTCGTAATGGCCTGGCCCTCAGTTTCCATGAACTGCCCTGAGGGATTCACTGCCAAGATCGTCAACGGACCACTTTCCCCTAAGGGAAAGTAATTGCGAATGCGCAGTGCCGTTTGCTTTGCCATCCGGTCGCTGTCCAGATCGCCAAACAAGTCGTAGGAAACCTCAACGGCCCGGCCGGTAGTGATTCGCTTATAGAGACTCGGAAAACCGACAATCCCCAACAGCAGCACCACAACCGTCAACGTGAGACCAGGCCGGTTGCAAACCAACAGGGCAATTCGCTCCCACCATCCGGCCGAAACAGGACGGCTTCTCTCGACGAACTGCCGCGTATCTCCCCACGGCCAAAACAAGATCGCCCCCATAAAACGCATGATAGCCGGGGCCAGCGTCAGGCAGGTCAGCAGCGTGATCAGCAAGCACAGCCCGATGGCCGGGCCACTGTTGCGATACTTCTCGAAATCGGCGAAGAACATCATTCCCAGTCCCACGACCGTCGTCATGGCGCTGGCCGTCAGCGCCTCCCCTACCCCGGCCAATGCCTGGGCGATCGCCCAGTCGTGATCGCGACAACGCACAAGTTCCTCTCGGTAGCGTCCGATCAAAAAGAGACAGAAGTCGGTCCCTGCCCCGAACAAGATCACGACGATAAATATACGCGACGTCTTAAAGACTTTGAAATCGAACCAGTCCATCCCCGGCAGCAGATGCACCTGCGTCAGCAGCGCGACTAGCCACGACGAAATAATGAACGAGACGGCAATCGAAAGCAGTGGCACCGTCAACAGCATGGGCGTGCGATAAATCAGCAGCAAGATCACTACCACCAACACAATGGTATAAAGCTCGGTATTGGCGATGCTCTCTTTGGCCGCCATTAGCATTTCGCCACCGATCGCCGCGTTGCCGGTCACGCCGATCTGTAAGTGGGTTAACCCGGCGGCCTGGGCGCGCTCGCGCCAAACATCGACGTACTGGCTGGCCTCTTGCAGCACCCGGATATTGTCGGTGGCCATGAATTCGTTGCGAGACTCGACCACGATCAACACGGCATGACCATTCTTGCTGGCCAGCATATCACCGCGAACGAGCGTATGCCGTGTGAGAACGTCGAATTGATTCCAGTCCAGCGGATCGACCGGGACCAGTCCTAACGCTTCATTTTCAAGTTCCCCGCGTATTGCAATGGCCTGTTGCCGAAACGTTTGCCCAGCTTCTGCGTCCCCATACTGCTGACTCGCATAGGCCATATTCCACAACGGTTGCCAATTGTTCGCGTCGAGAAGTGCCGACTCTTGCCACGCATCGATGGCGTACTGAACCGGCGTCGGCAACTCTTCCTCTGGCTGCTTTGGCTGCACAATCGCGTCGTCGGTCGCCGCGCGAAACAGGATCACCCCTTGCGTATTTTGCAGAGGCGAGGCCATGTTGTCCGCAAACTTCAGGTCATCCTCGGTCAGGGGCTCGTCCGAGCGGCTGATGGCGAAGACCAACTGGCTTTTTGCCTGACGCTGCGGAAACGCTTCTCGAAAGAGCCGCTCGGCTTCGACGCTGGGCAGTCCGGCAGGCAAAAATGCCAAGTCGCCGTCCAGCGTCACGTCATCCCAATGCGGCGGCAAGACAGCCGCGGCGAGCGTAAACACCGTCCAAAAGCAAAGGATGGCAATGGGATAGCGAACAACGAACTTCCCAAGCTTTTGGAAAAACAAGATACGAGGCCTTCGCCACGAGTCATACGAGTAGAGTGATCAGCCAACGTCTATGTGACTTACCCAACCCCGTTAATCGTAGCGGTTGCCCCAGGCGTCGCCAACCAGACACTGCCACCCCACCGATGGCAGTGAACGAAGATCGTTTGGCGTTATCGCTGATCTTGCATACGGGTCGACAAGCCAGGCACGCCCAGAAGTTGACGTGCGGCAACCAGACCAGCATCCATAACTGGATCGGTCTGCGAGGTGGCCTGTTCGACGGCTGCTTTCACATCAGAAAGATCAGGCTTCCCAGCGATGCGAACATTCACGTCTGGCGAAACACCGTTGCGGCTAATCGCTCGTCCGTTGGGCGAGAAGAACTTGGCCGTTGTCAGACGCAGCCCCGTTCCGGCGGTGGCTAGTGGAAAGATCCCCTGCACCGAGCCTTTGCCGTAGCTACGTTGTCCGACAACCGTACCGCGACGATGATCACGAATCGCACCGGCGAAGATTTCACTGGCACTGGCCGAGTTCGAGTCGATCAGAACGACCAGCGGTACTCGCCATGTACCAGGCATGTGTGCCGTGTAGTCGAAGTCTTCCCGAGCGTTGCGCCCCCGGGTCGAGACGATAGTGCCTTGCTCGACGAACAGGTCGACCATGTCCACCGACGCCGTCAGCAAACCGCCAGGGTTACCGCGAAGGTCAACCACCAAGGCTCGCATCCCATCGCGATGCAGTTTCCACATCGCCTGGCTGAGGTCGGCCGGGGTGTTCTTCTGAAAGCTGGTGATCTTCAGGTAACCGATCTTCGAGTCTTCGTCGATGATGTGAATGTTGTCCACGCTCGGCACTTCAACACGATCGCGCCGCACCATTATATCTCGGGCAGGCTGATTCGGGCTGACCACGGTAACGCGAACACTGGAACCAATCGGGCCTTTCAACAGGTCGGCGGCCTTGTCGGTCGAGACGACTTCAGTCAGGTGACCATCCACCGCGATAATTCGATCGCCCGAGCGAATCCCGGCCTGATGAGCGGGGCTTCCGTCGATCGCATGCACGATCAACAGGTTGCCAGAGTCGGCTTTCAGTTCAACGCCCAGGCCAACGAAGTTACCTTCGATCTGCGAATAGACTTCCGTCAGCTGATCTTGGGTCAGGAAGCTGGTATAGGGGTCGAGCGAAGCAGCTGTTCCGCAGGCGAATTCGAGAATCGTGGCGGTCGGCTTCACGCCCAGATTCTGCCACATCAGTTCGGCTGCGTAGTTGGCCGTATCGACCGCTTGTTGAGGCGTTTTGACGTTCTGCCAGTCGACGTTGTCATTCAGCATACGTCGCACCTGTTCGATGCGATTGCGATCGACGTCTTTCAGATTCTTCTTACCGAAAACATCTTCTTTCAGCGCGACGTCCAGTTGCTTTACGCCTTCGCGGCTGATGTCGCTCCAACGAGGCGAGTCGACGTAGCTGGCCTGAACCTTACGCAACACTTCGTCATACAAACGCAACGCATCGTCACGCGACATCGTATCGACCGAACCGACAAAGCTTTGATCGGTATAGCGGCGACCTACGTCATAGTGCAGTCGAGCGAGGTTCGCTTTTCGCTGCACGCTGGAATCGAAACCGTGCAAACGCAGCGCGTCTTCGTAGAAAGTGAGTGCTTCGCCCCAACGGCCTTGGCGTTCGAGTTGCTCGCCATTGGCGATCACCTCGCGAACGGCCGACTCGTCGATGCGAGCCTCGTCGGGAATCCGGACCTGACCGTAGACAGTCGCCGGAGTGATAAAGAGCAGGGCGATTACCAGGGCGATCGCCAACTTATATGGTTGTTTTACTGTGTGCATAGTCCGTCGCAGCGTCCAGTGTCCGCAGCCACCAGTCACGACGCGATTTCATTCAGCCTCCAATAGAATTTGGAAAGGGCTGACCACGGGTCGAAGTACCGGCAACTTGGGGGGAGTAAATCTCGTGAAGGACGGGCCGTTATTTCGACCCAGTCCACTATAGATCACGAAAATGCCCTGGTCAAAAAATCGACGACTCTTTTTGTCGGGATAAATTCCCTAGAAACGCTACAGCCTGACTTCCGGGTTCCGGTCGATCGGGTTGAGCCTAATTTCGAGTTTTGCGTCGATCGCGCTTCCTGGCGCTGCGGTACTTCCTGAACCGATCCTACATCTGGGCTTCCTATCGCACTGTATTGTATGCAGAAGACCCTCAAAAGGTTCGTTTTCAGGTCAAAAACGCCTGGAAATGGCCAAAAATGCCAGCACTGATGGCGCAATTCAACCGCCTCGGCAAGTTATACCAACGGCATAACGATTGCCATTAGAACGGCACAGACGAAGCTTGTGGCTCCCAGCACCATCAAAAGCGGTGTCCACGTCTTGAGAGCCTCGACTTCGGTCAGACCGCTCATCTTCGCGAAGATCCAGAAACCGCTGTCGTTCATCCACGACCCAAACAAAGAGCCAGCCCCGATGCTGGCCGCGAGATACACCGGGTGGTAGCCGAGAACTTCCGGCGAGGCAAGGCTCACCAGCATGCCGCTCGAGGTGATCATGGCCACGGTGCTCGATCCCTGGGCGATCTTCAATACCGAAGCAATCCCAAATCCCAGCAGCAGAACCAGCAGTTTGGCCGAAGCAGCATCGGAACCAATGGGGAACATGTTCTGAATCGCGTCGCCCACATTGGCCACCGTCAGCATCGCCCCGAACGCCCCGCCTGCCGCAGTAATCAAGATGATCAAACCGCCGCTCATCAGCGAGACTTCGACCGAAGAGGCCAGCTCTTTCAACGAGAGAGACCGCTGCACGGCTAACGTCCACATCGCAATCAGGGCCGAAATCAAAAGGGCAAAGTTCGGATCGCCCAGCATCGACGTCACGTTGGACGCTTTGCGCTTCGCCGTTTCCCAGGTGTACGGCTTCACCACGTCGGCATCATAGGCCGATTCCAACACTTCGCGGTTCATCCGTTCGGCGGTAACCGGTGCCATGCGAGCTGGGTTCGACGCTGCCAACGACATGGCCGTGGCAGAAAGCTTCGTCCCCAAAAAGGCATCCCGATTCTTGGGAAAGCTTTTGTCGAGCAGCACGAATCGGTTTAATCCTTCGCGAAGTTCATTTTGCTCTTCGCCGTTCAAGTCACCATCTTGCAGAAGCAGCTCGGCAATCCGTGCTCGTTCTTCGTCACTGTCGTTGCCATTGATGGTCGCCAACAGGTGCTTCCCGAAGTTGGTCTCGTCGTCAGCGTCTTGGTCCTGCTGAATGCGACTACGAAACGCATTCCAATCCGCAATATCGCCGGGCCGCAGCTGCGCGGCACGTTCGGCGTCGGCCATGGTTGTCAGCACGGTATTGGTCGAGATCAAAAGCACGGGCAACAAAACCGGGGCCAACGAGATCCACAGCGAAGGAAGCTTGTCGTCCGGAATAGCTTCCGGCTCTGGCTCATTGCCCAAGGGACGCATCGGCAGCGGCATCACACGGTTCATCAACGACGAAAACCATAGCCCGGCACACGCGGCAGGAAACGCGATCATCACGCCGATCAGGATCATAAGCCCCTTATCGACGTTCAATTGATCGGCCACAACCAGCGGCCCCGGCGTCGGTGGCACCAACGTATGCGTAATACAGCCCCCGGTGGCGATGGCCATCACGTACAGCAAATAGTTCTTCTGCGTCTTGCGAAACATCGACCGCCCCAGCGGTACGAGCAAGTAAAAGACCGTATCGAAGAACACCGGCACGGCCAGCACGAAACCACTTCCCATCAACGCAATCGGCGAGCGTTTTTCGCCAAAGATAGACATGAACGCCCGAACCACGCGGTCTGCGGCGCCACTATCTAACATGCATTTGCCGATGATCGCGGCCAGCGCAATCACAATGCCGACGCCGCCAGCGGTTCCGCCGAACGCCGAAGCGACACGCGCAAATTTATCCTGAATCGCCCCTCCGGCCATCAGGCTGACGACCATCGCTGCGGTTATCAGTGCCAGAAACGCATTGGCCCGCATGACTATGATCAGGCCTAAGACGGTCACCATTCCCACGAACAAACAGAGCAGGGAATACTGATCAGGCGTAATGGTAGACTGAGCGAGAAAGGAGATATCGAACGGAATCATTCCGGGGATCTCAACTAGCTGGGGCAGGGCAGGGGAGTCGCACGAAAAGCTTTCTTTTCTTCAAGAAAGATTTCGTTGAAGATGCCATAACTCACTGGCAAATACAAGGCTTCCCCCTCTGATCGAAGGTACGATGAGCCAATTGAAGCCACTTTTTTGAGGAAACACGCATGTCTTCAGATATCGAGCTGACCGCCAACTGGCTCCGCCGCGCCAAATCGGCAGTCGTGTTCACCGGCGCTGGGATCAGCACCGAGAGTGGTATCCCTGACTTCCGTTCGCCTGGGGGTGTTTGGACTCGGCACCGAACCGTCTACTTCGACGAATTCTGCCAGTCGGCCGAAGCACGTCATGAATATTGGGTGCAGAAGACCGAAGCGCACGTTGAGTTTGCCGCAGCAAGTCCCAACATCGGCCATCAAACGATTGCCCAATGGGAAGGGCAGGGGAGAATCCGTGGGGTGATTACACAGAACATCGACGGCCTACACCAAATCGCTGGCAGCCGAGATGTATTGCAGCTACATGGCACGGCTCGGGAAGTGACCTGCTTGGACTGCGACTGGCGATCGCCGGTCGACCCGCTGGTGAATCAATTTCGCGAGACCAACGAAGTCCCACTGTGCCCCGAGTGTGGTGACGGTCGTTTGAAACACGCGACGGTCTCCTTCGGCCAAGTTCTCCCAGAGCTAACGCTGAACCGGGCTCACCGCTGGTGCGAGGAAGCCGACTTGATCATCACGATCGGATCGTCCCTGGTCGTCTATCCCGCCGCAGGCCTGCCCGAAGCAGGCAAACGCAACGGAGCCAAACTCGTGATCATCAATCGCGACGAAACAGGCCTCGACGCAATCGCCGACATGCTCATCCCCGGCAGCTGCGGCGAAGCCTTGTCCGCGATCAATGCAGCCCTGTAGCGATGCCTTCTCGGTGCATCGAAGCCAAGGCCACCCGCCACTCTCTTCCTGTGCCGTCGCCCCCGAGGCAAGCCTCCATCTGCAGGGCCTCACGCGAACGCGGGTCGCATGCCTGGTCCCCGCTTCACGCCCCGCGCACTCGAATCTAAAAAAATTTTCATTTGAGCACTATACATATGCTACACTAGGCTGATATATCTAAATCATGCCCAGGGGACGCTTCCCCGGCACCATGCCTATTTTCTTTTTAGGCATACGAAATCCGTACCCAGTTCGCTGCTAGACAAGCAGCAAACCGTAGGGCCCCGCGTGTCGCGGGTCGCGAAGTGGGTACCCGGAATCCGACCCGCGACACGCGGGCCCTACTAAACCCAACACCATATAAGAGCACCGTCATGTCCCATCACCACGAAAAACCTGAAAAACACGAACCGGGCGCCTCCGCGCACGGTTCGCAGGTTGCCGTGATCGATGGCAACCGACTCCTATGCCCTTGCTGCGGAGAAGTCCTGGCTATACTGGCCGACGAGCCTCCCCAAGAGCCACCCGAGGAGCCACCATTCGAAAACCCCATGCACCGGGCCGAGTACGGCAACGATCCGCTAGGCCGCCCGCAAGGGGCAACCTTGAGCGCGATCATTCGAAGGCAAGAAGCCCAAGAGGCGATCACGCGTGAGCCCGAAGAGGTCCCGCAAGAGACCGAGGAAGAATACTTCACGCGAGTAATGGACGAAGCAGGTCCCAGCTACCGGGCAGATCCCTTAGTAGTACCCATCGATCCCGAGATCGAAGCGTACGAATTCCCCAAGGAAGATCCGCCCGAGATCCCAAAACCAAAGAAGAGCCAACCTGCTAAGCTTCCACCACTGGAGCCTAGACCAAAACGCGAGCGTCAGCTTCACCATCGTTACCGCGAACGGGAAATCCATCGCAGCAAACAACCAATTCAAGAACCGTTGTCCTACCAAGAGAAGCGGTTCTTCGCGTGGACCTACTACCGCATGAAGGCGCTCAACCTGCAACTGCAGGGAGAAATATGCGCCAAGCAGGAAGAGATCGACGCGCTAGAGCGTGAGCTCAACCGCCCGCACGAAACGCCCTCCAAAGAACAACCCTCAACCACCCCGCTAACAAAACACAGGCTGCCATGCCCACGTCTTCGTGGGCATGGGAAAAAGGTCGTCCAGAACAGAAGACGTGACCGCGTACGTCAGGCGTTAGAAAGAGCTTCCCAAACCAAAGAACGCGGTCCACCCTAACAACCCGGCCCTTCACCCAAGGTAGGGTGAGAGCAGTGACGCGAAGCGGAACGTATCGCACCAAATGCGGTCTCCATCCCATGGCAACGCGAAAACGTTGTTCATGGTGCGATTCGCTGCGCTACTCAGCACCCTACGGCAGAACTGGCCTCTCTTCTCTTGTCCCCTCGCAGGGATAGGGTGAGGATTTCCTGAACAACATTTGACGAAGATCGCAAGAACAAGTTCCGAATCGTTCGTGAACTTCTGTTCGCGCATGCGCGGCCAACCGAGCGGGATTCCCCCTCACCCTCTCCCCCGGGTACGGGGGCGAGGGGACTAGAGCGTGCTGCGCACTCATGTCTCCGATAGGTGCCACGTCCCAAGTCCGCTTGGGCGTGCGCGCTTCGCTGTGTTATGCGCTACCCCATTCGCGTAGCAGGGTAGGCTTTTAGAGCAAGCTTTCCAGCAGCAGACGGATCTTTCGCATTTCCGCCATCTGGTCGGTATCGGTCAGGGGCGGCATGTGAACGGTGAGGGCCCGTTTGTAGCCGATTTGTTCGAGCTGCTGGATCAGGCGGCCGTACTCGACTTCGCCTTGGCCGACTCGGACGTGCATAGCGTCTTTGCTGGTGTCGCGAAGGTAGACGTGGCGGACGTACTTGAGCACCTTGTCGTAGCTCTTCTCGCCATCTTCGCGGCAGATGAAGTGGCTCGGATCGAGGGTGATGCCGAGGCCTTTTACGTTGTCGCACAGCACTTGAATCGTGTCGCAGTCTTGCGAAAGGCAACCGACATGGGTGTGCATGCTGGTGACGACACCTTCGGTAGCGGAAATCGCGACCAATTCACGCAGGTGCTCGACTTCTTCGTTGAAGGGGGTGCCGAACTGTCCGCTGGGAACGGTAATCGAAGCGACTTTGACCGCTTTGGCCAACTTGCAGATCGCTTCGTATTCGACGTAGCGATCATTGCCTTGGGTGCTCGATAGCAGGCGAAAGTTGGAAATTACCAATCGCTGCGTATCGTGGCAAATGTCGATGGCTCGCTGCAAATTGGCAGCCACCTCAGAGGGGCGCAAATGCTCGCTATTTTCATCCAGCGTCATGTCGACGGCGCTGAACTCCAAATCGACCAGCTTTTCCATGCACTCTCGCATGGGTAACTCGGGAAAACACTCGGTCGACGCGGAAACGAACACGGCTCGACTCCTTCACTTGCCTGGGGCTGTACAGGTAGGGGTAAACGCAGATCTGCTACAATCCGGCGTAGCTTACCGGGATTAGGGGCAATTTGACAACACCAGACTCGATATCGGACCCAATTTGCCCCAATTGGTTGAGGATTTCACCCCTCAAATTGCCCCAAAGCCATCGCGGCGTAGAATATCATTGCCTGTCGCCCCCTTGGGCCCAGGCCTATCCAGTCGATTCCTCATTCAGCAAGTCAGGGCCTGCGAAATATGGCTAATCAAGATTCTCCTAACATGGTCCCACCAAGTCCCAACCAACCTCAGCAGATTGTCATCCAGAACCGCCACTCCGGAGGCCTCTTCTGGCGAATTCTCGCAGCAATAGGCTGGCTCGGGCTTTTCTTTTGCGTGGCGATCATCCTCGGCCAGGCCATCAGCTCGGCCAACTACTACAACACAACCGAAGGGGTTTCGGAAAAGTACTTCTCCGGCAGTAAGACCGCCAGCGACAAGATCGCCGTGATCAATGTCACCGGCGTCATCATGGAAGGGCAAGGCTACGTCCGCAAGCAGATTGACCTGGTCCGCGAAGACAAAGATGTCAAAGCGATTGTTGTCCGCGTCGATTCTCCCGGCGGCACCGTGACCGGTTCCGACTACATCTTGCACCACCTGAAGAAGCTCAAGGAAGAACGCGACATTCCATTGGTCGTGAGCATGGGAGCGATGGCGACCTCAGGCGGCTATTACGTGGCCATGGCGGTCGAGGACGAAGAGAACTCGATTTACGCCGAACCAACGACCACCACCGGCTCGATCGGCGTGATCATTCCTCACTACAACGTCTCCGGCTTGATGGAAGAGTACCATATCGAAGACGACTCGATCATGAGCCACC
Source organism: Bremerella alba (assembly GCF_013618625.1). Classification (NCBI taxonomy): domain Bacteria; kingdom Pseudomonadati; phylum Planctomycetota; class Planctomycetia; order Pirellulales; family Pirellulaceae; genus Bremerella; species Bremerella alba. Next base: position 278,591 of record NZ_JABRWO010000003.1, on the reverse strand, counting down.
CCCGCAAGCAGATGCTGACCATGACCCGCGAGATGTCGGAAGAACACCGTGGAATCTTACAAGAGTACGTGAATCAGGCATTCACCCGTTTTAAAGACATTGTGAAAGAAGGTCGGCCTGCGTTTGAGAAAGACCCCGAAAAACTCGACGTCCTAGCCACCGGAGAAATCTTCACGGCGAATCAAGCGTTGGCAAATGGCCTGGTCGACCAGATCGGTTTCATCGAAGAAGCCATCGACCGTGCGGCTGAGCTGGCCGACATCGATCCGAAGAAATCACGCGTGGTTACCTACGAAGAGCCTGTGGCACTGTTCGACTTGGGATTCGCCCAAAGCCAGGCAATGAGCTTCGACAAGATGCTGGAGATGACTGCTCCTAAGGCCTATTACATGTCCAGTTATCTGCCACCGATCGTGAGTTCGTTTCCTTTCGGATCGCGATAACCGGTAGCAATCGTCGTTCAGAGAAAGGAAGACCACCAGGTGGTCTTCCTTTTGCCGCCCACTATATCAGTAGACGTCCGAGCACCAGCACGGTGATCGAAACCAGAATGATCGAGAGGATGTTCAAGACGATCCCAGCCTTGACCATACTACCGATCGGCACCCGGCCCGAGCCGTAGACAATTGCGTTGGGGGGCGTCGCGACGGGCATCATAAACGCACAACTGGCCGCCATGGTCGCCGGGACCAACAACAGCAGCGGCGGGACCCCCAGTTCCTGCGAGGCACTGCCGAGCACCGGATTGAACGTCTGAACGCTGGCCAGGTTCGAGGTGAACTCGGTCAACCAAACCATTCCGGTTGCCGTCACAATCACCATTGCCGACTCCGACATGTTGCTCATGACGTTGGCCATGTGCGAGCCCAGATAAAGGTCAAACTTCGAGGCGTTCACCGCCTGGGCCAAGGCAATACCGCCGCCGAAGAGCAACAAAACGCCCCACGGCACTTTGACGGTCGTTTCCCAGGTAAGCAGTGGCCCGCTCTCTTTCCCACCGCGGGGAATCACAAAGCAGAGGATCGCCATGGCCATGGCAGTGGTGGCGTCGCTGACGAAAGTCTTTCCATTTTCATCGAGAAAGAAAACTCCCCAGCCCCAGTCTTCGACCGGTTCTCGCAAAATCCATAGCAAGGCCGTCGCAAAGAAGATAATGCCCGACCGCCACTCGGCGGCCTGAATGGGGCCTAGATTTCGCAGTTCGTCGGCAATCACGTTACGACCACCCAGCGAATCGGCGCTTTTAACCGGAAACATCATGTAGGCCAAAACGCCCCAAGTAATCAACATGAAAACGAGCGAGAAGGGGAGGGCCATCAACATCCAAGCCAGGAACGAAACCTGCGGCAACTCCGGAAAGTTATCGCTATAGTAAGACGAGAACGCGATATTCGGTGGCGTACCTACCAACGTTGCTACGCCGCCGATACTTGCCGCGTAGGCAATCCCTAGCATCAAACCGACACCCAGATTTCGCCGGGCCGTATCGTCGGTCAAACGCAAATCGGCCACCGACAGAATGCTTCCGGCGATTGGCAACATCAGCAGCGTCGTGGCCGTATTCGAGATCCACATCGACATCAGACCCGTCGCCACCATAAACCCCAAGAGGAGTTTCGCCGGGTTATCCCCCATGACATACACAATCGATAACGCCACGCGACGATGGAGCCCTGATCGTTCGATGGCGAGCGCCACCAAAAAGCCGCCGAGAAACAGAAACACGTTCTGATCGCCGTAGCTCGATGCCACGTCTTTGACCGACTGAATTTCCAATAGCGGAAACAAGACCAGCGGCAAAAGGGAGGTCGCTGCCAACGGGACGGCTTCCGTGAGCCACCACACGCCCATCCAAATAAATGCCCCGGCAATGGCATTCAATTGCGGTTGCTGGGGATCGAGATAAAAGCCCAAGCTGGGCGACACCCACAGCGTGAGCGCGAATGCTGGCCCTAACCACGATCCGATCCTGGCTGCCAAGGTCGGAGGTGGCGTTGTATCTTCCGGCAATGGACGTCCTTTTGGCTGACTAGAAGTTGCCCGTGATCTCGACGCGAACCTGACCGCGATTGTCTTCGTTGTTCAGGTCGTGCATCTTGAGAAGCAAACGTCCCGTTTGAGGAACGGTCATTTGCCTTTGGGTACCGATGGTGAAAGGAACCGTATCTTTATCAGGCGTGGCCGATTTAGCAACAACCCCAATCAGCGATCCTAACTTGTAATCCCGGATTTCCCGAGGTATCTCAAGCCCATTGGCATCACTTAAATGAACCAACATCCATTCACCTTCCACGCGAAAGATCAACGGGCTCCCTTCGGTGACATCGATACCGGTGTCTTGCCAGCCATCTTTTGCTTCGACAGTCACGACCTTTTTGTTCGCGTTTGAAAGCTCTCCGTTGATCACTTTCAGTTTTTCGACGGCCGGTTTGTAGTTTGGTACCAGCTTGAGGACTTCCCCGAAAACAACGCGGGCCTTTTCCCAGTCTTTCTTACGAGCATATTCGTCCCCGAGCTTCTCGGCTTTGGTGACGAACTCTCGATGAATTTCCACGAGACGCGCATCAGTCGGAAGCACCAATGGGTCTTCCTTGGGCGTCTGCTGAGAGCGTCGCTGGGCAAAGGCATCGGTCGGGAAGAGACCGATGGTCACGAATAACAAAAAGAGGGCAAGTCGCATGGGGGGAAATCCTCAGTAGAAGCGCGCGGTAGCTAGACACTATTTAAATTCTAGCTTGTGTCACTTGCAAGTAATTGACGAAGAAGGCCCGTTTGGCGTGCGATTTTTATCGAGAACGCCAGAATCGCGGGATAAACAGTACCAAAACGGCAAAGATTTCGAGCCGTCCGATCATCATCAGCGCGGTAAACAACAACTTCGTCCACCAGGTGAAATTCGCGTAGTTCTGCGTGGCCCCAATAATCCCCAGGCCGGGGCCCACATTGTTGAGCGTGGCAGCGACGGCGGTCGCGCTATCGATCAGCTTGTGTTCGATGTGTTCTTCCGAAGCTCCCCAAGTCGAATCAGGCTCCAAGGTCACGACCGACAACCAGCCGAAGACAAACAGCACCAGGATCAGCGAGAAGTAGATCAAGATATTCGTTTGCAGTTCAGGATCGTCGACCGGCTTACCTCCCAGACGCAGCGGACGCACGACGGTTGGATGATACGACTTTTCGAGTTGGAGAAAGAGAATCTTATGGAACAAGATATGGCGAATCACTTTCAATCCGCCCCCCGTACTTCCGGCACATCCCCCCACAAACATCAACAGAAAGAGCACACCACGGCCAAAACTATTCCATTGATCAAAGTCATGCGTTCCATAGCCTGTTGTCGTAATGATCGAGACAACCTGAAACAAACCGTAACGCAAAGCATAAAGGAACTCGGTCACTACCGATGTTTCGGGGTCGATGATAAAGTCGTCGTAGACCATGCCAAAGGTCATCACGGTGATCGTGACTACCACAATAATACCGATGTAATAACGCCACTCGATATCGTCGAGCAAACGCAGTCCTTGCCCGATCATCATGAAATAAAGGAGCGTGAAGTTTGTGCCTGCCAACGCCATGAAGACGATGACCACGTATTCAATCCAGGCTCCACTGACAGGATCGGCCTGAACGAAGTGCCCGAGGCTGGTGTTGTAGGTGCTAAAGCCTCCGGTGGCGAGCGTTCCGAATGCGTGGCAAACGGCATCGAAGAAATTCATGCCCAACAGCCACAGCAAGATCGTCAGCACCAGGTTCAAGCCACAGTACAGCCCAGCAAACATCCAGGCCGTATGCTGCATGCGCGAATGCGATCCATCCTTACTGGGGCCCGGCATCTCGTTCCGCATCAAGGCCTTACCTGCGGAGCCTTGGCCGAGGATCACCACGAAGAGCACGATAATACCCAAGCCACCGAGAAAGTGCGTACTGCTTCGCCAAAACAAGACACAGTGTGGTATGCAGACAGGGTCTTCCAAGTCGGCGATCACCGTGGCTCCGGTAGTGCTGAAGCCAGATTGCGATTCGAAGATGGCGTCGGCGATGTTCATCGGAACCGCACGTATCCGATAGTTGCTGCGGCGGTCCTTGGGCGCGTCTTCCTCTTCGTCAGGCTCGATTAAAGCGCCTCGCCAGTGCGGAAGCTCTCGTAGCTCGTCAAAGACCTGATCGAAGGGATATTCGGGGCCTTCACCTTTGGTCAGCATCAAGACTTTGGCGTTATACTGCTCAGACAGATTCTCTTTGGAAAGACCCCGTGCCCCTGCACCGACCAGCGACTGGACCAGCGCGTACTGGTCGTCTGAAAGGGGCGATACCTGATCGCCATAGACCTGAGGAGCATGCTCTTGGGAATCAAACAGTCGCACGGAAAGCTGGTTGCACGACCCCGATAACAGATACGGCATCGCCCCAAGTATGGTAGCGATAAGCCAACTCAGCCCCACGATCGCCATCGCTTCGCGGCGGTAGAGATCACCCTTGGCCTTACGACCAATTCGCCAGAGAACGGCCCAACAGATAATGCTCAATAAGATCGAATAGATAAGCCCCAGAAATCCGTGCGTTTCGAATTGCTGAAAGTTCTCGTCGGTACGATGCCCGATCGCAGACCAGGCCCACGGCAGGCTGAAGACCATCGTCACCCCGATAATCAGGCAGACGATCGATAGAAGTCGGCACACCAGACGATAATTCATATTGCTGCTAGTAAGGTGTTGCCAGGGCTAATTCGTTGAAAGGAAACGCCGTTCACTACGATTGTTCTTCGAACAATTTGACCACCGAATCTAAAGTCGACTCTTCCACGAGCACGACCACCGTATCGCCAGGTGTCAGGCGATCGTCCGCCGACGCGACACGGACATAATCGGAACTCATGATCGCCGTGATCAAACATTGCGGTGGCAGTTTAAGGTTGGCAATCACGTGTTCGGTCGCCACAACATTCGGCATGACCTCGAACTCGACGATTGCAGTTCCGCCGCCAGGCAAGTTCTTCTTGGAAATGATCGGACCGCTGTTCAGCAAACCAAGCACTTGCCGAGCGACCACATTTCGCGGGCTTACGGCCAGGTTAATTCCCAGCTTCTCTACGACGTTGGCATAGTCAGGCCGCTGGACGATGGCCATGCACTCTTTAGCACCGATTTCACGTGCTTCGACACAAGCCATAATATTGTTTTCGTCGTCACCAGTACACGCCACAAAGACGTCCATGTTGCCGACGCGTTCTTCTTCCAAGATTGCCCGGCGCGTGGCATCGGCATGAACCACCGTTGTAAACTCCAGCAGGCGGGCCAGGAATTCGCAGCGTTCCATGTTCTCTTCCATGAGCGTGACATGATACCGCTGGCCTTCTAACATGCGAGCCAATGCCAGGCCTGTTTCACCCCCACCGGCAATCACGACCGAGCGGACAGGCGTCTCTTTGACCTGGAACTTGGATTTGACGGAGTCGATTTCTTCACGCGTTCCGATCAAGGTGATGTGATCGCTGACTTCAATCGAATCGCCTGCACCGGCGATCCAGGTTTTCCCTTGCCGCTGAATGGTTCCCACGCGAACCCCTTTAGGAAGCTTCACTTCCTTGAGCGGCTTGCCAATCGCTGGGGCCGGGTCGTCGCAAATGACTTCCTGAACCTCTAATTCACCCCGCGCGAAGTTCTCGAGCACGGCGCTGCCTGGCGAGCGAATCGCGCGAACAAATTCGACCGCCGAGAGATGCTCGAGACTGAGAAAGCGATCAATCCGAAAGTGCCGCTGGTAGTCGAACGTACTAAGATCACGAAACACGCGACCGTAAACACGAGCAACGCATCGCCGGGCACCCATCGCTTTGGCCATGCTGGCAGCGACGATGTTCACTTCGTCATCACCGGTCACGGCCAGGCACAGATCACAGCCGATGATCCCGGCTTGAAACAGAATCGCCGATTCCGAAGCCGATCCATGAATGGCGCGGATGTCGAGTTCCGCGTTGATCGTACGTACCGTGTCGACGTTCGATTCGACGACGGTCACGCTGTGGTTATTTCGACACAGCAAGTCCGCAATCCACGTACCGACCGTTCCCGAACCCAGAATTACGATTCGCATAAATGATCGCCTCTAGCTTGAAGGGGAAGGGGCAGAAGAAGACTCGGATTCCATTTTCTTGGTAACCTTGCCACATCCCAGTCTTTCGCTGGGAATCTGCAAATCTTCCAAAACCTTTCCCGCGAGGATGGTTTCGTGGATGATTCGCTCGGCATCTCCCTCGGTAACGCCACCATACCAGATGGCCTGGGGATAGATCACAACGACCTGACCGTCATCGCATTGGTCGAGACACCCCGAGTCGTTGGCACGCACCTGAGCTTTCAGGCCCAGGCGTTTGATCTCTTTCTTGAGAGCTGCTCGTAGCTTGGCCGAATCATGCTTCCCGTCCCGAAGATGCTTGGGAGGCTTGCATTTATTGCAGACAAAAATGTGATGCGTAAACTTTGACATACAGCACGAGGTGAAACGACTTGGAAGTTGCTTCCCTAGGAAAACAACGGAAAGCTTACCATCGTACGATTTCAGGGCGTGCTTACTAGCCCATTTCGGAAACCCCTACCCGCTGCTTGGGGGCCAATTGGCCGGAAACTCGACTAAGAGTCCCCCTCTTTGAGGCCTAATCGTGATAGCCAATTTCCTTTAGCCCCTTTTTCATTGCTCGGTTTTGCGGAGCCCGCCTTGGACATCTTGGCCTTTTCGTTCTCAAGCTGGTTGATCTTTTCTTCCAGCTCAGCTCGATCGCGGGCAATTTTTGCTCGCTCGACCGAGATGTCGACTTCGGACTTCCGGAGCTTTTCTTTCCACTGCTCTTGAAGCGTTTTCAGGTTTTCACGCTCTTGAGCGATCAGCTCGTCCTGGTCCAGCATCAGAGCGATGGCGTTGGCTCCGTGGGCAACTCCGGCATCCTTGCTACTCGATTCCAGTTGCTCGAGCTGTTCACGAAGTTCTTCGATTTCACGCTCTTTGGCTTGGACTGCCGCATTGCCGTTGTCGATGGCCTCTTGAATGGAAAGTCGCTCAGCGGCATCATCCTCGTCGCTGTCACTGTACTCCGCTTCCAACTGGGCCAGCATACGCCGCTTGGTTGCTTCCCAATCGTTGCCCGTATCGTCGACAACCGTTCCGCCCGACTTCTTTGCGTTCTCGAGATCTTTGGCCAGCTTCGCGTTTTCTCGCTTGATGTCTTTCAAGTCATCTAGCGTCAGCTGCAGGCGACTTTCCAGCGATTGCACGCGTTCGTCATTCGGCATTTCGCCCGATTCGATTTGATGCTGGAGATCACTGATTCGTTCCAGCAGCGATTCGCGTTCCTGACGAAGCTGAGCAACGGCCCCGTCGTCGGCACCACCACTTTCGGCTTTAAGCGACTCATTGTCTTGGCGAAGATTCGAAGCCTCTTCTTGAAGCGTTTCGACCTGACGTCGCAAGCTGCTTACTTGTTCGCGGCTTGACTCGTGATCGGAACGAGCTTGTGTCAAAGCAACCTGCGAGGCAGCCAACTGACTTTCCAGCTCGCCCTGGGCGTCGTCGATCTGCGATTTGAGTGACCTGTTCTCGACACGCAATTGCTCTTGCGAATCGCTCAGCTGGCCATGTTCGGCCTGTCGTTTTTCCAGCTTTTGAGCCAGCTCGTCACGCTCTTGCTTGAGGTGTTCAAGCTGTTGTTCCAAGTGAGCGAGTGCTTCGTGCGACTCGTGTGAATTTTCGAGCTCACTTCGGGCCTGATCGCGTTCGCCCTCGATTGACTTGAGCTGCTCTCGGAGCGATGCCAGGTCTTGTTCTTTGGCATCCAGCGATTTTTTAAATTCGGCCTGTTGAGCTTCGAGCTCGGACTTATCCACCGAGGCCGCTTTGAGCGATTCAAGCTGGCTGACCTGCTCAGCAAGTTTTTGCCGCTCAGCTTCTAGCCCACTGACCGACGATTGGGCGGTCTGTAATTGCGTTTGCAGTTGGGCAATTTGCTGCCCCTGTTCCGAGCCGCTTTGCGAGAGCTGGGTGGTGGCTTCATCACGCTGCTGTTCGGCTAATTGCAGCTTGCCGGACAACTCGTCGGCCCGCAGCTTCTCGACTTGCAGACGACCTTCCAAGTCGGCGTTTTGCGATCGCACCGTGCTGAGGTCTCGCGCCAGCTGCGATTTTTCACCGCTGGTCGTATCGAGCTGGCTTTGTAGCTGCTCGGCGCGATTCTGCTCGCGGGTAAGCTCCGCTTCCAACTCGGTGACTTGTTCGCTGGTCCCTTGAGTCGCGTGCCGAGTGCCTTCGAGTTCTGTGCGTGCCTGGTCCCGTTCTCCGGATACTTGAGCGAGCTGATTCTCGAGTTCGGCAATGCGGGAATTGAGCTGGCTTTGTATCTCTTGGGCGGCCTGGCCATTTTGTTGAGCGGCCTGAAGATTCTGGAGCGCTTCGCTGTGCTTGGCCTGTTGATTAAGAATATCTTGTTGCAGCGAAGACTTGGCTTCGTTAGCAGCACGAAGCTCGGTCTGAAGTCGATCGCGTACCGATACAAGCTCGTTGCGTTCTGCGTCCCACTCTTGGTGTTTTCCCTTTTGCTCTTCGAATCGGCGCAGTTCCGCTTCGAACGCTTCTTTCTCTGCTTGCAGCGCATCAATGGATGCGGCCAGTTCGGTCGACTGGTTTTCTAAATGCGAAGTGGATGACTCAACGTCCGAAGTCCGGCTATTGAGATGACTCTCTTTCTCGACGAGTCCTTGCGAGATCTGCTTCAACTGCTGCGAGATATTCTTCTCGATTTCGCTGATTCCCTGGCGGTGACGCTCCAGGAATTCACGCGCACGCTCCCGCTGCAAGGAGGCTTTGCTCACAATCTCTTCCAAGTTCGCGATTTCGTGAGGGTGGGAATTTACGCCTTCCATGTCCTAATTCATTTTCATTAAATGAGACGTGTCCACAACTTCATGCGTTTCTCATGGCCCCCCGCACTGCTGCCAATCGGTTGCGCGGAACGGCCTACTGTTCTATAGGTTAGTACGGGCGACGGGTCAAAAACATGAAGCACTCTGCGGCAAAGTGCAGTCCTTCCGTAGCGACGACCGTACGTTCTGTGCAGGCTGTAAGGATTGTAAGAGCGCACGAAAAAACCCCTCCGAAATCAGAGGGGTTTTTCTGGGTGAATGATCGGAAGCGATAGCAATTATTTGCCAATCGACTTCTTCGCGGCTTCGACCACGTTATCGGTCGTGATTCCAAAGTAAGGGAACAACTCGTCAGCCGGAGCACTGGCACCGAAGCTCTTCATACCGACGAATTCGCCCTGCAAGCCTAGCAGGCGGTCCCAGCACTGGCGAATCCCCGCTTCCACCGCGACACGAGCAGGCACGTCGCAAGGCATGACCTGCTTTTGGTATTCCGCGTCTTGCTCATAGAACAGCTCCAGGCAAGGGACACTAATTGCACGGGCCTTGACCCCATCGGCGGTCAGTTTCTCGTAGGCATCGACCACCAACGAAAGTTCACTACCGGTTCCCATCAACAGAACCTCTGGAGTGCCTTCGCAATCGGCAAGGATGTATGCCCCCTTGGAAGACCCGCTCGGGCAAGCGTACTTTTCGCGATCCAAAGTCGGCAAGTTCTGACGGGTTAGAACAAGCACCGAAGGACGGTCGGTCAATTGCATTGCCGTCTTATAACACTCGCCCACTTCGTTGGAATCGCCAGGACGGAACACGGCGACATTCGGAATCGCACGAATGGCTGCAAGGTGTTCGACCGGCTGATGCGTCGGGCCGTCTTCTCCCACGCCGATCGAATCGTGCGTGAAGATGTACAGAACCGGAGCACCCATGATCGCCGACAAGCGGAGCGATGGTCGCAGGTAGTCGCTAAAGACAAAGAAGGTCGACACGTACGGTCGTAACCCGCACAGGGCCATTCCGTTGCCGATCGCGGCCATCGCGTGTTCACGAATACCGAAGTGGAAGTTGCGACCGCAGTAGGTGTCAGGCTGAAAAGAGCCAGCACCTTCAAAGGTCAGTCCCGTCTTGGTCGAAGGTTCCAAGTCGGCCGAACCCCCGAGCATACCTGGCACCTTGGCCGCGATGGCATTCAAGACCTTACCGCTGGAAGCACGGGTAGCCACGCCTTTGGCATCGGCTGGGAAGCTAGGGATATCGGCGTCCCAACCAGCAGGCAGTTCGCCCGACATGATCGACGACCACGTGGCGGCCTTGTCGGCGTTCTCTTTGCTGAATTTTTCGAAGTCGGCGTCCCACTTGGCTTTCGCTTCCGCGCCCCGGGCACCCAAGTTGGCATTGAAGTGTTCGTACACTTCAGCAGGGACTTCAAACTTATCGCAGGTCCAACCGTAGGCTGCCTTGGTGGCCGCGATTTCGTCGTCGCCCAGCGGAGCACCGTGAGCGCCATGCGTGTTGGCTTTGGTCGGAGCTCCCCAGGCAATGATGCTGTGCACCACGATCAAGGTTGGCTTGTCGGTCGTTTGCTTGAACTCGGTGAAAGCCTTGTCGAGTGCGGCCACGTCGTTGGCGTCTTCGATATCGATTACGTGCCAACCCATCGCCCGGAACTTGCCAGCGATGTCTTCGCTGAACGCCAGGTCGGTGTCCCCTTCGATGGTGATTTTGTTGTCGTCGTAAACCCAGCACAGATTCGACAGCTTCAAGTGACCGGCAGTGGAAGCGGCTTCCGTGGAAATGCCTTCCATGAGGTCGCCATCGCTGCACAGAGCGTAGACGTCGTAGCCGAAGATGTCGTCGAAGCGAGCAGCTTGCCACTTGCCAGCAATTGCCATCCCGACACTGTTGGCAACACCTTGGCCTAGGGGACCGGTGGTGGTTTCGATGCCGGCCGCTTCGTGAACTTCCGGGTGACCAGCACATGGGCTATGCAGCTGACGGAAATTCTTGATGTCTTCCAGCGTGATCGAAGGTTCGCTCGAACCGTCGGCCTTCTTCACTCCGGCAACGTTCAGCGTGCTGTAAAGCAGCATCGAAGCGTGCCCGCAGGAAAGCACGAAACGATCGCGAGCGTGCCAGTGCGGGTTAGCCGGATCGTATTTCAGGTGCTTGTTCCAAATCGTGTAGGCGATCGGCGCCAAAGCCATCGGCGTGCCTGGGTGTCCGCTGTTGGCTTGCTGAACGGCATCCATGGACAAGGTACGGATGGCGTTGATCGACAATTGCTCAATACTGGTCGTGGAGATAGACATATTTCGTTCGAGACTCTCTAGCCAACATAGAAACGGAAATCGCAGACCCTACAGACGCCAGAGCACAACCGGACTTCTTCGTGCGAAGAAGTAAGATTTACCCTGGAGATCCCGCTGCGAGTCGGACACACAAGTCAAGCATTTTAAGTCCAAAAGAACCTAGAAGTCAACGCAACGATTGCCGCCCTATGGGTTTGCGTAGCACCGCGACACCTATCAAATCAGGCTAAAATTGATTTGAATGAAGTTATGGAGAAGCGTCTCCCCACAAACAGGACTCGAAGGTCCCTAAAAGGGAGTTAAAGACGGAAATCTCCCCCCATCTTGAAAGAACGATCCGGATGATAGAAGAAAACGTTGTCAAAAGAATTACAACACTTGAGGAAAAACACGTCCACCAAGAGCGCATCCTTGCGGATCTGAACGAGGTCATTTTGGACCAACAGAAACGAATTACGCGATTGGAAGCCCTGCTGACCCGAGCAGATGACCGCATCGAGCGGTTAAGTGTGGCAATTGAACAGCCAAGATCGGCCACGGACGAACGTCCTCCGCACTATTAACGAAGGACGCCGATAACAAGAGAGCCGCCCGCCGCCGGCGAGCGCGAGACTACTGACCGTCTAACGCTTCGCCCAACAAGCCTTTGAGCGAGTTCATGACCTCGGAAACGTAGGCGGTGATCACGAGCGAGTATTCGTTGAGCTCCTCAAGAGTATCGATCAACTCGCCATCGAAAATCAGCTCGATTTCCGTTTCAAAGAGCTCTTCATCTTCGAGAACGATGGATAGCACGACGTCGCCATCCTCGAGTTCTCCCTCATCGCTCAGAGAAGCGGCTCCGGTCAATCGATCGACCTGGACTCCGTCCCAATTGATTCCACCAATCATCAATTGAAAGACTTCGTTCGCCCCCGGCAAGACAATGCCGCCCTGGAACTGAGCCAATTGGAACACCGGCAGGGGAGGAGGAGGATCCCCATCGTTGCCTGGATCATCCGGATCATCGATAACACCCCCGCCACCATCACCATCGTCAGGCCCCTCTGGCTCGATCCATGCGTCGGGGTAGTTGGCCGGGAACGAGATGTTCTCGTCGAAATAAGACTTGCCGTAGTTGGCAATAAACATGCTGAAGTCAGAAAGTCCCACTGCGTAAGACTTGTCGAAATCAGCAAACCACTTAGTTCCGTCGGTGGCCGATTCTGAAGTGTCGCCGTAAACCTGGATGAACTCAGCGAAATCAGCTAATCCCACCTTTTGATCTTCATTGAGATCGTAAATCACAGGAAAGATGCCCATCTCAGGCATCGCATCGTGCACCGCAGTGACCTGCTGCCCGGCAGACATGGCCGTAATATTTTGGGTTGCCAGTTCGAGCGAGTGTGGTCCCACTCTGCCGGTCTCGAAGTCCATTCGGACATTGTCGCCCCACTGAGGGACGGCCTGAAAATGAATGCGAGCGAAGAGAACGCGATCTGCGTCGCTGAGCGAAACCCCTGCCGAAGTGCCGTGAATGTCGCGAACTTGGCCTGTTTGGTCGTCTAACTCGAACGAGCCTGGACCTTCAAACGAGCGACCGAACTCAACCCCAACGGCGGACGTCAGGTCGGTGCGATAGCCCAGGTCTAACTTTAAATCTTGAATATCAACCGCTTCTTGCCCATCGCCACGTAACCAAACCTCGACGACGAATTGATCCCATTCGTGCGTCCGGTGCATTGCTTCGGGCAATACGTGTGTGCGATCTGCGACCAAGTCATCGGGGCGCGAATCGTTTGAGAATACCGCGAACTCTACCATGACAGCAGAATCGCCGGCCAGAAGATCTTTACGTTCCAATTTTTGGAACATCGACCTTTGCCGAGAGAGAGCATTCGACCTGATTTGCCGAGAATTCATCCGCCTCTTCTCGAAATCACACATGCTTTGATCACAAACGGCTCTGCCTGGGCCAGGAGAAGCGATGCAATCAAGGATGGGGTTTTGAATGGGATAGGTGTGGTTTGAACACGGGCAATCAAACCACGGAGGGATTGGACATGTTCCGGTAGTGGGGAAACCAATCGAGCAAGCACCAACCAATCCACCCTTGGCCGCTTGCTGGCAGTCAGCTGTTCGTGAGTTGCCCCTTCAACGAACAACCTGCCAATTCGCCACAGCATTTGTTATATACAACGAATGACCCTAAAAAAACCAATAAGTGGCAGAATCACTCAAGATTTCCGATGGATTCCCCGACATCTGATTTGACTTTTTGATAAGGTCAGTTGCGCAAAAACAGTTGGCGGTCCATGACTTAGGTCGATTATTGATTACGCCAATCCCCACACTTCGAGGCATTCCGCCTCGCTATAGCCCTTAGGAGTGAGTTTAATGGCAGAATGGGTTGAAGCCGGCTCTAAAGCCCCCAGTTTCACATTGACAGCAGACGACGGCTCGAAAGTGAAGCTTTCGGACCTCCAGGGCTCGATCGTCGTCCTGTACTTCTACCCGAAAGACGACACCCCAGGCTGCACAAAAGAGGCTTGCGCTTTCCGCGATCGCCAGAGCGAACTAGTAAAGCACGGCGTCACGGTGCTTGGGGTAAGCCCCGACGACAAGGACAGCCACCTCAAGTTCAAAGAAAAGTATCAGCTCAACTTTCCCCTGCTGGTCGACAAAGACCACAAGCTGGCGGAAAAATACGGTGCTTGGCGCGAGAAGAACATGTACGGCAAAGTAAGCATGGGCATTCAGCGCAGCACGTTCCTAATCGATCCCGATGGCAAAGTGGCAAAAGTATGGAAACGCGTTCAGGTCGACGGGCACGACGCAAAGGTGCTTGAAGAAGTGAGCAAGCTGCAGGGCTAGGTCGCACTTAGCTAAGCCCATAAAAAAACGGAACCCGATAGAAGGGTTCCGTTTCGTGCTTTAAGTGGGCGATACAGGATTCGAACCTGTGACCCCTACCATGTCAAGGTAGTGCTCTAACCAACTGAGCCAATCGCCCTTTTACGCTTCTCACAAACAAGCGATCACCGCTTATCTGATGCAAGCATTTATCAGTGATTCACCCCCGCAGAGGTTAACCAAACGCGTAGTTTGCCATTAAGTCTGTCATTACGTCAAGGGGCTGGAGCGAAAATTGCGATTATGCCCCCACTCAAGCTGGCTGGTTGCTCAACAGATGGGAGCAATTCTCTCGTCGAATGAGAACCTGGACTTTTCCTAGAACGTAACTTCAGGCAATCTATACGCTTCTTGCGGTGAACCTGTTTCGTTGAAGGGCCGTCTCTGACCGTAAATGCAGAGAGCCCTGCAGCCGGCAGAAGGTTCACCACAGTGGGCAATCGCAACGACGACATTGCCTGCCTGATCCATCCTCGCGGTTTTAGCGACATCCTTTGTTTCGATGTCCACGTGAGCCTGGAAATCGCCTTTAGGATAAGAAATCGAACATAACATGCTCGAAGTCATTCTTCCCGACGGATCTAAGAAAGAATTCGATCACGCCGTGACCCCGATGGAGGTTGCCGCCGATATTGGGCCTGGCTTGGCCAAGGCTACCTTGGCGGGCGAGATCGACGGCAACGTCGTTGGCTTTGATACCAAGCTGCCGGACGAAGGTAGCGTCAATCTTCGCCTGTTGACCAAGAAGGACGAAGAGGCCTTGGGGGTCATGCGGCATAGCTGTGCCCACATCATGGCCCGGGCTGTCATGCGGCTGTACGACGGAGTGCAACTGGCGTTCGGCCCGACCATCGAGGGGGGCTTCTATTACGACTTCGATCTCGAGCACAAGCTTTCCGAAGAAGACTTCCCGGCAATCGAAGCCGAGATGAAGAAGATCATCAAGCAAGACGAACCGTTCGAGCGCATCGAACGCGATCGAGATGAATCGCTGCAGGTCGTCAAAGACCTGGGCCAGGTGTACAAGATCGAACACATCGAGACCGGGCTCAAAGACCACGCGTCGATGTCGTTCTACCAGCAAGGCGAATTCGTCGACCTTTGCCGCGGCCCCCATATTCCTCGGCCTAAAGCGATCGGCGCGTACAAAATCCTCTCGGTCGCCGGCGCTTACTGGAAAGGGGATTCCGACAATCGCCAGTTGCAGCGGCTATATGCGACTGCTTTCTTTAACAAGGACGACCTGGAAGCCCACCTGACCAAGATCGAAGAAGCCAAACGCCGCGACCACCGCGTGCTGGGTCGGCAGTTGGATTTGTTCTCGATCAATCCGCTGGTAGGGCAGGGGCTTATCCTCTGGTCGCCCAAAGGAACCATCATTCGCAACTTGCTGACCGAGTTCGTGGGAGAACAGCTCAAGAAATTCGAGTACCTTCCGGTCGTCACCCCCAACATCGGCAAGGTCGACCTGTACAAGATCTCGGGGCACTATCCTTTCTACAAGGACAGCCAGTTCGCCCCCATTCATCAGGCCGACGACGAGGAATACCTCCTCAAGCCGATGAATTGCCCGCATCACATCATGATCTATAAGTCACGGCCACGCAGTTATCGTGAATTGCCGTATCGCTTGTCCGAATTCGGAACCGTCTACCGCTACGAGCAATCGGGCGAATTGAACGGCATGACTCGCGTGCGTGGGTTTACCCAAGACGATGCGCACATCTTCTGCACCGACGAGCAAGTCGAAGACGAGTTCCGTAAGTGCATCCAGATGACTCAGTACGTGCTGAGCAGCTTGGGGCTGACCGACTACCGCGTACGACTGGGCTTTCGCGACCCAGACAGCGGCAAGTACGTCGGCAAGGAAGCAGTCTGGGATCAGGCCGAAGAAGCGTTGGTGCGGGTCTGTAAAAACATGGGCATCACCGCAACTGCCGAAGCGGGCGAAGCCGCGTTTTACGGTCCCAAGGCCGACTTCGTGGTTAACGACTGTCTAGGCCGAGAATGGCAACTGGGGACCGTTCAGCTCGACTACAATCTTCCCAGTGCGGAACGATTCGACCTGGAATACATCGGAAAAGACAACCAGCCACACCGACCGGTCATGATCCACCGCGCCCCGTTTGGGTCGTTGGAACGCTTCATGGGCGTGCTGATCGAACACTTCGCCGGAGCATTTCCGCTATGGCTGGCTCCGGAACAAATTCGTATCTTGACCGTCAGTCAGAAGTTCGACGAGTACGCGTTGAAGGTCGAAAAAGAGCTTCAAACCGCCGGCTTCCGCGTCAGTGGCGACTACCGACCTGAAAAGATCGGTGCCAAGATCCGCGCCGCCCAGTTGGAATTGATCCCTTACATGTTCATCATCGGGGGTCGCGAGATGGATGAAGAAGCCGTCTCGGTACGCGACCGCATCGACGGCGACCTGGGGTCGATGAAGATCCAGCAAGCGATCGACAAGCTTAAGGAAGAAGTCGCTAATCGCGTGGTTCGCCAAGTCTTCAAAGGCTCGGCCGGCCTGGGCACTTCCGGCACTGCTACCACCAGCGAAGGCTATTAACAGCAATAATAAACCGACCACGCACCCCCTGAACAGGGGTGCGTGGATCTATGGCAGGCCGAAAGAGTCCAGCCTGCCGGTAGGTTCTTACCGCAACAAAGGGAACAAGAACCGCCATTACCACCCGGAAAGGTGGCAAAATTCACCGATTCCTATTTTCGTGCGTTAACGCAGCGGAAACTTGACGATAGAATGTTTTCAATGTGGTACGATTTTACGGGTTGTCCACAAAGTCGATAATATTAGCTCTACCCGTTTCCTAGTTTAAAAGGATCACTAGCCATCGCCCTGCGAAATTCGTCTCGCGATCGAGACCGCGATCAGAATCGCGACCAGACTCGAATCAACGATCGCATTAGAATCTCACCAATTCGAGTCATTTCTGCTGACGGGGAACAGTTAGGCGTTCTGCCTACTGACGAAGCCTTGTCCATTGCTCGAGAAGGTGGTTTGGACCTTGTCGAAGTTGCCCCTGGCGCAAAACCGCCAGTGTGTCGCATCATGGATTACGGCAAGTTCAAGTATCAGCAAAGCAAGAAGCAGCACAAAAACCAGTCGCACCATACCAAGACGAAAGAAATCCGTCTGCGTCCCAAGACTGGTGACCATGATATCGAATTCAAGGTCAAGCAAGCGATTACCTTTTTGCAGCACAAAGACAAAGTCCAGGTCTCGATCCAGTTCAAGGGTCGCGAAATGGCCCACGTTGAAGAGGGGCATCGCGTGATGGCCCAAGTTATCGAACTTCTCGTCGCAGAAGCCGGTAAGCTTGAGTCACCTCCCAAACAAATGGGACGCCGGATCATGGCAACCGTTTCCCCTAAAGCGGGCTAGCAGGCTATTTAATCGACGCAAAGGCTACTTCGGACGCGAAGTAGCCTTTTTTTATGCGCCGAGACTTTCTCGCCTTGCTGCTGCCGAAGCGGCTAAATGCTCTTGCTGATTTTGTTTTCCCCCTGGTAATGTTCTGCGTCGCTGCTCGCAAGGATGCTGCGCTGCGCCACCCCGGAAGGCAAACCCATGAAATCGTCGATCATCGTCACCACCCACAATCGGTCGTCCTACCTGGATAAGGTTCTGCACGGCTACCTCCATCAAACCGTCAAGCCTCACCAGGTCGTCATTGCCGACGATGGCTCTACGGATGATACGCCGGATGTGATCCGAAAGTACCAGCAAGAGGCCGACTTCCCGATCGTGCATGCCTGGCACCCCTTTGGCGGAATGCCGCAGCTCTGCAAGGCCCGCAATGCGGCAACGCGGCTATGCACCGGCGAATACCTGATCTATACCGATGGAGATTGCATCCCTGGCCCGATGTTTGTGGCCGACCATCAAAAGCTGGCCAAGCCGGGCTACTTCACTCAAGGCCGCCGAAACTTCCTCACTTACCAAGCGTTCGATACCTTTCAAGGGAACGAGAATAGCTGGCAGCTTTTCAAGTATTGGCTCAGCGGTGGGCTCACCAAGCTTCACCTGCTAGTCCACATCCCAGGATTGGCCGTTCGCAGCCACGGCATGCGAGGAATCCGCGGTTGTAACATCGCCACCTGGCGAAAAGATGTCGATGCGATCAATGGCTGGAACGAAGAGTTCGTTGGCTTCTGGCGTGAAGACAGCGAGTTTATAACCCGTCTGATGAGAACCGGCGTGAAGCGTCAAAACGCGCTCTATTCTGCGGTCCTATTCCATATGGAGCACGAGAAGTTCTTCAACCAGGAAGACTTCGACCGTAACAACGCACTGTGGGAAAAGTCGCAGACCGGCTCGATTTACGTCGAAAAGGGAATGATGCCCCCGCCGCGACTACTACCGATATCAGTCGACGACGTGACCTCCGAAACGCTCCACAAAAAGGCTGCCTGACAAACGCTCGACCGCAGCCTGGCAGGCTAGGTGATCTCAGCGAGACTTGCGTGCAAGCATCGAGCGATAAACCTCAACCGTCTCGGACGCGGCGACGTGGGCGGCGAATTTTGTGCGGACCATTTCCGATGCGGCCTTTCCCAACGCCCGGGAAGATTCTCGACTGACAAGCACCTCGGCGAGTTTTTCCGCGAGTGCGATAGGGTCTTCAGGCGGAACCAAGTGACCACCTCCGGTTGCGGCAATCAATTCGGGAAACGCTCCATGCTCTGGCTGCACCACCGGCACGCCAGCCGACCAGGCCTCGAGCACGAAAAGCCCCTTCGGCTCGCGGTACACCGTCGGCACTGATAAGACGTCGATCGAATGCAAAAAGGCCAGCTTGCCGGCCCGATCTACCGTTCCCAGGTACTCGCATCCATCAAAGTGCCCCGCACTACGCAGCTTGGCGAACTGCTGGTCCAGGTAAGGCTGCTGCTGCTTGCCGGCCCAGCCAGCGATCTTGAGCCGCGCGTCTTCCATCCCAGGGATTGCCCGTAAATGCATGAACGCATCGACCAGCACGTGTAAGCCTTTCTCGGGAGCCATCCGCGCAAGGTAGCCGATCGTGGGTGGACGCTCGACGTCAGTTTGCCGGTCAAGCTTCTCAGGGAAATCGCTTAAATCGATTCCCAGCGGCACCAGGTGAAATTTCGCTCGCGGAACGCCGAAATACTCGGCCATATAGTCCGCATAGTAGTTGCTGAAAACGATGAAACCGTCGACGTGGGTTGCCAACTCGCGGATCTGGGCAAAGCACTTCGATCGGTACGGCTCGGGCAAGTCATCCATGAAGATGTCGTCCCCTTGCAGGGTCACGAGTATCGGGCAATCGATTTTCTCTTTCAACAGCGGCGCCGTGCCAGCGATCATCATATTGCTGAAATTGACCACCTGCGGGCGAAGTTCTTCGGCGACCCACTTTGCCAGACGCTGTGCTTCCTTGCGCTGGTTGCCGTCCTTCCCTTTGAGCACCGACAAGGTTAGCCCGCCTAGCTGCTTCGCGCTTGTCTCGATTCCGCGGGACGTGGCCCAACGAATGATCCACTCTTGGTCGAGCCATCGTGTCACCATGTCCGGCAGAAACCGATACCCAGGCACGTTCTGTTCCATATACACATTGATGCCGCCATAGAAGAGTGTCTTTTCGCTGACGTCCTCTTCGTCGACACGAATGGGCGTATACATCGGCAGCAAATGAACATCGTGCCCTAAATGATGCATAGCCCTGGCGACGGTGTTGTCGCGCATGCAGCTACCGCAAAACATGCCAGCCCCCCCGGCGGTGAGGTAAGCAATGGTGAGCGGGTCGGAAGTTGATTGATCGGCTTGCTGCATTCGTTCGCGATTAATCTGGGGACTCGGCCAGTTTGGCCCTTGGTGCGGGAAGTACAGTTACGAGTAGCCAGATGAGTCCCAAAACGGAAAACCCAATCAGTCCGGCGATACGCAGGGGCCCCTCCTTGAACACAATCAAGCCATTGAAGGCGATAAACAGGAGAAACCCAATCAACCACTGCTCCCAGCGAGGGCTCCGCCCGGCGTAGCTTTTCGGAGCGATCCACCACCACACAACGTCCATACTCCACAAGATGGCCATCAAGTGATTCACGTAGATCCCTCCACCAAACCGCACGCCTAACTTGTCAAACGTTTGTTGAGCCGTGTCGGCGTAGGCCTGGGCGTTACTCCAGTCATGATAATAATGCATGCCGGCGGCGATATGGGCCAGAAACAAACCACATGCGGTGGTCCAAATTGCCCTTTGCCACCCAACGGTCACTGCCACCCAGGGACGAACCATTCGCAGCACGATACTCGCCGTAAGCGCAAGCAAGGCGAGACGTATCGTCCAGGCAGTAATCTGGGGACCATCCATTAACGTATGCTGGCCGTTTGCGAAGGAATCGTTCAGTGGGTAATGACTATTTTAAGTACGCCGGAGCCTATTTTCGAGCTTGCAGTCGTCGATTCGAGCTGAAAACCGTATAGGTAAGACCAATTGCGACAATAAGTTGCGTCGATGGCATTACGAGCCGAGCGGTTTTCCAAATTCCTGTTGGTCCCCCTACCGCTGACGAGGTGAAAGCTCTAGAATATTGGGTTTCCACGTATCAGAAGAATGTCCATTAAAGGACATGACGTCCCAGATATTCATTGGGGATTGGCATCATGCCTAAGATGAAGACCCATAAGGGTACCAAAAAGCGTTTCCGCATTACCGGAAACGGCAAGATCAAGCACCGTCAGTGCGGTACGAGCCACTTGGCAAACCGTATGAGCCACAAGCGGAAGCGAAACCTCCGCGGTACTACTGTTTTGGCTGAAGCCGAATCGGTGGCTCTACGCTTAGCATTAGGCAAGTACAGCTACTAGACCTTTAATTCAGGCGACACCTTGAACTGATTCACAGCGTGTGAACAACCCTCAAGTGTCATTTTTCAGTACGCGGGCAACAAACATCCATTTTTACGGAAATGGAGGCCCAGTGGACGAAAGTCAGGTAATACGATGAGAACAACTTACGGCAAGGCACGCCATAAGTCGAAGAAACGCCTCTTTAAGAAGGCCCGGGGTAATCGTGGTGGTCGTGGCAATCTGCTGCGTAGCGTCAAGGAAACCCTCGTCCGCGCTGGCGTTTATGCCTATCGCGACCGTAAGGTCCGCAAGCGTGAATTTCGCAAGCTCTGGATCATCCGCCTTAACGCGGCTGCTCGCGAACGTGGCATTCGTTACAGCGAATTCATTCACGGCCTGAAGAAAGCCGGTATCAACTTGGATCGAAAGGTATTGTCGGAAATGGCAATCCACGACCCAGGTGCATTCGATGCCATCGCTGAAGAAGTCAAGGCTGCCCTGGCCGCCTAAGTGCCAGCCCATTGTGGATGGGCAGCAACCAACTCAGATGCAATAATACAAGCCGCCGAGGATGACTCGGCGGCTTGTTTCATGAACGCACCAAACTCACAGGCATCATGTCACTCAACGATTTCATCAAACAGTTGGACGATCTGGTCGAAACCGCATCGACACGCTTCGAGGACGCCATCAACGCGGTTGACCAAGAGATCTTGGAAGAGACCCGTGTCGAATACCTGGGCGCCAAAAGTGGCAAGCTCAAGGAAGTCCAAAAGGGGCTCGGCAAGGTCTCGAAAGAGGACAAGCCAGTCGCTGGAAAGCGTTTCAACGAGGTGAAGAACCGCCTGGAAGAACTTTTCCAATCGGCGGCCGACGTCATTACCGGTGGCAGTGGCAAGAAGGGCAAGGCCGAAGCCCTGGATGTAACCTTACCAGGCAATCGTCCGCGACTGGGCCACATGCACCCGATTACCCAGACCATTGATGAACTGAAAGATATCATGGGTCGGCTCGGCTTTTCGGCCGTCGAAGGCCCGGAGATCGAAGACGACTGGCATAACTTCGAGGCCCTCAACATTCCGTTGGAACACCCGGCTCGCGATCCTCTCGATAACTTCTATTTGAATGTCGCTTCCACCGGCACCGGCGGCGGCAATCAATTGATGCGCAGCCAGACGTCGACGGTTCAGATCCGAGTGATGGAAAACGAGAAGCCGCCCATCCGGATTGTTTCGCTTGGCCGCGTGTATCGTCCCGATGAGATCGACGCGACCCACTACGCGATGTTCCATCAGATTGAAGGATTGCTCGTCGACACGAACGTCACCATGGCTGACCTCAAGTACGTGCTGCGGCTGTTCGCGTCGAGCTACCTTGGGCAAGACGTAGAAATCCGTTTCCGTCCCTCCTTCTTCCCGTTCACCGAACCGAGTGTGGAAGTCGACATGCGTTGGCAAGATACCTGGCTCGAGTTCGGCGGAGCTGGCATGGTCGATCCCAACGTGCTCAAAGCCGTCGGCTACGACCCGGACGAGGTGACCGGCTTTGCATTTGGCCTAGGTGTCGAACGCCTATGCATGCGACGTCACGGCATCAACGACATCCGCTATTTGTACGACAGCAACACGAAGTTCCTGGCCCAGTTCTAGGCCTGGCCTCAATCGCGTTTGCTGGAAATCGCTACGAAACCTCGAACACACGACCTTGTAGAGAAAACTCTGACCATGCTCGTTTCCTGGGATTGGCTGAAGCAGTACCTCGATTTAAACATCAGCGAAGCGGAAGTCTGCGATCGTTTGACCTTGGCGGGATTGAATTTCGACGGGTCCTCGACAGTCGACAACGACCGCTGTCTGGACTTGGAAGTCACCAGCAACCGCCCCGATTGGCTCGGCCATATCGGGATTGCCCGAGAAGTCGGCGTGCTGTTCGATCTTGATCTGAAGATCCCCAGCGCGGATATCTCGAAAGGCTCAAGCGGAGGCGCCTGTCCTAAGATTGTTCAGCTTGAGGACGAACAGTTCTGCCCGCGGTACATTGCGCGAAGTATCAGCGGAGTGACTATTGGCGATAGCCCTGCCTGGATGGTGAACCGTCTGCGCACGATCGGCATCCAAACGGTCAACAATGTGGTCGATGCCAGCAACTACGTTCTGATGGAAATCGGCCAGCCCCTGCATGCGTTCGACATGAACAAACTGCAAGGCGACACGATCCGCGTTCGCAAGGCCGTGCACGACGAGAAGTTCCTCGCGATCGATCATCGCGAATACCAGTTGAGCACCGACGACTACGTCATTGCCGACAACAGCGGCGTTGTTGCCCTGGCCGGCGTTATGGGGGGCAAAGAGACGGAAGTCAACGAGATGACAACCGATCTATTGATCGAAGCCGCCCAGTTCGCGGCCTTGCCGGTCCGGACCACCTCGCGCCGGCTTAAGCTGAAGAGCGATTCTTCGTATCGCTTCGAGCGGGGAGTCGACCCCGAGATGATCGATTGGGCCAGTCGCCGCTGCTGCGAATTGATTGTCGAAACGGCAGGCGGAGAAGTATGTGAAGGACACGTCTATGCCGGTTCCGAGCCAAGTGGTCGCGGCAGTGTTACCTTGCGTCTAGCGCAGATCCCGCGAGTCTTGGGAATCGATGTTTCCGAGACCGAAGTACGTCGCATTCTAGAGCGGCTCGACAACGAAGTCACCCAGCAAAACGAGAAAGCTATCACGATCATTCCCGCCAGTTGGCGGCGAGATCTGGATCGCGAAGTCGATCTGATCGAAGAGGTGGCACGTATCCATGGCTACGACAAGATACCGGAACACGCCGGCGTTTCCCTCAGCGCGTCGCATCAAAGCGATTTAGATCGGGTACGCAACAAAATCCGCATGGGCATGCTAGGGATGGGATTCGATGAAACCTTGACCCGTAGCATCGTAAATGACGTCTGGTCGAAGGCCTTCCAAGGCTGGTCCCTCGCCGAGCCGTTGACGACGAGCATGCCTATGGTCAAGGGTGAAGATCGCCTGCGTGTGAGCCTGATCCCCAGCTTGCTGGGTGCTCGCCGCAACAACGAGAAGTTCAGCTACACCGACATCGACCTGTACGAAATCGCCAAGGTATACCTTCCCCAGACCAAGGCTTTGCCGGATGAGCGGTACATGGTTGGCATCACCAGCGGACGCGATTTCTTCGCGTTGAAAGGGGTCATCGAGGGGCTCGTCGGAATGCTCAACCCCAACGTGATGATCTCCACGATACCTTTTACCGACCCAATCTTCGAAGAAGGGCAGGGGGCCCACCTGACCATCGGCGGCACCACGCTCGGTTACCTTGGTGTCGTGTGCGACAAAGCACGTAAGGCCTTCGGACTTCAGCAGCCTGCCACCGTCGCGGAAATTGACTTGGGGGCACTGATGAAGTTGGCCGTTCTCGTGCCGCAGCACCAAGACTTCAGCACGCACCCGGCGATGAATCGCGATTTAAACTTGATCGTCGACGAAGACGTCAGCTGGTCGAAGCTGCAAGAGATTAGCTACTCGGCCGGTGGTGAACTGGTAGAAGTGGTCAAGTTTCAAGAGATCTTCCGCGATCCCAAGAAAGACGGTCCCGGCAAGAAGCGGGTTCTCTTTACGGTGACGCTACAAGCCTACGATCGTACGTTAACTGGCGAAGAAGCCGACACGACCATCGCCCAGATTCTTGCCGTCTGCGACAAGCAGACCGGCGCGAAGCTGTTAGCCTAGTCCCTTCGACGTCATTCCACAGCAAACCGACTCACTCTTCTAGCTTAGGCAAAAAACAATGGCCGATCATCAACAAATCTTCGACCAACTGTGCGACCACTATCGCGAAACGGCCAAGCTCGAGAACGTCAATTCACTGCTGGGCTGGGACGAACGTGTCCAGTTGCCCGAGAGTGCCGGTGCATATCGTGCCGATCAAATCACGCTGCTTTCCGGGATCATTCACGACCGAAATACAGATCCGAAGATTGGCGGCTGGCTCGAAGAGCTTCACGACTCTCCATTGACCGAGCAGTCCAATAGCCCAGCCGAAGCGACCATTCGCCGCATCAAAAGCGACTACCTGAAGCAGGTCAAGCTACCCAAACGCCTGGTCGAAGAATTCAGCCACGCCCGAATCATTGGCCAGCAGACGTGGGTGAAAGCTCGCGGCGAAAACAAGTTCGGCACGTTCGAGCCAATCCTCGACAAGCTGATCAGCCTAAGCCGCGAGATGGCCGAAGCGATCGGCTACGAGGGCGAGCAGTACGATGCGTTGCTCGACTTCTACGAGCCGGAAGCCAAGACCTCCCAAGTTCGCGGCGTGCTTGAGACTCTTAAGGAGCAACTCGTTCCGTTGGTGGCTGAGATTAAAGACAGCGGTCGAACGCCCAATATGGATATCTTGAAGCGGCACTATCCCAACGCCCAGCAGGAAATCCTCGGGAAGTCGGCGGCCTCACAAATTGGGTTCGACTTTTCGGCAGGCCGGCTCGATGTAACGCATCACCCTTTCTGCACGACGATCGGTCCTTACGATATTCGTATCACGACGCGTTACGACGAAAACTTCTTCCCCTCGGCATTCTTCTCGACCCTGCACGAGGCGGGGCATGGACTGTACGAACAAGGCCTGCCCAAAGATTGGTTCGGGCTTCCGCCTGGCAATGCAGCTTCGCTGGGAATTCACGAGTCGCAATCGCGACTTTGGGAAAACATCGTCGGCCGCAGCTATGCGTTCTGGAGTCACTTCTATGGCGATGCCAAGAAGATGTTCCCCGACGCCTTGTCGAATGTCCCCATCGGTGATTTCCATTTCGCGATCAATGAGGTCACACCGTCGCTGATTCGTGTCGAAGCAGACGAGGCGACCTATAACCTGCACATTATCATTCGCTTCGAGCTGGAACAGGCACTACTTTCCGGCGACTTGCCGGTGAAGGACTTGCCGGGTGCCTGGAATGAGAAGTACACCCAACAGTTGGGCATTACTCCTACTAGCGACGCCGACGGCTGTCTGCAAGATGTTCATTGGGGTGCCGGCCTGATGGGTTATTTCCCCACCTACAGTCTCGGCAACATTTACTCGGCTCAATTACTAGAACAGGCTCGTGAAGATCTGGGCGACCTGGACGGCATGTTTGCCGCGGGTGAATTCATGCCGCTGCTAGACTGGCTGCGAGAAAACGTTCACCAACACGGAGAGTGCTACCCCGGCGCCGAGTTAGTCGAACGCGTTTGCGGGGATCCCATCGATTCGACACCGCTGATTCGCTACCTTCGCGCGAAACTCGGCCCGCTCTACGGCATCCAACACTAAACCGGTACTGCTTCGCATGCGCGAACTACTTATACCCTAGGCTCCGTTCAATTTGTCGAGAACGGTCGGACAATCCTGTTCCAGGATCTTCGGTCCGGCCATTCTTCTTGGCATAGGTTGTGGAGTCGACGAAGTCGTCTTCCTTGTCTTCATCCGACTCTGATTTTGAATCGGTGAAGTTATCGACCAGATGACTATCCTGCTTTGGCTGCTTCACTCCCCAGCCCCACGTGCGGCAACCAGAGACGAGGGTAACAAGAGTCAGCATGACAGCGAGCGTTCGGATGGTCATGGGCGCAAAATCAGCAGGGGCCAAAAAATGAAAACACGTGCTGTGGTAAATAACGGATAACGAGTCATGGTTCCAGATCAAATGAAAACGCCCACACCACTGGATGTGCTTGTCATTGCCCCCCATCCTGACGATGCCGAGCTTGGCATGGCGGGTGCAATTCTTAAATTCAAAGCCGAAGGTAAGAAGGTCGGCATCCTCGATCTGACCTCCGGCGAGCCAACACCCCACGGCAGCTTGGAGAAACGAGCCGCAGAGACAGCCGCCGCAACGGAGATTCTCGGGGTCGATTGGCGCGACAATCTGGGGCTTCCTAACCGTAGCCTGGAAGCAACGCTAGCGGCTCGCGAGAAGCTTGCTTCGGTCATCCGACTGCTTCGGCCGAACTGGCTGTTTGCTCCCTACTGGGATGATGCACACCCTGACCACATCGCCGCAACGCAGCTTGTCGACGCGGCGCGGTTCTGGTCGAAGCTCAGCAAAACCGACATGCCTGGCGAGCCCTTTCATCCGCAGCGGATCTACAATTACTACTGTGTGCACCTGAAGATGGCACCGCAGCCGGCGTTCGTCCTCGATATCAGTGAGTATTGGGAACAAAAGCTGGCTTCCATTGGTTGCTATCATAGCCAGTTCATCGAAGGGCGACCGACCGAGTACCCCACGTTTCTGGATAAGCTTCACGACGAAGCATCGTACTGGGGAAAAGTCATCGGTACCCGGTATGGTGAACCATTCACGTCGCGCGAGCCAATCGGGATGACGAGCATGAGCACGCTGGTTTAATACCGAAGCGTGCGCCGGACCCAAGTCTTACCGAGGGATCAACGAAGTAAGTGGACAGAAGCTGTTGAGAATAGAGATGTGCCTGTGCGTTTCTGCGTGGCGCATGGGCTGATTGTGGACTTTAGCCACGCATAATCAGGGGCTTCACTTGTTTTCGTCAGCATGCCATCACCGCTAGCGGCGTTAAACTTTCTCCAAGTTGCGAAATCGGATTGATTCGCATGAAGTGCACAGGCCTACCTCGTCGATGACAGACCCATCGGACCATGCGCGGCGAGTCTATCGCAATCGCGCATGGAGCAAGACAGGGGGGCTACCTGAATTGCTACGATTGTCATACTCGTGCGTACTTGGTTCGCCATCACCTGCTTGACTCTGCTGTGCAGTGGCTGCGCCGCCTTTCCCGAGGTGCGCGATAAGCCGATCTATCACAATCCGTTTCCACAGCTGGCACGAGTCGCGATCATCCCCTTCAACAATCAAAGCGACGTTCCGACGCTTGATATGGACGAGGTGACGCTAGCCTATTACGGCGAGCTTCAATCGATTCGCGGTTTTGAAGTGGTGCCGGTAGGCGTAGTCATGCGAGCGATGCAAGCAAGTGGCAATAACGGAAGCGACATTCAGCAACTGCGCGCACTCGGAAAAATGCTGGGCGCCGACGCGGTCGTCGTAGGTTCCGTAACGGACTACACACCTTATTATCCGAAACGTTTATCCCTTGCCATCAACTGGTACTCCACCAATCCTGGCTTTCATGCAATTCCACCAGGCTATGGACTGCCGTGGGGTACCGCCGGCGAAGAATTCATTCCCGAGTCGCATGTCTGGGAAGCGGAATTTGCGCTCGCACGTGAACAGCTTGCCACGCAATCTCCGACCGAACCCGATCTCGACGATCGCATTGAAAACCCTGAGAAAAACGATCAAATCCCGATTGAAGGCCTACCACCGAATTGGCCTGACCCGAGCGGATTTATTCCGGATGCCCCGAGGACTCAACCACCTCCGATGCTACAGCAAGATGGCCCCATCATCTCGCAGATTCGGAGCTATAGCGAAAATGACTCCAACTTAACAGAACGCGCCGAACAGTATTACTTTTTTCTGGACGATGCGCGTAATGGGGGTTGGCAGGGTTTTCTTGATCGTAGCAACGATTTCATTCGTTTCTGTTGCTACTCTCATATCACAGAAATGCTCTCTCTTCGTGGTGGTGCTGGGGAATCTCAACTGGCGATCCGATGGGGCGAAAGCCGATAACCTTCTTTACCACGGATGAGTTTACGAATTGTCTGGGAGGCTGCCACACGTGACGGAAGAGATCAACGTACTAGCACTGGTCAAGGGTGAAGAGCGCTACGTATTCCTGTTCAGCGATCAGCGCAGGGCCGAAGCCCTTCGCACGCTCGGACGTTATGCGAGCAATCCGGAATTAAGTTTTACCTGGTACGACGCCGCAGTGCTGAGCCAGAAGATCCGCGCTCAAGCCGCCGATCAAGACGAACCGGTTGCCAGCGAATCCTCGGTCAAGCCGCGATTCGAGTTCCCAGCCAATGGGCCAATCGACATTGGTAGCCTCGACTCAGACCATCTCGACTTCGACGAGTTCAGCTAAAGCGGAGCCACCAAGGTGATTGATAGCGTCGCAAATTCCTCGACACAGGGCTTGCGCACTGTCATTGATAGCTACCTCCGCTATCTACAGGTCGAACGAAATGCGTCCGACCTGACGATCAAAAGCTACGGCGAAGACCTGGACGCATTGGCAGAATATCTCGAAGAGAGTTTTGCCTTAGAACCTTCCCCCGGCGAAGTCACTACGCTCGATCTCCGTGGGTATGTCTCAGCGGTTTCTGAAGCAGGCTATTCCAGCAGTACCGTCGCTCGGCGACTGGCTTCGATGCGCAGTTTCTTTAAGTTTGCTCAGCGGCAGCAGATTGTCGAAAAGAATCCGG
Organism: Bremerella alba; assembly: GCF_013618625.1. Taxonomy (NCBI): domain Bacteria; kingdom Pseudomonadati; phylum Planctomycetota; class Planctomycetia; order Pirellulales; family Pirellulaceae; genus Bremerella; species Bremerella alba. The sequence continues at coordinate 249,297 of NZ_JABRWO010000003.1, read as the reverse complement.
CCAAGCCACTTCGTAATCCGCGAAAAAGCCAGAAGCTTCCTCACTTCCTGACCTCCGATGAAATCGGCAAGCTTCTAAACGCTCCACCGCGATCTTCGTCCGCCGGAATTCGCGACCGAGCCATGCTCGAAACCACCTATAGCGCCGGCCTGCGTGTGAGCGAACTGGTGGGTATCAACGAGAACGATCTCGATTTACACGATGGGCTAGTTCGTGTTCGCGGAAAGGGCCGCAAAGAGCGACTCGCTCCCCTCGGTTCGTACGCGCTGGTTGCCCTCGAAAAGTGGCTCGACATTCGTCAACTTAGCCCAAAGAGCGAACAACTGAAGCAGCGTCCGGTATTTCTCAATAAGTTTGGCAATCGCATCACCACACGAAGTGTCGGGCGAATGCTAGAGAAATACCTGAAAGAGTCGGGACTCGATTTGAGGACCAGTCCGCATACGCTACGACATAGTTTTGCCACGCATCTACTGGATGCTGGCGCCGATATTCGCAGCGTGCAGGAACTTCTCGGCCATAAGAGCCTGGTCACTACGCAGATCTATACCCACTTGAGCACGGCAAATCTCAAGGGCGTTTACGAACTTGCTCATCCGCGAGCCAAGGCCTAAGAACGCAGGCCGAAATGCGAATGCCCGGTCTGGGGCGTAAACTTCAACCGCATGATCGGACATTCGTGACCAAACGGGGACTGCTCGAACGAGATGCGAATTCTCTCTTGGGCGTCATCCCCAATCGTGTGGCCATCTTCAATCACCGGGCCGTTTTCCAGAAGGTAATCTGCCAGACCATAGAAGCGTTCGCAAAGGTCGGCTGGCTCATCGGTGGCATCTTCAGTGACAAAGTCCATCACATCGAGCGATTGCAGGCCGCGCGTGAAACCGACCGTTGTTCCGTCGTCATTCTTCCCCAGAAAGACGGCCACCCAGATGCACAGCGGCAGTTCGCCCGGCAAGGCCTCTAGAGCAATCCCACGAAACACTTCCGGCGAAACCATCAGACCGGCTTCCCCCCACAGAATGCCAGCAGGCTGACCACAGGCGACCACTAGAGAAGCAGTCACCATGGTGAGAAGTTGCGATTGTTCCAGTGGCGTGGCATCCCCTACTGCGGTAACAATAAGGTGAGTTTTGTGTTCTTGCAGCTCTTCAACCGCATCGGGCCAAATCCAAGTCTGCCGCTGAGGCTCGGCCCAGTTATCCTCTGGAATAGGACCTGGCATCATGCCCATGGCAATACTGAGATGGCCAATGTCGAAGGAGAGCGTGTTCTCTTCCCTTTTTACACCCTTGGGGGATGGCAACGTCGGCCATGACGAGGCGAGATCTTCCTCCAGCGATTTCCAAGATACTTTGGAACCGCGATTCAAGGCGATCATCGAAAGCGAGACTCCCACGACTTTTTTTCCTCTCGGATAAGACCGCGAATCGTGAATTCACAGAGTGTTACGCTACTGATGGATTTTAGACCTTCAGTCTGCAGAAGCCAATGAAATTCCGAAAGCGTCTCTTCAAATAGATGGCAACGCGAACATTCCCTAACTTAGGTTCTTGACAAATCAATTCCCTTTTCACAAGGCCTCCGTATATCCCTGCCTCTTGGAAATGACTCCTCGACACTTATTCAATACTTACGATCTTTTTCCTAACATGCAATGCAGGAAATCTTATGCCTACCGTCGCAATTATCGGAGCTGGTATCTCAGGGCTTGTTTGTGCGCGCAGCTTGGCATCTCGCTGCGACGTCCGCCTATTTGAAAAGTCCCGCGGCGTTTCAGGCCGTATGGCAACACGTCGAGTCGGCCCGGCGGAAGCATCCTTCGACCATGGTGCGCAGTACTTCACGATACGTAATAAACGAGTCAAGCCAATGCTTGAGACGTGGATCGACGACGGTATCGTTGCGCTGTGGCGCGGCAACGTTTGTGTCCTTCGTCCGGACTTGAAAATTCAACGTGACCCGACTCCTCGTTATGTGGCCATGCCGGGGATGAATTGTTTAGGCAAACACCTGGCGAGATATCTTAATATCGAGACGAACACGCGAATCGAGAAAGCACAACACGGGGCCAACGGCTGGAGCTTAACCACGACCGATGGTGTTATGCACGGTCCCTTTGAGGTCTTAGTAATTACGGCTCCGCCTGAGCAATCCTTAGACATTCTGGGAGATCAATCACCGTTGGCCCCGACGCTTGCCGGCCAGCAGTTCGATCCGTGTTGGGCAACGCTGATTCACTTTAAAAAACCGGTTCCCGTGACGTACGATGCGGCCTTCGTTCATGAAAGCCCGTTACGCTGGATCTGTCGAAATAATAGCAAACCAGGGCGAGACCAGGACCAGGAATGTTGGGTTCTTCACGCTTCGCCGGAGTGGTCGAAAGAACACCTGGAGCAGTCGCCTGAGGAAGTCACCCCACAGCTATTAGAAGCGTTTTCTAACGCCACCGAGCGACCACTCGGCGAGACCAATTATGTTGCCAGCCATCGGTGGCGTTATAGTGCACCGACGCGTCCGCTCGAGCAAGGCCATCTCTGGGACGCATCCATAAAACTGGGGGTTGCTGGTGACTGGTGCTCTGGAGCAAGAGTCGAAGGAGCGATCCTCAGTGGCCTTACTCTCGCAGAGAAAATAGCCGGATAACACAGGACATCTTGTAACCTTTTCTCCGTGAAGAGACATAACGGAGTAGGAACAACACCTATCATCTTTCGCCCCCCCCCCCCGCAGAGAATCTCGAGGCATCATGTTCGCAACGCGTCTGCTCAGAAAACTCCTATTCTCGCTTGCCATCATGGTGCCCTTCTCTGGTTCAGTACTCGCAGAGAACGCAATCGAACTGGCACCCAACGGCGACTTCGAGAAGCCCAATGGCGATTCCAGTTGGCCGGCCAACTGGGGGGGTGTCTCATCAGGTGGAACCTGGGAAGAGGAAAAGGGAAATCGATTCCTGCGCCTAAAAAGTCCTCAGCCCGGCGAAATGGTGATGCTGTACCAGGAGATCAAGATCCCTGTCGATGTGGGTGCTTTGAAGCTGACATGGAAGCAGCGTGTGAGCGATCTCAAGAAAGGGAAGAAAGCGTGGTTCGATGCCCGGATCATGCTCGAGCTCATCGATGATCAGCATCAAAAGGTGTCACCGACTCCCAGTGCTGCGGCTTCCGGTAAGAATACCGCTGGCTGGGTTCAACGTGAAACGGAATTTCTGGTTCCTGAGGGCGCCTACTGGCTGAAGTTCATGCCGGCATTATTTCAGGTTGAATCCGGAACGTTCGACTTGGATGACATCTCGCTGCAACCGATCGATCCCGGCCCCCTTCGTGAACAAATGCAGCGGAAAACTCAAGAGCGTCTTGCGAAACTCGAGCTTGATGCAATTAAGCGACGCCAGAAAGCCCAGAGTACGCTTCAGCAGTGGGGTTCGATTATTCCCAATGGCAATTTCTCGGATCTGACCAACGGATTTCCTACTGCCTGGGGCAAGATGTCCGGCGACGTTTCCTGGCAGTCCGAAGAGGGGAATACGTTTCTCCGCATTCACAGTCGCCAGCCGGGCAAGCTCGCGATGTTGTATCGTACATTCGATATTCCTCCCGAGACCGAAGCGCTGCAGCTAACCTGGAAGCAGCGTATCTCGCAGCTGAAGACAGGCAAAATGCCCTGGCACGATGCTCGGATCATGATCGAGTTTCAAGGCATCGATGGCAAGAAGCTCGCCTCGAAGCCTTCGCCTGTCTACACCCAAAAGAATACCGACGGATGGATCGCTAAGAGCAAGTCCTTCCTGGTTCCGGAAGATGCCCTGACGGTGATCGTGATGCCCAGCTTGTTTCAAGTCGAATCCGGCACGTTGGACCTTGACGATCTTCAACTTCAACCGACCAGCTCCGAGCCTCTTCTCGCGGCGGCCAAACTCCGCGAAGAAGAAGCCAAGTTCCGCCATGTCCCGCGGGAAGAGCCGAACCCAGCTAAATGGCCCAAGATGCTAAAAGTTGTCGGCAATCGCGTCGTCGATACCGATGGCCAGGATGTGTGGCTGCAAGGGGTAAATGCCGGCGGACTTGAAACGCTGCCTCAGGACAAACAACAAATTAAGTCGACGGTCGTTGCCATCGACCAGTGGAAAGCCAACTGCGTTCGTGTCCCCATTAAGGATGCGTTCTGGTACGGCAATAGTGTTTATCAAAAGGATGGCGGCAAGGAGTACCGCGAAACCATTGCCCGGATCGTCAACTTGGCGGCAAATCGAGGTGCCTACGTGGTGCTCGATTTACATCGATATCGCGCAGCAAAGCAGGAGCACGCCGACTTCTGGAAGGACTGTGCAGCCGTCTACAAAAACCACCCCGCCGTGCTGTTTGACTTATTGAATGAACCTCATGGCATCTCTTGGGAAATCTGGCGAAATGGTGGTTTCGTGGGGACTAAAACCGGCAGCGATGAGTCTGCATTTTTGAACGAAGAAGACCAGAAGAAAAACCAAGGCTTTCAGTCCGTCGGTATGCAAGCCATGGTCAATGCCGTCCGCTCGACTGGGGCCAAAAACATCGTAATCGCTGGCGGCCTGGCGTGGGGCAATGATCTTTCTGGGATCGCCGAAGGGTACGCTCTGGAAGATCCTACCGGCAATGGAATTATGTACTCGTGGCACACCTACAACTGGCACACCGACTGGGAACGGAAAGTACTACCGACGGCGGAGAAGTACCCCATCTTTCTCGGAGAAGTGGGAGCCGACATAAACAAGATGGACTTCATCCCGGCCGAAGACCAGGAGGATCCTTATACCTGGGTACCGGACATGCTCGGCTTCGTTCAGAAGCATCATATTCACTGGACCGGTTGGTGCTTTCATCCTAAGGCAACCCCCGTCATGATTTCCGATTGGAAATACACCCCCACGCCATTTTGGGGCGAGTTTGCTAAGGATGCACTGCATGGAAAGCAATTCGAGTTAAAAAGAACTCGTTAGAAGTCGTCATTCTTGCTGAATCCCCTTTCCATTGCTCGCTCAACCTAGGTAAGTTGAAGCGTTGCTATGGGACCTACAAGGTAAAGAGGATTCATGTTCTGGATTGACGACGCGATGCTGGTGGCAGGGACGCTGCTTTTACTCGGTGTAATTACCAGTAAAATCTCGGCCCGCTATGGGGTTCCGATGCTAGTGCTCTTCTTGGGGCTGGGCATGTTAGCCGGCTCGGAAGGGTTTGGTGGAATCGAGTTCGATGACTACGAACTGGCGCACGCCGTAGGATCGCTCGCTTTGGCGATCATCTTATTCGACGGTGGGTTGGGCACCACCTTGGCGTCGATTTCAATGGCCTGGAAGCCTTCAATCGTGCTTGCAACGTTGGGCGTCCTGATCACCTCCGTCGTGACGGGGCTGGCCGCTTGTTGGATCCTCGGGCTTCCCCTGCTCAACGGACTGCTGCTGGGCAGTATTGTCGGCTCGACCGATGCGGCAGCCGTGTTTTCGGTCTTAAGAACAGGCGGTTTTGCGCTTCCTGCCAAGTTGGGTTCCACGCTTGAAATTGAAAGCGGATCGAACGATCCGATGGCCATCTTTCTGACGGTAGGGATCATCGAGCTTCTTACCAAAGAAGTGGGCTGGGGCGGTAGCTTGATTCTACTATTCGTCAAGCAAATGGTCTTAGGGGGCGTGATCGGAATTGGATTGGGCTATATCACGGTTTGGGTTACCAATCGTTTGAACCTGAATACAGCAGGCCTCTATCCACTGCTGATGACCGGAATGGCCCTGATTACCTTTGGCCTCGCTTCTTACTTCGGAGGAAGTGGCTTTCTCGCCGTTTATCTGGCAGGTATTGTGATCGGCAACAGTCGTGTTGTCTTCAAAAAGGGAACCCTTCTGTTTCACAATGCGTTGGCTTGGCTCGCTCAGATCGCCATGTTTATCGTGCTGGGGCTGCTGAGCTTTCCGAGCAATTTGGTGGCCGTCGGCTGGCAGGCCCTCGGTATCGCTGTCGTTCTGATGCTCATTGCTCGTCCAATTGCCGTGGCGGCGTGCATGCTCCCGTTTCGTTTCCGCTGGAACGAAATGGCGCTGGCAAGTTGGGGTGGCTTGAAGGGGGCTGTTCCTATCACGTTGGCTACGTTTCCGCTTTTGTTCCATCTGGAAGAGGCCCAACTGATTTTTGATGTCGTCTTCTTTGTTGTTGTTCTATCGGCGTTGGTTCAGGGATGGTCACTTCCCTGGGTAGCGAAAAAGTTAGATCTCGATGAACCGATGCCGAATAACCCGCCGGTTCAGTTGGAAATACATTCCTTGCGGCATGTCGACGGTGAGATTCTGGACTACACGATCGAGCCAGGTTCGCCTGCCGATGGCAGGAAGGTAAGCGAATTGAACCTTCCCGATGGGGTTACCATTGCCCTGATTGCCCGGGACGATGCATTTATTCCACCACGAGGAACGTCCACGATTTCTGCGGGCGATCATGTCATTGTGGTGGTGAAAAGCGGGGCAGGGGAGGGACTTATCCCGATCTTTTGCGAAGAAATATCTCCAGAGAACTGCCTGAAAAATGGATGAGGCAATCGCGAACTGAACTGGTGTTAGCCAATGGCTTGCCAGCACCCGCTTCGACTCTAGATCCATGCCCTACAACGAAGAAATTTTCGCGTCGGCATCAACGCCTATCCCAAGTTATTACAAACGCCTTACATTCGTGAATTCGCCCCCCATGAAAGACTCATGCGAGACGGGTTCGTGGTTGATCCGGAAGGATTCGAAAGCGAAGATAACCTGCGTCGAATGGTCACTCAGGCAATCGATTTCACCCTTTCTCTTCCTCCCGTAGACATGGCATAAAGCGGCATGATCAAACGCAAATTGGGAAACACAGGGATACACGTCACCCAACTTGGCTACGGCACCATGGGTCTTCGTGGCCCCAACACCTGGGGCGTGCGCGTTGTCGAAGATGCCGCGGCCCAGCGGTTTTTAAACCGGGTGATCGACGCTGGCATCAATTTTCTAGATACGGCCCCCGACTATGGACAAGCAGAAGAGCGAATCGGCCGGGCACTGCATGGACGCCGAAAAGAACTCTATCTGGCAACCAAGTGCGGGTGCGCCTACATCCAACACGCCGATCACCTCGAGATCAAGCACGTTTGGGACAAAGACGTCATTCAGCGCAATCTTGAGACAAGTTTGAAACGGCTTGAAACGGACTATGTCGATCTCATGCAGTTTCACGGCGGGGATGCGACCACCCTGGAAGAAAATGGCTTGATTGAACAATTGCTCGACTTCAAAAAGCAGGGCTTGGTACGGCACATCGGCGTATCGAGCAAGCTCCCCGATCTTCCGGGGCTGATTGAATTAGGGGTCTTTGAAACATTTCAGATTCCCTATTCCTGCTTAGCTCCGGAACATCACGAACTCATCACGACCGCGAGCCAGACTGGCGCGGGGATTATCATCCGAGGCGGGATCGCGCAGGGGGGGCCAGATGCCGAGATTCAACGGCCGAATTTAAACGATGTTTGGACGGCCGCCAATTTAAATGAACTTCTGTCTGATGACATGACCCGGGCCGAGTTCATTTTGCGTTTTACTCTCTCGCATCCGCACTGCGATACGACCATAGTGGGCACTTGCAGCGAGGACCATCTGGAAGAGAACATCGCCGCCGCCAACAAAGGCCCACTGAGCAACGACTTGGTGGAAGAGATTCAACGGCGGGTGGCGGCACTATAAACCGTAGTGAATTGCCAGCCAAATCGTTTTCATATGGGGATCGGTCGATTCGACGCGATGCTTTTGATGGGCAGGCAAGTTGACGAAGTCACCTGGTTCGAGGACTCGCGGCTGACCCTCTCCCTCGATTTGCAACGTGGCAGATCCTTGAAGTAAGACAACAAACTCGCTATGCGGTTGGTCGTACCAAAACGACGGCGGCGAGACATGCCCCTGCGACACAATACGCTCGATACGGACAGTCCCGCTTTCGGCGATCGTTTGGAACGCTTCCTCTGATAGACCTTCCGGAAGGTCGCGAAAGAGGTTGGTTATGTCCACTGGTAGCTGACCTGCTTCTGAAAGCCTTCGATCTTCAATCCACCACGGGTGTCGATTTCAAGAATCGCAAAACCGCTATTGGCCAGCCCCGAGTCTTCGATCATAGCGCGCAGGGTGCAGTAGTGAACCCCGTTTACCTGGCGATAATCATTGGCGTGGCTATGGCCTTGAAAGACGGTGGTAACGTTGCCTGATTCCTCAAAGATTTTACGTACGGCGGGTGAATTGTTGACAGCATGATTCCCTTCATAATCAAGTCGCTGGTGAGCGAAGACAATCGTACTTTTGTTACTTTGCTTGAGGTCGTCGGCCAGCCATTCCAACTCGTCCGGAGGAATATTGGCGTCAGTCCACTTCGAGTTATTGCGACCGTAAGGCTTACCATCGGAACGAAAACAAGCATCGAGAACCACAAAGTGATAGCCGCCCCGATCAAACGAATAATAGGATTTCTCTTGCTCGACCGTCCCCAGAAACTCTTCTTTGGTTAGCGTATCGACGCAGTGATTGCCCAACACATGGTGACGTTCGTGGCAGATCTCGGCGAAGGGCTTGGCGATCGTTTTCAGATATCGGAGTTCCACGTCCACGGCGTCGGCAGCATCGATGAAGTCGCCTAACTCCACGAGAAAATCGAGGCGTGCCTTGGCAAGTTGACCGGACGCCTCCGCAATCTTTGCTAACGTCTCCCGATAATACCTCGATCCTGCTGGCTTCTTATCTGCGTAATGCAAATCTGTCATCAAGCCGATCCGGAGCATCGGTTCTTCTCCCTGCGTCTGGGCCTGGGCTGTTCCAGCACCAGCGATTAAAAGGGCCCCGGTTTGTAGAAACCGGCGACGGCTCCGTTCAGACGCGAAAGATAGATCTGAGTATTTCGACATCGAGCACCTCACAAGAGCTTCGGGAAGTATGCAAGGTAGTCCAGCGGCAGGCCCGTTGGCAAGACGGTCGGGCAAATGCTCTCTGGCAATAGGATTGCGAAGCCAAGCGAGTACCAATATCAGCTAGATGCTTTCGCGATTCCGTTAGAAATCCAGCTCCCGCGAGCCAGGATGCCTGGATTAGGCGGTTACCTCATAGGTGGCGAACGCCGCTTCAATGGCTTCGATATCGAGGTAGTCGGCACCCGACTCGGATGAGTTTCCGGCGGACATAGCCGTGCGAAATTGCTGCAGCTCGGTTTGCATCTGATACGGCTCGATGGCACCGATATCGACCAGAACCTGAGCCAGTGGCGTGGTGCGTTCAATCTGAAGCGAAAGAAGATCATGAATATCTACTTCCGTAAGAATTCCTAATTGGATCGCGAGTTGACCGAACGGTTCGTTTGATACGCTTTGGAGACTTAAAAGTCGCAACACATCACGCATCGTCAGACGACGCGTTTCAATGGCCAACGAACCTATTTGCGGACGCGTTTCCAGCTGTCGCGATACAGCCTGAATGAATTGAGGACCGGTGATATATTCCTTCCGGAGCAGATAGAGTCCGAAATGCATAGCGTTAATCCTTGGCTTGGTGTCGCCTGGCACTGAGTGCGATGAGTTGAGCGACGAGGGGGCGTACTTCAAACCTGGGGTAACTTCCCCCCTCTGGCAACGTAAAGCAAAACAGAATTCTACGAACAGCAGCGACTGCTGTACGTTTGCGTGTGGTTATTAACGGTTATCTGTCCTTTTCGGGCCTGTTCTCGAATGCACCGGATACCTTCCGAAAAAGTTGGGCCGGTAGGCTCACGTTGCCTACAGCGACCGAGCGGAAGTCTTACAATTGGCATTCATGGAAGAGATCAATGCTTACCACGAAGCCGGACACGCGTTGCTTGCCATCCTTGTGGGGGCTCGTGTTCGTCACGTCTCCTTAATCCCAGAGTGGGGTGAGGGGCCAGACCGATTCGCCGAGATTCAAGTCGAGTGGCCGATCGACCAGTTCACCTCACGAGAGTTGCACCAAAAAATGGTGATGGTCGCACTGGCAGGTCCCGTGGCGGAAATGATTCATACCGGTGCCCCTTATCATCCCGGACTGGTCGGCGAGTGGGCCTCGGACTGGCAAGCCGCCTGGCATTCGGTAGCCCGATTCATTTCGGATCGACAGCAACGGATGATCTTTCTCGAACGAGCCACTAAGGAACTATACACGCTCGTTTCACAAGACCACCACTGGGCGGCGCTAGCCGCAATAGTCGACGAACTTGTCGCCCACGAAACGCTCGACGGAGATCAGGTTGAGCACATCGTGCAGACGTGGCTTTGATTCCAGCGAGATAAGCGATCCGGGACGCTCTTCATCGATTCTTCTCTGATACCTTCTCGGAAAGTCGTAGTTCCCAGCATTCGGAGATGGTAAAGTGGTCTAGTGACGACTTTTATAGAAATTGTGAGTTCGCCCAGTGCGACTACCGAGGAGCAACATCAATGATCCGGGCACTTCTCTGCGGATGTTTTGGTTTTATCATCCTGACATCCCATCCAAGCTCAAGCTTCGCCCAATTCCGCGAACTCACCAAACGCATTCCGGATGGGGCCAATGCGATCTTATTCGTCGACGTGAACAAGCTACAGAATAGCCCACTCGGAAAAGCTCACAACTGGCGAGAAAAGCAGGAAGATGCCTTCGAAGCAGGCGTTGAATCGATTCCACCGCAAGCCAATACTTTTGTTGCCGCGGCCAAGTTCGATATTAGAACCAAGCACCCCGAATGGCAGGTTGGCTTGATGGAGTTGAAGTACGACCCTTCATTGCCCAAGATAGCCGTCCGATATCAGGGGACAACCGACTACATCTCTGAGCGGCCTGTTGCGATTCTGCCGGGCGACATTTACTTGGTCAAGTTCATGGAAAACGTCGTCGGTTACGGCATGCCCGCCAAGCGGCAGGACGTAGCAAAATGGATCACACGCTACTACGACAATTCCCTTCTTGGGTTGAGTGATTATCTTGCAGAAGCTCAAACGTTTGCCGATGCAGGTTCCCCCATCATCGTGGCCCTTGATTTAACGCACGCATTGTCTCCTCAATTGGTGCGTACTCGCCTAGACTCGATGGAAACGCTCAAGGGAAAACAAGTTGACTTAGACCAAGTCGCCAAGGTGCTGGCGAGTCTTCGCGGTATTTCTCTAGGCGTGACCGTTCAAGATTCGATGGTCGGAGCCGTGAAAGTTGACTTTGCTGAAGACGTAACGATTCTGAAAGATTTCGCTAAACCACTGCTGCTCGAAATTCTAGGCAACCAAGGAATGATGATCGACGAGATCGAATCTTGGGAAGAAACCGTCAGTGGCAATCGCATTCAGTTGACAGGGCCTCTTTACGCCAGTGGACTGCGTCGTATTTTAAGCCTGGTCGATACGCCACCATCCCTCCAAGAAGCCAAACAGAAAACGGCTCAAAAAGGTGAAGGCTCTGAAGCGAATGAAAAGAAAGACTTAACCATCGCCTCATCGCAAATCTACTACAAGTCAGTTGTTACGATGCTAGATGAGTTACGAGTTAAAAAGAAAGGTCGCCAGACCATGGGCCAAATCAGCGTTTGGTTTGACAAGTATGCCCGTAAGATCGATCGCTTGCCGATTGCAAACGTCGATCCAGACCTTTTGGACTATGGTAGCTACGTCTCGCAAAGTCTTCGGACAGGCCAATCGCAAGTGACCGATGCTGCTGCACGCAGCCGTATTCGCCAAAATGACGTTCCTGAGCAATACGACGTGACATCTTATTCCACGCCGATTGGTGCCAACTGGTCGGGACAGTACAGTTGGAACGGGTGGGTGTCGACGCCAGATTGGCAACGTACCGGCTCTAAGATGTCAAACGTTCGGATGGAAGAACAGATCCGCGGCGCGAAATCTGCCAACGACGTGATGCGTGACATTGAAAATGCGACTGCGTCCATACGTCGTCACATGACAGAAAAGTACGGCGTGGAATTTTAGTTGGCACCCAATACATTACCAGGAAGACTTATGATCGAGCGACAAGCTCTAGCGTGCCCTCAACTAGCTGGCGGTAGTTTATATTTCGCCGTCCTACTTTTGACTCTGTCAGGTTGCTCGTCACCCAACGAATATCAGCCGCCTCCTCCGGCTGAGGTCAACGTCGCGTATCCTTTGGTGCGCGACGTGACGATCTACATGGAGGAAACGGGTACCACCGAGGCGGTCGAACGGGTCGAGATCAACGCCCGCGTCGAAGGAATCATTGAGGAGGTTCTTTTCGAACCGAACGATGAAGTAGAAAAGGGCCAGGTTCTTTTCCAACTCGAGCGGCGCCGCTATCTGGCAGCCCGAGACATGGCGCAAGCAGAGCTCGAAGCGAAGAAAGTAGCACGCGAGAAAGCCAAGATCGAATTTAATCGCCAAAAGGAGCTATTCGAGAAAAAGGCGACCCCGGAAACGAATCTGGTTGCCGCCAAAGCTGAAATGGATGGCGCTGCCGCAGACGTATTGGCAGCCGAGGCGCGACTCGATAACGCTCAGCTAGATCTCGATTACACGGAAGTACGTTCTCCCATCAAAGGGCGCGCCGGCAAGGCAATGGTCAAGAAAGGCAACCTTGTTGTCGGCCAGCCATCGACTCATCTTACGACGGTCATCTCGTACGATCAGATCTACGCAAATTTCTCGATCAGCGAACGTTCCTACTTGGAATTCATCGATCAGGACAATCCCCAAGAACGGGACAGTCGCGCCGCGCAGGTTCCTCTCTTCCTGGCCAGGGCGACGGACTCCACGTATCCGTTTCAAGGCAATTTCAATTTTGCCGATCTGGCCGTCGACGAGAGTACTGGAACGTTTGCCGTTCGCGGGATTTTCCCCAACCCAGACCTGAGAATTGTTCCCGGGTTGTTCGTTCGAATCCGTGCTCCCATCGAGCAAAAGAAGGATGCCTTGCTCGTTCCGGAGAGTGCAACGGGATTTGATCAAGCTGGCAGTTATTTACTCACCGTCAATGCAGATAATGTGGTCGAGCGTCGTGATGTCACTCTGGGCAATAAGTTCGGCCCAATGGTGGTTGTTACATCAGGACTGAAAGCGGACGAAAAAGTTGTCGTGGATGGAGTCCAACGCTCGCGTCCTGGAGCCACCGTCAAGCCCGTCGAAGCGACGATATCCATGGATGAATCTCTCTTGAATCCGTTGACTGATCAATCCGATACGGAAGATGAAAAGGCCCAGCCATTAGAAGAGCCAGCCCCGCAGGCGGTTGATCCTGAGGCAGCCAGTCCTTCGTCCAATTAGTTAATCTTTATCATCCGATCGGTCTACGCATGTCACGCTTTTTTATCTATCGCCCGATATTCGCCACCGTAATTTCGATCGTGATTGCTTTGGCTGGCGCTGTCGCTCAAACGACGCTACCGGTTGCCAAGTTTCCGCAAATCACTCCGCCAACGGTTCAGGTGACAGCCTACTATCCAGGGGCAAACCCTCAAGTCATCGCAGAAACAGTTGCGGCTCCGATCGAACAGGAAGTCAACGGCGTCGAAGACATGCTTTATATGTCATCGACCTGCGCCGACGATGGTTCGTATACTCTGAACGTAACCTTTCAAACGGGAACCGATATGGACATGGCGACCGTGTTGGTGCAAAACCGCGTCGCCATCGCCGATCCCAAACTGCCGGAAGACGTGAGACGCCAAGGGATCACGACCAAGAAACAGTCAACCCAAATCGTGCAATTCATCACGCTGACGTCAGACAACCGTGCGCATGACAGTTTGTATCTCAGCAACTATGCCACCATCAATCTTCGTGATCAGTTGGGACGGATCGACGGGGTCGGATCACTCAATATTTTTGGGGCGGCTGACTATAGCATGCGTGTTTGGCTGGACCCCACGCGTTTAGAAGCTCGCAATCTAACAACCGAAGATGTTATAGCCGCGATTCGCGAGCAGAATGTTCAGGTGGCCGCAGGCCGGGTCGGCGAACCACCGACCTCGGATAATACGGCGTTCCAAATGGTAATCAACACCAAGGGTCGCCTAGAGGATGCTGCGCAATTTGAAGACCTCATTCTCAAGACCGGCGAAGGTCCTGGGATTACCCGTCTGCGGGATATTGCGACGGTTGAACTCGGCGCGAAAAGTTACAATTTCCAGGCCTTTGCCAATGGAAAGCCTTGTGCGGCGATTGCCGTCTATCAATTGCCGGGCGCGAATGCGTTAGACCTTGCCGCCGCAGTCAAGTCAAAGATGGACGAGTTGTCGATCAACTTCCCCAATGGGATGAGCTACGCGATCCCTTTTGATACGACACGGTTTGTCGAAGCCTCGATTTCAGAAGTTTATTCCACGCTTTTTGTTGCCGTGCTGCTGGTCGTGCTTGTGATCTTCATCTTTCTGCAAGATTGGCGGGCAACTCTCGTTCCCACCGCTTCCATTCCGGTTGCCTTGATCGGCACGTTTGCCATGATGGCCGGATTAGGGTTTTCGATCAATATGCTGACCCTATTCGGAATTGTCTTGGCGATTGGTATTGTGGTGGACGATGCGATTGTCGTCGTCGAAAACACGGCCCGTCATATCGATAACGGACTGTCGTCCAAAGATGCTGCGGTCAAAGCGATGGATGAAATCACAGGGCCGGTCATTGCGACGACCTTGGTCTTGTTGGCCGTGTTTGTTCCGACGGCATTCATGGGAGGAATCGTCGGCCAAATGTATCAGCAATTTGCCCTCACGATTTCCGCCGCAGTGGCGCTCAGCACGGTGAATGCTCTTTCCTTAAGCCCAGCTTTGTGTGGGCTGTTACTCCGGCCGACCGAAGAGACCAAGCAGAAGGGTGAATTCGTCCCACGCACGGTCATCGCACTCTTGCTTGCAATCCTGGCCTGTTGGTTGGCGTTTCGATTCCTGTCTGGCATGGGAATGACAACTTGGGCGGTTGCCATTGGTGCCCCGATTGTCGCCGCTCTGGCTGGTTGGTTTTGTGCCGCGATTTTCAATCGAATGTTGCGAGGCTTCTTTAACGGCTTTAACTACCTCTTTGACTATACCACCGGCGGCTACCAGGCAATCGTCGGAGGCCTGGTCCGAAGAATTGCCATCGTACTGATCCTTTTCGTCATACTTTTGGGAATCACTGGCTATGGCCTTCAGTCAATCCCGACCGGGTTCGTGCCTCTGGAAGATCAAGGGTACGCGTTCGCCAATATCCAACTGCCGGATGCCTCGGCACTTTCACGAACCGAGGATGTTCTCAAGCAGATCGACACCATTATGGACGACACCCCAGGCGTCGAGAGCTGGGTGTCTATTGCGGGTTACTCCATCCTAAGTGGCACGGCGGGATCCAATAGCGGGCTGGTGGCCATCGTGTTTGAACCTTGGGACGAACGGCGGTCTCCGGCACTCAGCCAAATGGCCATTCTCGGAGGACTTCAAAAGCGGCTTTCGCAGCTGAACCAAGCCAATGTGATCGTCTTTCCTCCACCTCCGATTGACGGCCTGGGCAATGCAAGCGGTTTCCAAATGCAGATCCAGGATGTCGGTGGAGCAGGCCTGACGACCTTACAAACCATCGCCGACGAAATGGTTGCCGACGGGAACGCCCAGTCAGGGCTAACTCGTGTAAACACAACCTTCCGCGCGGATGTGCCGCAATTGTATGCCGACATCGACCGAACCAAGGTCAAGAGCCTTGGTATCCCTTTGAATTCAGTCTTCGATACGATGCAAGCGTTCATGGGATCGGCCTATGTAAACGACTTCAACAAGTTCGGACGCACCTGGCAAGTCCGTGTGCAAGCCGATCAGAGTTTTCGAATCGAGGCCGAAGACCTGTTGCGTCTTGAGGTCCGCAATCCTAATGGCGAGATGATTCCACTGGGAACATTTACCACCGTCGAGCGAACCGTCGGACCGCAAGTGATCCAACGTTATAACCTTTATCCTTCTGCTCAAATCAACGGTGAACCTGCACCAGGCTACAGTTCGGGGCAAGCGATTAACTTGATGGAACAGATGGCCACCAATAAGTTCCCGCGTTCTATCTCGTATGAATGGACAGGCATGTCCTATCAAGAGAAACTCTTGAGTGATTCCGACTCGCTAACCGAGAACCCGACGTTTATCCTGATCCTTTCAATCTGCTTGGTCTTCTTGGTTCTCGCGGCCCAGTATGAAAGCTGGACGAGTCCTATGGCCGTGATTGCGGTAGTTCCCCTGGCAGCATTAGGAGTCGTCATCGCTCTCATATCCCGAGGCGCCGACAACAACGTGTATACGCAGATCGGGCTGGTGCTTCTGGTAGCTCTGGCAAGCAAGAATGCCATTCTCATTGTCGAGTTCGCCGCCGAGCAACGACGCGATGGAAAAGGCTTGCTCGAGTCCGCAATCGAAGCCGCGACCCTTCGATTTCGAGCGATTCTCATGACAGCTTTCTCGTCGATCTTGGGTTTTTTACCACTCTTGATCGCTTCGGGGGCAGGAGCCGCAAGCCGTCAAGCCGTCGGCAATGCGGTCGTGGGTGGCATGATCGCGGCAACGATCTTCTCGCTCGTTTTTGTGCCTTCCTTCTTTGTTATCTTCCGAGGACTTGGCGAATGGCTTGCCAACTCGCGGAAATCTTCGACCAACTCTGCTTCCTAGGTATCAACGTTACGCTAAAATCGTCGCGGGCGACCGGATCGCGTTTATAATCTTGCACCTCGTGGAGATTGGACATGTCTGTGATCAGAACACCTGCTGAAAGGGGAAGCGAGATTCGCTTCTCTATTCTGCTGGCTTCGCTGATTATCGCCGTAGTGTTGGCTCCCCTTTTAGAAGCGACCCGTTTGGGAGACCTGATTCAACTCAGTTGCCTTACGCTGGTTTTTGCTTCCGCCGTGCTTATCAACTGGCAGCATCGAGCCAAGCTTTCGCTGTTCGCAGCGGCTGCGATTCTCTCTCTTGCGCTTCACTGGTGGGCGTTTTTCTTTCCCAACGATAATGTTTCTATCCTGCGCTATGTCGCAAGTTTCCTGTTTCTCGGAGTCACGGCCGCATTACTGCTCAAATCGATAATTTACAGCGAAGAAATTACCCCTAACGCTATTCTTGGTTCGATCTGCGTCTATCTTCTTCTAGGCCTGATGTGGGCTCTCGGATATTCCGCACTTATGATACTGGAAGCTCATCCGTTCGGCCTTCTGGAATCGCAGTCGAGTGATCCAGCTACCGACCATCTAAGCTTAGCAACCTTGCTTTATTTCAGCTTCGTTACTATGTCGACCCTGGGCTACGGAGACATCACGCCGCAGACCGACCTCGCGCGAACACTGGCCTGGACGCAGTCCGTTACGGGGCAATTTTATCTTGCCGTATTAGTTGCGCGCCTTGTCAGCGCAATGCCAAAGCATGATCGTTCAGAGGTGACCAAAGTCGTAGAGCAATAATTGCCCCATTCTCCGTAAGGGGGCGATACGACGACTCATACGAAACGCCGTTCGCGTCCAGAACCCGGCCCTCTGCACGAACTCAGGGATTCCGTTGGTGTTCTCCACACGTAATCTCATCTGCGGCACGTCCGTTTCGAGTCGCCTTGGATCATCGACGGCCCAGTGCAACTTTTCATGCGTTTGCCGCATGATCGGCAGCTGATTCAACCACCTTACGCCCCAACAATTGTAAGCGTCGAATGCGATCTGTCCGGCATTGAAGTGCGATACGATATACGCAAGAAACATGGTGGCAGCCTCCTCGGTAAAGTAGGGCAAGACACCTTCGGCCACCACCATAGTGGGCACATCTGGCCGTATTTCCTTTAACCAGTCTTCTCCTAAGATATTGGTCCCTAGTTGCCGGTATCCTGGCCGCTGTTGGTAAATCTTCTCGCGGAGCGAAATGACTTCTGGATAATCCACTTCCCACCAGGCAACCTCTGCCGAAGGATTCAAACGAAAGTATCGACTATCCAGCCCACATCCAATGTGAACAACATTCGCTTGCTTGTATCGACCTAGAAATTGTTCTGTCCACTGGTCAAGTACCTTTGCACGAATCGCTAGGGCGATGACTGCGTTACGAGAAAGTCTAAATCGCGAAAAGTCGAAGTCGATCTGCTGTATGGCTTGGGCAGCATAGTGATCGTTCAAAATAGAGTTCTGGCGTTCACTCTCTAACGCCTTGCCATGCAGTGTGAGCAAAAGCGTCTTCTGCAGATTCGTAAGCGAAATCGTAAGCTTGGGCTTCAAGACGAACCAGTTGGGAAACGGTTTGGTTTTTAGTACGATTATTCCTACCCTACCTTAGCGTATTTGCTTACGCCGGCGACCTATACCTCGCCAGAATTCACCCCTTGTCCTTAAAGGTCTGTCATGAATTTTATCACGAAGGCGCTTATTGTTTTCTGCGCCGTTCCCCTTGGTTGCCTGGTCGGTTCGCAATCGCAAGCCGCCGAGCAATCGCGTCCGAACATCCTGTTCCTTTTCACCGATGATCAAGCCCCGTGGGCCCTAGAGGCCTCGGGACATCCCCACGCGGTTTCTCCGAACATGGATTCGTTGGTCAAGCAAGGGGCTTACTTGACCAACGCATTTACGGTGACGCCGGTTTGCAGTCCGTCTCGGGCATCACTAATCTCTGGGCGATATGGCTCTGAATTAGGAATCACCGATTGGATTCACCCCAAGAGCGAACCGGAGCTGGGACTTCCACCCGATACCACGACCTGGGTCCAGTTATTGCAAAAGGCCGGTTATCATACGGGCCTGGTAGGCAAATGGCACTTAGGGACGCCTGACACGATGCACCCGACCAAGTTTGGCTACAACCATTTCATGGGCTTCCGCACCGGGGGCGCCGCAACCAAGAACCCCACACTGGAAAAGAACGGCACAAACGAGAAAATTGTAGGATTAACAACCGATATTCTGACCGATCACGCACTCGAATTCCTAAACAACGCACCTACCGACAAACCGTTTTGCCTATCGCTTCACTACCGGGCACCCCATACGGCTTGGCTTCCAGTAGCCGACGAAGACTGGGCTCCTTTCGCCGATCTTGACCCAGAGATTCCTAATCCAGACTATCCAAACCTGAATGTACCACGCGTTAAAAAAATGACCCGCGAATACCTGGCAAGCGTTGCCGGCGTCGATCGAAACATCGGGCGAGTCCTGCAATGGCTCGAAGATAAGGGTCTCGACGAAAAAACGGTCGTGATTTTTTCCAGCGATCATGGCTATAACATGGGACATAACGGAATTTGGCATAAAGGGAATGGACACTGGGTTCTCACGAAAAATCCACCCGCAACTGAAAATATCCCCAACGGCCAGCGGCCCAACATGTATGACAATTCCATCCGTATTCCCACAATCATTCGCTGGCCAGGCACGGTTGAGCCCGGCACTACCATTGAACAAACGGTGTCCAATCTCGATTGGTTTCCAACCTTGTTAGAAATGGCTGGAGTCGAGACACCTTCTGATCTCAAGATCCACGGCAAGAGCATCGTCCCGATTTTAAAAGGTAACGATGTCCCTTGGGCCAATGACTTTTATGCCGAGTACAGCACCAAGCATCAGTCGCACACCCATATGCGAATGGTTCGTACACCCCAGTGGAAATTGATTCGCGATTTTCTGAATGAAGGACGCGACGAGCTTTACCACCTGGCCGATGACCCTGCTGAGTCGAACAACCTGATCGATACGGATTCCCCCGAGGTAAAAGCAATCATAAAGCAGTTGGATGCGAAGATTCTCGCCAAGATGAAATCAATCAACGATCCCGTCTTGAGTTCGGTTTCTGCCAACTAAGATGTTACCCAATCACCACGCAAGTTCATAAAAAAGGCGACCCAAGTGGGTCGCCTTTTTTTTGTTTATCAGGATTAATCGTGCCTATTGTGCCGGCTGACTTTTGTCCTCTTCCGGCTCAGGCAATCGGACCATTAGCCAGGTCTGGGTATCTTTTTCGCCGAAATGGATCAGAGCGGTTGCTTCGTCCTTCGTCAAATTGTAGATCCCCGTCTCCATGACGACATCTTGGTTTTTCCCATCGGCAAACTGCCAGGCAGCTCGCTGGGTCTTCTGATCGACCATCCCCTGTAGGGGTCGATCTTCGCCAGTGATATCGTTATAGAACGTGCCAGCGATGATGCCTTCCTTACTGACGGCCAACTGCACCATCATTCCCGTGTCGGTTGCCGATTCTTCTGCAATGGCGAAGACCCCTAGTGGCATCCAATCCACCTTTTCGTCATCAACATCTTCCGGAACACTTTCGGCAATGTTGACCGCCTGATCGTAGTACTGATCGGCCGAGGCATATTGCTGATCGTTCACATAGACGTTGTTGTCACGATAGACAACCGTTGTACCGTAATCATACGTGTACGGCTGAGGCCACGCTGCCCAGGTAAACCAAGTGCCAACCGCCGCCCAGGTTGCAGGCCGCCAGCACCAATGATTTGGATACCGATTCCAGTCGTTGTGCCAATGCCAGCCATGATCGTGCCCATGATGTCCACCATCCCACCAATTGCGATCAAACGGGCGGCGATCATGGTCGACGTTGGTCCACTTGTTGCGAATGCTGTTGGCATTGTTTTGACGATTGCCAATATTAACGTTGATGTTATTGCGATCGCCTCCTCCGATGTTGGTGCGATCACCATTGCCGATATTGACCCGATCTCCATCGCCATTGCCAGGACGATTCGGGAAACGATCGCCATCTCCGGGCCGGTCGCCTGATCCAGGACGATTGGGGAAGCGGTCTCCCGCGTTCGGTCCGTCTCCATTGCCAGGACGATTACCCGGGTTCGGCCGATCTCCTGTGCCAGGCCGATCTCCTGTACCTGGCCGATTTGGGAATCGATCGCCACTGTTACCACCCGGTTTTCCAGGCAAGTCGAGAAAATCTTTAAGATCGTTGTTGCTTGGCCGTGAGAAACCTGAATCGCCGCCGCCGGGACGGCTAAAGCTGGGACGACCACTGTCACCACTTCCTGGTCGAGTAATTCCCGGACGGCTACTGTCACCACCTCCTGGGCGCGTAATTCCAGGTCGGTTGCCGTCACCACTACCCGGCCGCGTGACTCCAGGTCGGCTACCACTATCTCCGCTGCCGGGACGCGTGATGCCTGGGCGATTGCTGCTGGAGCCGCTTCCAGGAGTCGTAATGCTGGGACGCGACGGGCTAGGACGTGTGCTCCCACCGGTCGAAGGGCGTGAAAAGCTCGGATTGCTTCCCGTAGATGGCCGACTAATCGTTGGCCGACTCGACGTCGGTCGATTCATGGACGGGGAACTAATCGATGGCCGGCTTGTTGAAGGGCGACTCGTCGACGGACGGCTCATCGAGGGAGACGGGCGACTAACCGACGAGGGTCTGCTCATTGAAGGGGTGCGAGACCCACCGCTGGGGCGAGATATCGAGCGACCTCCTCCACCACCGCCACCTCCCATTGACCTTCCTCCTCCGCCGCCGCCACCACGGCCACCGCGAGCGTAGGCGTCGCCAACGACCAGCGAACCAATCATGGCCGCTACAACGAATGTCGTTACTTTCATTTTCATGGGACTATCCTTGCGCGTAGAATTATGTGTTTTGAGTAGTTTATTCGGTCGCTCGAACAATCGTGAGCGTGTCGATACTGGGAAGTAGCTCGCCGTCGACTTGACGACCGATCGACTTAAATTCGATGGTATTTTCATCCAGGAGATCAAAGATATTGGTCGACGATCCACGACGGCCATCAGGAAGCACATTCAGCGACTGGACGGTCCACCGACTTCCTTGAGTGGCCCAGCGGCCGACGCCAAACCCGCCATCGGAATCGAAGGTCCACGAGCGGATCGCACCGGCACTGGCGTCCCAGCCAATAACCTGGGTGCCTTCAAAGTCAACTCGGTCCTGAATGAACACACGGAATGTGCGGACGATAAAGTTGTTGTTCGTCGTCCAACGACCGGTCGTTTCGATGGTCATTCCCTCGTCCGCATTGTCGACCCAGGTACCAATCATCCACGCTAGCGGCTGAAGTTGCTCGTGGTGCGATGGAGCGGCCTGGGGTGCAGCATCTTCCTTGACACTATCAATTCGCCATCCGTCGGCTGTCTTTACGTGGACAGCCTCGTAGGTTGTCTCACTCGGTTCTTCTCCTTCGACAATCACCCTGGCAAGGCCTGTTTCGGAAGCCACATGGGGTGAAAGTAGTTTGATCTGCGTATCTAACAGCTCTAACTTCGCCCCTGAGTTCTCTTGAAAATAGGAGGCGAAATCGTCCTCCAATGCCTTGCGTCCCTTCAGGACCGCACCCGCTGGCGTGACGAACTCGCCATTTTCGGTCCAATGCGCCGCTAAAGCTTTGGCATCTCCCTTGTTGAACGTCGCCGCGTACGAATCAATCGCCGCCAGGATTGCCGCTTCATCCTCGGTTAACACCAACTCGATCTCGACGATCGCCCCTCCTACATCCGGTGCATCCTCGCCAGATTCCGGTGATGCATCTGCCTGGGTCTCCTTTCCTTTTTCCACGTCAGACCGAGCGGAGGATCCAGCTTCCTGTGACCAACTTGGCCCGCATAGTAGCAGAGCCACCAGAAGACCCGAAAATAATCGTTTCATGACGTACCTAGCCAATGCAAAGAGAGAGCAATGCTGTCAAAATCACGGCAAAGAGATATTGAAGCGACTCAGAACAGCCGCTTCTTTGTCCTCACCTATCAGGATAACGGTCCCACAGCGAGAAAACCACAACACGCTGACTATTCGCGAACTTTTCACCCCATCAACAGCAGATGATGGACGACTCCTGACACGAATGCGGATTTTCGGGTTTACGATCTCAGACAATGTCTGTTTTCTAGCGTCAGATGGGACAGTTCTCGGCTGAAAATGATAGTCATGGAACCAACTCCACCAACAAACTCGGAATCTTCGGGGATTTCCCCCGACTTTGCTCAACACCTGATTGGCAGTCAGAGTGCGCTCTACGCGTTTATCGCTTCCTTAATGGGGGGCGTTTCCGAGGCCAACGACGTGCTGCAAGAAACCAATCTGAAACTTTGCAACAAAGCGAATGACTACGATCCAACGCAGCCTTTTCTCCGCTGGGCGTATGTCTTCGCCAGATTCGAGGTCATGGCTTGGCGAAAGAAACAATCTCGGTCCCGTATTGTCTTGGACGACGACCTGGTCGCTCTCATCGCTTCAGACTGGGACAGCACCTCCAGCGACTCGACGCAGCAAATCGCTGCCCTTGAAGGCTGTCTCGATAAATTGCCTCAACAACAGCGAGACTTACTCGATGCCCGATATGGGCGCGGAGAAGCGGTTCAAGATATCGCCGCTCGTCAATGCCGAACCGAGAACGCGATGTCTGCCCTGTTTTATCGTGTCCGAAAGACTCTGGCAGACTGCATCGAGTTGTCTCTCCGCCGCGAGGTCTACGAATGAACGATAAGCGCAAGTTCGTCACGCTTTGCCATGCGGTCCTGGAAGGCCAAGCGACCGAATCTCAGGTTGCCGAGTTTCAAAAGACATTACGCGAAGATCCCCTGTGTCGTCAGGCCTATCGAGAGCAGATGAAAATTCATGCCTACCTGACCTGGCAACATGGACGAGCAGCGGTCGATGAATCGCTAGTTATCTCTGCGAAACCAGAATCGCCTGACGCAACACCAAGCTGGAACGCTTTGCACTTAGGCTTGGCTCTCTCGATTCTCATGCTTGCGACAGGCCTCACCACTTGGTGGCTATCCTCATCAAGCGGAGTTCCCCTGGTGGTCATTTCGGCTACCGATTCAGAACTTTCCAAGGGAAACCGAGTCTATCGAAAGCAGATCGACTTTACCGAGGGATCCTTGAAGTTTCGTCTTGATTCCGGAGCAGAAATCGAGGCGATCGGTCCCGTCCAATTCGAACTGGTGAGCGACATGCTTTTGCGTGTCACACGTGGCAGCGTCACAGTCGATGTGGGAGATGACGCAGTCGGCTTTCAAGTAGAAACTGCCGAGACCAAGATTGTGGACTTGGGGACACGATTTGGCGTTTCTGTTCGCGACTCTGGTCAGACCGATGTGGTTGTCTTCGAAGGTGCTGTCGATGTCCACTCGCCCCTTAAGCAATCGAAACCCTCCCGTCCGATTGCCAACTTAAAGGAAGGGGAAGCGATTCGAGTCGATAAGGCAGGCAGTTCCCAACGCCTAACGAGCGTTGTCGTCCGAGGGGATCGCAACGAAATTCTGGCCGGTAATACGGAACCAACTCCCGTGATCGTGGATATCACCGATAACGGAAGACACAAACGCAAAAATCGCTGTTATAGCGTGCGTGCAGGGGCACTAGGACCACCAACCAGAAGTTATGTGGGACTGGGCCTCCCCAAATGGCGTTCTTTGAAGGGAGAGCGATTTCCCGAAGCTTTGCGTGGCTCTGATGTCGTTCTGATGTATTCCCAAGATCGATATTATCCAAAGCTCGAATATTATCTGAACTTATCCGTACCCAGCCGCCTGTTTGTTTGGCACGATTCACGACTGGCCCCGCCTAATTGGCTGACCACCGACTTTCAAAAGACGGAGATGAAGTTGAGGAGCGGCCCTTGGTCGACATCGAATGATATCATCGCCGATCTTGAGGTGCCGGAGGGAGAAGACATCTACGTTGAATATGAAGTCTGGCAACGCGATGTCCCTGCAGGCATCGTCACCCTCGGTGGCAATCACGATAATTCACGTAGTTGGCGTTATGCGATGTACGGGGTCGCCGCCAAAGCCTTGCAACAGTAATTTCCTCAAAGACTACGTCAGATCCCTTAACCCATGGCTGAAGATCGATAAGCCCTGCAGATTAGCTATCCATATTCATCCCCCAATCATTCGGCAATGAGAATCCTCCCAATGAAAACTTCTATCGGAATTTATCTCGTTGCCGCTATGTTCGCGGCCATGTGCCTAATCACCAGCGACGCTTGGGCCGCGAGCAAAGATCCCGCGAAACCGAACGTCATTATCCTCTTCTCGGACGATGCCGGTTACAACGAGTTCTCCCTGCATGGGGCCGAACTGTTTCCAACGCCGCGCATCAACTCGATTGCGGCCAATGGCGTTCGCTTTACCAACGGGTATGTCTCAGGTACCGTCTGCAGTCCTTCCCGAGCAGGCCTTCTCACCGGACGTTATCAAAATCGTTTCGGACATGAGTTCAACATCCCTCCGGCCTACAGCGAGACCAATGGCCTACCGCTGGAAGAAACCACCATCGCCGACGTAATGAAGCAAGCAGGCTATCAGACGATTGCTCTTGGAAAATGGCATCTGGGTTATGCTGACAAATTCCATCCCATGGAACGAGGTTTCACCGACTTCTATGGTTTTCTGCAAGGAGCCCGAAGTTACTTCCCACTCAATAAGCCGACTCGCCTGAATCAACTACTGCGTGATCGCAAGCCGGTACGCCCCGAACGCTTCGAGTATATGACCGATGAACTAGCACACGCCGCGACCGAATATATCGCCAATAGCGACGACAAACCTCTCTTCATGTATGTTGCTTTCAACGCCATTCACACACCGAACCATGTCCTTCAATCCGATCTCGATTCTCTAGGGGAAGACACTCGGCAAGCCAAGCACCGCGCGATGACAATCGCCCTCGATCGAGCCGTGGGAACCATTCTGGACGCGATCGATCAACAAGGCATCCAAGACAATACCATCGTCATCTTTCTGAACGACAACGGCGGCGCGATAGGGCATGACAACACTCCCCTGCGAGGCAGAAAAGGATCGACCTGGGAAGGTGGCATTCGCGTTCCATTTGTCATGCAGTGGCCGGGTAAGATTGCTCGAGGGAAAGTCGTCAACCAACCGGTGATCGCGTTGGATATCTTTCCCACGGTGATGAAAGCCGCAGGCATTTCCGAATCGCCTGGCCTTCCCTTGGATGGCGTCGACTTGATTCCATTTCTAACGGGAGAAACGAACTCGCTGCTTCACCAAACGCTGTATTGGAAGAGTGGCCAGAACTGGGCCGTCCGCGAGGGCGACCTAAAATTGATCGTCGCTAAAGGTGGCTCAGGAAAACCGGAGCTTTACGATCTGCACAAAGACCCCGAAGAGCAAGTCAATATTGCAGCACAGCATCCAGAAGACGTAGTGAAGCTGAAATCGAAGTACACTGAGTGGAAGAAGGATTTCCCCACCCCTACATGGGGAGGTGGTCGACCGAATAAGTGAGTGCGATGTGTCATGTCGGTTCTCGATCTCCATCTCACACACAGGTCCTAAACTCTTATTCAAACTGGACTTTTCGCGACTTGACTATGAGTTTCGAGCCTATATCACGGCTTCTTTTCCGTTCCATAAATTTGGCAGTTCTTAACGGTCCACTGATTTCCAGAGGGGAATTTGAGTCGTCACGGTAGAATACTTAGTGTGACACCACCTTCCTAAATCGATCCTCTTCCTGCACGTCATGGCCGAGCCTACCGCCTCGCATCGAGATCCAACCCCTTTTGTTGAATTGATCGTGAAATTCGAGCGGCCTTTGATGCGCTATATTCGCTCGTTGGTCCCCAGGCTGGATGACGCAGAAGAAGTGTGGCAAGCCACGGCGATTGTGCTGTGGGAAAAGTTCGACGAATTTGATCACCAGCGAAAGTTCCTTCCTTGGGCTCAGAAGTTCGCCTATTTCGAGTCTCTGAAGCAAAGACGCAAGATTGCCCGTGACCGGATGGTTTTCTCGGAAATCGCGATGCAGGCAATTGCCGATACGCATCAAGCCTCCCAAGAACATCTTGATCGACGAAGTCGCGCCCTACAGATTTGTTTGGAGACGCTCGCCAGCAATGACCTGGCATTGCTGCGATCTCGATATGATTCTGAGATCACCGTCGGGAAACTTGCCAGCCAGATGAAAACAACTGCCAAGACCTTGTACCGCCGCTTGGACCGGATCCGTGACAAGCTTGCTCAATGCGTTCGTCGGCGTGTCGCCTTGGCAGAGGAATAAATACGAGAAGGCCCTATGTCTCTACAGACGCCCACCCAACTCGAACGTGAAGCTCGCTTGGCGATTGACCAAATGGTCGATGGTCAAATGTCGGACGAAGACTTTGCGAACTTAGAGCGTCGGCTGATATCAGACCAGCAATTTTGCTTGGCGTACGTCGAACAGTCCGACATGCAGTCGGAACTGGAACATCACCTACGCTCGTATCCATCGCTGACGTTCAGAACGGGTCATTCCTTCTCGCGATCGTGGGGCATTTCGATTGCCATCGCACTATCACTCTTGATGCTACTTGGCTTCGCCAATCTGTTTTTTATCGACTCTTGGAAGCTTGCCTTGCTGGGCGATCCGATGCTCGATTTTACCGAAACCCAGCTTATCGGTCAGGGTCCGATTGCAATCGTCATCAGTCGCAGCGAGGAAGCAGATGCCGATGCACCTCTGCAAGTTGGAGATCGCGTAAAACCGGGTGCACTTCGCTTGAATCGAGGAGGCCTGCAACTTGAATTTCTCTCGGGAGTACGCGTGCAGCTAACCGGTCCGGCTGAGATCCACCTACTTAGCGAGCACGAAGCTACCCTTCTCAATGGCCATGCAGGGGTGATTACGCCTCCCGATTCCGATTCGTTTTCGCTTAACGGACCGGTTTCTGCCGTGGCGATCGGATCGAGTGAGTTCGCATTTCGCGTCGAAGACAAAGACCATAGTGAAATCGATGTCTTTCAAGGTGAGGTCATGGCTTCGCTACTAGGTCCCTCCGGCGATACGTTGTTAAACGAACTGGTTTCCTTGAACCACTCCGCATCGTTCGCCAATGGAGAACTTGCAGTCTCCGTGAAGAACTTTGACGAAGTCGATCGCGTAGGCACGGTGCCGGTTGACAACCTTTTTTTGAACTCCACCGATCAATACGCAGAAGCCGTTATGTCTGATCGGCCGATCGTCTATTGGCGTTTTGAAGATGGCGATGTACGTGGCAACCAAGTCATGAACCACATGGGCGATCATCACCATGGCGAGATTCATTCAGGCAACGATGGCTCCTTAGAGATCAGCGGCGGGCGCATTCGTTTCTCCAAAAGCAATCACGGACGATATTTGGGCTTAAGTGAGCCCCTCGAAGGGATTAATCGCCGCGATTTTTCGATTGAGTTCTGGGTGCGAACCGATAGGATGCACTGGGGAACCTTTTTCGGGCTGCTTCCGGTGACCCAAGCCGACCCTGAAAAGGAAAGTCACCTATGCGTGATCGAGTATGCCAATCAGACCAACGTGGTTCACCGCCCTGCCACGATTCGGATGCTTTACCGTTACCCGCCAACCACCTACGACGGCGGCATGAATGTATTTAGCCCTAATTCCTGTACGCCAGGCATTTGGACGCACATCGTTGTCGTGAAAACCACCAACGCGATTCGCTTGTATTGCAACGGTCAACTTCAGGTGAATCTGGATGATCTCGACTTCGACGACTCCTCGCCGTATACGGCTGTTTTAGGACAACTTGATTCCGTTCGCGCAATGCGACAACTCGAAGGGCTGCTAGATGAAGTTGCCATCTATGAGAAAGCCCTAGATGAAGACCAAATCCGTCGCCATTACGAAGTCATCGCCGGCCCACCTAAGACCTAATCGCTTTCTTGTTAGTAGACCACCCGCCATGAAGCTCATCCTTTACCGCACGTTCGCGTTTCTCTCTGCCTTGTTCCTCGTGATGCCTGGTCACGTAGCGAAGGCCGAAAAACCGCTCGACTACAATCGCGACGTTCGGCCGATACTTTCTGAAAACTGCTTCTATTGCCATGGTCCTGATCCAGAGCATCGCAAAGCAGATCTTCGCTTTGATGAAGAAGTGGCGGCCAAAGACTACGCTATCGTCCCCGGTGACGTGGAGTCGAGTGAATTTTTTCAGCGTATCATTGCCGAACCTGACTCCCTAATGCCGCCAGTTGATTCCGGGAAGAAGCTTTCACCCCAAGATGTTGCCACGTTGAAACGCTGGATCGAAGAGGGAGCCCGATACGAAAAGCACTGGGCGTACGTTCCTCCGCAATCGCATCCTCTTCCCGAGGTCCAAGCCAAAGACTGGCCGGAAAGTAAGATTGACCATTTTCTATTGGCCAAGCTCGAAGCCGAAGGGCTTAAACCGTCACCGGAAGCAGACAACGTTACGCTGCTACGCCGCCTTACGTTCGACCTCACGGGGCTTCCACCAACAACGGCCGAAGTAAACGCCTTCCGTGATGACCCATCGCCTGACGCGTACGAGAAAGTCGTCGATCGCCTACTCTCTTCAGATCGCTACGGTGAACGCATGGCCGTCTATTGGCTGGACCTGGTTCGCTTTGCCGATACCGTCGGCTATCACGGAGATCAGGATCACAACATTTCTCCCTATCGCGACTATGTCTTGGACGCGTTCAACGACAACGTGCCGTTCGATCAATTCACACGAGAACAGCTTGCCGGAGACCTGTTACCCGGCAGTACGATCGACCAGAAGATAGCCTCAGGCTACAACCGTCTTCTGCAAACAACGCATGAAGGGGGACTTCAGGAACAAGAATACCTGGCAATTTACGCGGCAGATCGCGTTCGCAATGTGTCGCAAGTTTGGATGGGTGCTACGGTCGGCTGTGCGCAGTGTCATACGCACAAATACGATCCCTATACAATCACCGACTTCTATAGCTTGGCAGCGTTTTTCGCCGATGTTAATGAAGCTCAACACTTCAAGAAAGGGACGAATTCGCTTCCTACGAAACGTCCTCCTGAAATCAAGGTCCTTACCCAACGAGAACGTGCCCAGGTAGCAAAGCTTCAGGCACAACTAGCCGAAGTACCCAGCGACGACCAAACCCAATCAGAGCGATTGCTAAAGCAGATCGACAAACTCAATAAGTCGGCTCGCTTGACCATGGTCACCGAGGCAATTGAACCACGTCCGATGCGCGTCTTGCCACGAGGTAACTGGCTCGACGACAGTGGCGAAATGGTCACGTCGGCGATCCCCACTTTTATGGGCAATATCGAGACGGAACAAGATCGAGCCAATCGGCTTGATCTGGCAAATTGGTTAACCGATCCGAAGGAAGGCTCTGGTGGACTAACCGCTCGAGTGTTTGTGAATCGAATTTGGTACTTGCTATACGGAGTGGGGCTGTCCGCTAGCCTCGGCGATTTTGGCGGCCAAGGCGAGCCCCCAGTTCATCCCGAGTTGCTAGACCACCTTGCCATCGACTTTTATCAAAACGGTTGGGACATTAAGCGTCTGGTCAAAAAGATGGTCATGACGGCAGCCTATAAGCAGTCATCCTTCGCTAGTGCTGAGATTCGTGAACGTGATCCTTACAACCGGTTCTATAGCCATCAAACAAGACAGCGTTTGCCCGCGGAGATGGTTCGCGACAATGCTCTGGCCGTAAGTGGACTGCTGAACCTGGAATATGGCGGTCCCAGCGTTAAACCTTATCAGCCAGATGGTTACTACCGACATCTGAACTTCCCGCAACGGAAGTATCAAGAGGACAAAAATCAACAGCAATGGCGGCGTGGCGTTTATGTCCATTGGCAGCGTCAATTTCTTCATCCCAGCTTGAAGGCCTTTGATGCCCCGAGCCGCGAGGAATGCACCGTCGAGCGGCCTCGTTCCAATACCCCCTTGGCCGCTTTAGCACTACTGAACGACCCCACTTACATCGAAGCCGCCCGAGAGTTCGCGACGCGCATCCTTTCAAGCGAAGCCGACGACGACGAAGCTCGCCTGAATCGAGCCTACATGCTGGCACTTTCACGGACACCTGATTCTGACGAGAAACAAGTTCTCAGTCAGATCCTGAAAGAGAACCGAGAGATTTATCGCCTCGACACCGATGCAGCAGCCAAACTGCTGGAAGTTGGCCTGAAGCCATCGGACGATGCCATTGAAGTCGCTGAATTGGCGGCCTGGACTCAGGTCGCTCGTGTGATCTTCAATCTCGATGAATTCATTACCCGCAACTAAGATACTGAGTTTGCCATGTCTGAATTTCACCCGATGCAACTCAATCGCCGTACATTCCTTTCCCAATCCGGCGTTGGCCTCGGCTCAGCCGCCCTGGGTTCACTTCTCGCGCGCGATGGCTTCTCAGCTACCAATAGTAGCGGTGGCGTTGCCGGGCAGCCTGGACTGCCCAATCTTCCGCAAAAAGTAAAGCGTGTTATTTTTCTTTGCATGTCCGGCGGCCCTTCTCACCTGGAAACATTTGACAACAAGCCGAAGTTGACAGCGATGAATGGCCAGCCATTTCCAGCTTCCTATACCGCAGGTCAGCCGATCGCACAGCTGCAAGGCAAGGAACTGAAATGTCTGGGCTCGATCGCCAAGTTTCATCAGCACGGCGCCAATGGGCAGGAGATCAGTGAATACCTGCCATGGCATTCCAAGATGGCCGACGACATCTGTATCGTGCGGTCGATGGTGACTGAACAAATCAACCACGATCCGGCCCATACTTTCATGAACACGGGAACCGTAATCAGTGGGCGTCCCTCGATGGGGGCCTGGGTCAATTATGGTATCGGTTGCGAAACGGACGAACTGCCTGGATTTGTTGTCCTTAGTAGTGTTGGTGGGCGAAATCCTCAGCCGATTGCCTCTCGACAGTGGGCGAGCGGTTTCTTACCGAGCCGGTATCAGGGAGTGGAATTTAGCTCAACGGGTGACCCCGTCTATTACGTTCGCAATCCTAACGGGGTAAGCACTTCCCAGCAGCGTAATCTCGTGGATGCAATTGGCCAGTTGAATCGACAGAATCAGGCCACTGCCGGGGATCCTGAAATTTCCAGTCGGATCGCGGCGTACGAAATGGCCTTCCGTATGCAGATGTCGGTCCCTGAATTGACAGACATGTCCGACGAGCCGCAGCACGTTTTAGACATGTACGGAGCGAAACCTGGTGATGGATCGTTCGCCTCGAACTGTTTACTGGCCCGCCGACTTGCTGAACGTGGAGTTCGGTTTATCCATCTCTATCACCGTGGATGGGATCATCATGGTGGCTTGAGTAAATACATGGACATTTGCTCTGGCCTAACCGACAAACCTACGTACGCCTTGCTGACCGATCTCAAACAGCGTGGCATGCTGGAAGATACGCTGATCGTCTGGGGTGGCGAGTTCGGTCGCACGCCCATGTCGCAAACCGGTAAGGGAGACGTCGGCCGAGACCATCACATCAAAGGCTTCAGCATGTGGCTGGCCGGCGGACCGATCAAAGGTGGGACAACCTACGGGGCAACCGACGACCTGGGCTACCATGCCGTCGAGAATGTGGTGCATGTGCGCGATCTACACGCGACCATGCTTCACTTACTGGGCATCGATCACGAGCACTTTAGTGTCAAATTCCAAGGGCTCGACATGCGTCTAACTGGCGTCGAACCAGCACGTGTCGTTCGGGGAATTATCGCTTAGCGGCAAGCTGCACGAGCCTTTTATGTTTCGCCATCTGAATATTTACTACGCCGAGGAGACATCCCCTGACACGGCAATTTCATCTAGCAATTGTTTGAGTCGTTCTGGCTGGATAGGCTTAGACAGATAGTCGTCCATCCCAGCGGCAAGACAGTTCTCTCGTGCGCCATCGAGCGCATGTGCCGTCATCGCGATGATCGGCGTACGTTGCCCCTTTTCCTGTTCCCATTGGCGGATAGCGTCGGTCGCTTGAGCTCCATCCATCTCAGGCATCTCTAGATCCATGAGCACCAAGTCAAACTTGCCGCGTTGGTAACATTCAAACGCCTGACGTCCGGTGTTGGCCATCTCGCAAGTATGGCCAAACACGTCGAGAATGCCTGAGGCAACCTCCTGATTGACGGGGGCATCGTCAGCAAGCAGGATGTGCAGCGAACGTCCTCCTGATGCCGGGACTGGCGTTTCAAAACAATGAGAATCAAGACAGGCATTCTTTGCCGTTCGAACCGCTTCAATCAGGTCACCGGCCGAAATCGGTTTAGCAACTGTCGCCAAGGAACAATGGTCTATTTCTGGTATGAGCCCTGTGGGCGGAATGAGCACCATGTGCGGTATGTTCAATAAATCCATCGAATCCGGTGTCAGAAACCATTGTTCTAATTTGTCGGATCCCGTCTCCCAATCGAGTATCAATATAGGGCAATCGAAGGTTCCAGAGTCAACGGATTCGCGGCCCCTCCGGAGGGCTTCTTCAATTGTCACTTGGACACAATGGGCGCCTGCATGCTCAAGAATTTCTTGATAAAGGTTCTGGGAAGCAGGATGCTGCGAAACGAGAAGGACCTGTTCGTTGGACAGTGGCAGAACCGATTTGTCTGTCTCATTCGGGATCGAATTCAGTGGAATGGAAACATGGAACTTACTTCCCTGTCCGAATTTACTTTCCACCCATAGCTTTCCATTCATGAGTGCCACGATCTGCGTTGAGATGGACAGTCCAAGCCCAGTTCCTCCATAACGTCGCGTCGTCGAACTGTCGCTTTGCTCGAAAGATTCAAAGATAGTCGCCAGCTTGTCTTCCGGAATCCCTGGCCCAGTATCTTGCACGGAAATGTGAAGTTGCTGACTTTCCTTATCCGAATCCACCGTACAATCGATGAACACTTCCCCCTCATCGGTGAACTTAATCGCATTCCCGATCAAATTCATGAGGACCTGACGAAGTCTGCACGGATCACCCTCGATCGACTCAGGAACGTTCGGATCAATGCGATAGAGCAGTTCCAGCCCTTTCTTAGCGGCGTTCACAGCTAAGGGTCGCACGGCCGAAGTTACCACGCCTTGTGGCTGGATCGGAATCGATTCCAACTGCATCTTTCCGGCTTCGATCTTCGACACGTCAAGGATATCGTTGAGCAGGCTGAGCAACGCATCGCCAGATTGATTGATCACCGTCAAGCAGTTTCTCTGCTGCGAAGTGAGCTGGGTCCGCAGAGCCAACTCGGTCATGCCAAGTATGCCGTTGAGCGGCGTGCGTATTTCGTGACTCATAGTGGCCAGAAATCGACTCTTGGCATCGTTGGCCGTCTCGGCCGAAACCTTCGCCACGCGTAGCTCTTCTTCGGTCAGACGCAACTCCTTGGCGGTTCGCTCCAATTGCAGGTTCGATCGTGCCAACTCAGCGGCTCTCGTTTCGGCGGCAGCCGTTCGTTCGGCAACGCGAACTTCTAGCGTGGTGTTCAGCTTTGTCAGCTCCATGAAGCCTTGAGCGTTTTCTAACGCCGCTCCAGCGATGGTTCCCACAAAGTCGGCCAGACGTTCTTCATCAGTTCCAAACAGGCCAACAACTTGAGAATGTGTGACACAAACACACGCGGAAAGTCGATTCCGAACGAATATAGGTATATAAATCGCCGAACGCGGATTGGTTGTATCACGAGGCAACTCCCCTTCATTGCTCGTTTCGATAAACGTCATCGCCCGACCGGCTTCGGTCGCTCGCTGCAGGTTTGTTCTATCAAACGGCACATCGGTGGCCCCAAGCACCAAGGCCGGTTCCGCCATGGGATCATCACGATCGAATTCCAGCAACAAGCTATTTTCTCCACGCAGTAGACGTGTCGCTCCGAGCGAGGCCTCTTCATAGATCTTGTCCGTCGAGAGCGCCGAAGCGATTCGGCGACCAACGTGCAGCACCGTATCGAATCGATCGACCAGCGACAGTGTTCCTAATTGACAGTCACGAGTGCTTTCAGTTTCCTGCTCTATGGTCAACTCATCGAATAGTCTCTGAGACTCGCGTTCATCATCAATTGCATCCTTCCATCTGGCCGACTGTCCCACCTGACTTCGGTGCTGCAACGTGAGTGCTTGTTCGTAGATTGCTCCTAATTGCTTTGCTTTTTCGAAAGCCTTGTCGAAAAGGTGACGAGACTTGCGATAGTTCCCACGCATAGCCGCAATTAACGCGCGTTCCCGAATGGCTCGTGATAGATCATTCGGACACACTTTGGCAGCCGCAATCGCGCGCAGCGCGATCTGCTCTGCTTCAGCGAGTCGTTCATTCCGCAGTCCAGGCGCATGAGGGAGGGTTGATTCCGCTTGCATTCGAATGGCCGTGGCCAGCCAGGGCAAAGCAGGGGTGGTGTAGGCATTCTGGATTCCCGCTGAGGCAGCCGTTTCAACCGCTTGTTCCAGCGAGGAAATCGCCGAATCGATCTTACCTTGAAATAAATCGCGAATGCCCACCGCAATATAAAGCTGAGTCCTTCCCTGGGCATCGTGACGCGACCTGGCGAGTTCGGCCTCGAAGAGCGAATCGGGGATATTACCAAGAGTTGTTCGCGCCCAAACATCGAGAATGATTCCAGATGCTTGCTCGTCTCCTAACTCTACGCCAGAGCGATGATTGTTCTTTGCTTCAGCAATCGCTTCTCGGAAGTTGCCCAGGTGATATAGCGACGCGGCCACTTGATACCTGGCGATGTGAACTTGCCAGTAGTCCCCGGTGCGTTCCAACAGCTGGATCGCTTCTCGTCCTTTCTCGATACATTCTCGATATCGGCCAGCCGCGTAGAGAGAGCAACTGTAATAGTTGAGCGACTGCCCTTGCCCCCAGACATCGTCGAATTCCTTCCGCAGAGCAAGCGATCGTTGAGCGTATGTAATTGCTCGCTTGAACATCGGAATCAAACACGCCACAGGGGCATGCAGCGAATAGGCGCTCGCTAACTCTGGACTAGGTAAGAACTCTTCTGCGTAGTTCAGTCCACGCAGGTGAGCCGACAAACACTCTAACTTGCTTCGACAGTACCAACATCCGTGTGCCAGCAAGGCAAATAACTGAATCGCCAGGCGTTCCGAGTCATTGGGCGGCCGTCGCTTTCTTTGTAACATCAGCTTCGGAATGCAGGAATGCAAGATCTGCTTGAGAGCTTCCCACATCAAGATGCTCATTCCCAGAACACGATTACGTGGAACGATGCATCCCAGGCTACGGAGTGCCGTTTCGAAGCCTTTGGTCGCGGCTTCCATGTCCCCACGCTTGAACGACAATTCGGCCAACTTGCTCTGTATCTTGGCGCGATCGAGATCCCCTTCGGCGAGTTCGGCCGCGAGCTCGAATTGAGGTGCCGCTTCGGGATACTGCCCCCGAAGCATCAACGAATCGCCGAGTCCCTGAGCAATCCGAAAGCGGATCGATTTCGGTTGGTTTTCGGCTCCCTTTTGAGCAATCCGATACTGCCGTTCCGCGACTTCCAGCGAGAATTGGCTGCGTGCCTGTTCAGCAGCTTGCAGGGCGTAGCCGAGAGCCGTTTCCGAGGCGCCTGCTTCGTCCAGATGGTACGCTATCTCGGAAACGCGTGATGGACTATGTTCCTGTAAGTGCAATGCGGCTCGAAGATGCAATTGCTTCTGTTCGCTTGGGTCGAGTCGATCCAGCAATGAACTGCGAATCTTATCGTGCACAAAAACGAATTGACCACCATCGGCGCGTTCCCAGATTAGGTTGCGATCTTTGGCATGAAGCAATGCGGCCACAGCGTCTGGCAGCGTCAGCCTGGCCAATGCCGCAGCCGTATCCAGGCTGAATTCTTTGCCGACCAATGCTCCCACGGAGAGCAAATCTCTCGTTTCATCAGGAAGCATCTCGATTCGATGCGTCAGAAAGGAGGCTGCCTCTTGCGAAGATTGAATATCGCGGATGGCTCTCTGATCGACTTGCCAGGAACCGTCTTCTGCGACCAATGCCCCCGATTCGACCAAGCCACGCAATACGGCAGAGGCCATAAACGGACTACCGCTGGCCAATCGGGTCACGACTTCGACAGCTTCCGGCGGCAATGATCCGGCCATCGACTCGGCCAGCTGCTGGATCTCGTCCTTGCGCAAGGTCAACAAACTAATATGATGACATCTCGGGATGGCACGCAAGGCATGATCATCCCCCACTTCTTCGCTTCGAAACGAGCAGATCAGAGCGCTTTGCCGTTCCGCTTGTCGCGACTGGGTGTGCCAGCGTCGAATCAAGCTATAGGTCAACGCATCGGCCCACTGGCAATCGTCTAAAATGATAACGGCTGGACGATCTCGACTTCCTAACGCTCCGAGAAATCGGATTAATGAGTCGATCGTTCTGTTTTCGCCAAAAGCGGCGGGCGATTGTTCGGTAATCCGGTTCGTTGGGCGAAGAACGGCTCCTAGCGATGGCAAAGCGGCGACCAGCGCATCCGCCATATCTCCGACGTGCTCCTGCACTCGGTCTACGAGGTCTTTATCTTTCTGGGCCACCGATAAAAAGCCATCAACAATGCCTTCAAGCGTCCGATAAGGACGCTGGCCAACATTCGTTGTCGCTTGTCCACGCAGTACCCAATTATTGTTGCGCCGAGCCACTCGCACGGCTTCTACCATCAAGCGACTTTTCCCCAGGCCAGACTCCCCTTCGACCAACATCACAGAGGATTTCCCCTGCCGTGTTTCGCGGATGAAATTATTGAGTCGTTTTAGTTCTTCTTCTCTTCCAACAAACGTCGGCTCGGTCAACGTGCAGCGGCGATCGCTAGATCCGATCGCGACGTGTGCGCCCGAATCACCGGCAGCAAGCGATTCCTCAATCGCTAGTAAGTCGGCCACCACGGCGCTGGCCAGTTGGTAACGATCGTGTGGATCTTTCCTAAGCAGCCTCTGGACCAATTCGTCCAAATCTCGCGGAACTTCCGGATTGATGGTGGGCAAATCAGGAACCGGTGCCGTCAGATGCTCAAAGAGGATTGCTCCGGCACCTTGTCCCTGAAACGGAAGCCGTCCCGCAAGACAACGGAACAGCAGAATCCCCGCCGCATACAAATCGGACGGGGGCCCAACGTCCTTATCAATCGAGCCTGCCTCTTCGGGCGACATGTAAGAAACGGTCTCACATTCACGTTCGCCAAAGATTTGATCAGGATGAAATCGTTTGACAGTGCCAAATCCTCCTAAATACACACCGCTAATCGATTTCGTCGACCCACTTTGTGTGCGCACAGTCATGCTTGAAGGAGTCACATCACGATGAAGTGAACCGCGTCGATGAAGTGAATCTAGTGCAGTGAAGAGGTCCTTGCCAAGCTGAATGGTCTCTTCAACGGAAATCGGGGTGGAAGCCAGCTTTTGACTGAGTGACACCTCATCGTTCCAGGGCATTACCACGTAGAATTCCGTGTTCGTCCGAACGAAATCAAGCACCGGAACGAGGTGGTCATTAGGATGTTCCCGGCGGATAGATGCTTCGAACTCGATGCGCGCACGGGTACCTGAGGTCACGGACTTCAGTTCGATGACTTTGATTTTGACGCCGTCACCCGTCTCGCGATCATTTCCCCAATAAGTTCGCACCAAGGGAGAATCACCGCTGGATGCGTTGATTTCATAACGCGCGAGAATCTCTTCCGGCGCTTCCCATCTAACTTCCGCAGGGGAAACTTTTGTTCCCGCTTCTCGTTCCACCATGGTTTTCTATTGTTCTCATCTATGGAATCGTTCCAGCTTTTGACGGTTTGGAAACCCCATCTCCACCAATGCCATTTCGATCCCTGCTATCCAGAGAGAATGCTGCACCCTTCAAGGTCAGATCCGCGCACAAATTTTGCGCACGAAATCAGCTAAACCATAGCTTTCTTTAAAGCCACTAGACGGACCGAAGCTCTTAAAGCGCTTATTGCGCAATGCGTATGGGTCATAAGGGGCATATAATTGATGGATCTTACGCAAGCACACCCCCCCTTATGTCTAAATAGCAACTTTCTTGGTTGATTTTCCGCGCCTTACTTATTCTGATGTAGTCCCAAGTCATGCCGCATTCATTTTGTTGCGGCGAAATATGCAAATTTCAGGACCTGAGTTTTAGGATATAGCCATGATACAATCGAATGATTCGATAAATTCAAGACTACCAAGTGTGATCGAATTCTTCTCAAAGGACGTGGCGGAATTCAAGCGTCAGCTAACTCAACTTGAAAGCGAGATCGACAAGGACGCCATCCCGCAACACAACGATGAGTTTCATCA
This sequence comes from Bremerella alba, assembly GCF_013618625.1. Lineage (NCBI taxonomy): Bacteria > Pseudomonadati > Planctomycetota > Planctomycetia > Pirellulales > Pirellulaceae > Bremerella > Bremerella alba. The sequence goes on along the minus strand of NZ_JABRWO010000003.1, from coordinate 210,285 downwards.
ACGGACGCTCGCCGCCTTCAAGCAATCTCAAGAGTCCTGTCGCGCATTTGAACGCGCCCACGAGAGTGAGCCAGACCTGATCAAAGAAGTTCAGGCGCGCTTCCGCGAGGAGACCTCGCCCTGGTTTTCTCAAAGCTGGATCGGAAATCGTGCAAGAACCAAGCCCAGCGGCTTTGCTGGGGATTACGAAATGCTCGTCAAGCTGTACGAGGAAGAAACGCCTGCCCGCGGTATAGGGGCCTATATCGACCTATGTATCTCGGAATTGCCACTTGCCAATGCCGTTCGCGGACGCAAGGACATGGTTCGCGAGTATCTTCTCAACGAGATTACCTCGCGCGAGGGGGACCTTAGAATCATGGATATCGCGTGTGGTCCGTGTCGCGAGTTTTTGGATTGGCCTGAGTTTGAGGGTCGCAACATAGAAGTGGTTGCGATGGATAATGATCCAGTCGCTTTAGAGTACATTGAAGCTAAGGTCGCTTCGCAGCTTCCACCTTCGACCACCCTCAAGCCAGTTCGCTTTAATGCCATGCGAGCGCGCAACGCCGAGGCAACCAAGTCGAAATATGGAACGTTTGATATTATCTATAGTGTTGGTTTGGCAGACTATCTTACCGACGAGCATCTAGTAGGCATCTTTAGTGGGCTTGGCGAGACCTTATCGGATGGTGGTGCTCTTGTAATTGCCTTTAAGGACACAGATCAGTACGACGAAACCCCCTATCAATGGCATTTAGACTGGTTCTTCTATCAAAGAACGGTAGAGGACGTGTTAAATATTTACGAAATGGCAGGCTTTAACACGGCCAAGATGGAACTAACTCGAGATCGCACAGAGATCATTGTCAATTACGCAAGTCATCGTGCACCGGACTGTATTCGACGTCTGGATCCTGCCGAAGTATCGCGTCCATCTCGCTCTGGGCGGATTGCCAAAAATGGCAAAGTCGTCGAAAACTAATTGGCGGCTGGAACCTGCCCGTTGGGATACAAAACGCCAGGCGACATCTGGGGGAGCTCTGGATAAACCAAGGCGTCATTTAATCGCTGATTAATGTCGACGATCTCTTCTTCATGGCGGAAGAAGGCGTCGACAATGTCAGGATCAAAGTGGGCCCCGCGCCCCTCGAGAATGATTTGGCAAGCTTTTTCGTGACTGAAAGCTTCCTTGTACACGCGTGCGGTTGTCAGGGCATCATACACATCGGCAACGGCGACGATACGGCCACACAGAGGAATTTCTTCTCCTTTGAGACCGTAAGGATAGCCACTGCCGTCGTATTTTTCGTGATGTGAACAGGCAATATCACGCGCGAAACGCAAGTAGGCTGCCTCAGGCTGTTCTCGCACGGCGGCATCCAACGTGTGGAAACCCACCAATGAATGCTGCTTCATAATCTCGAATTCTTCCTTTGTCAGCTTGCCCGGTTTAAGCAGCACATGATCCGGGATTCCGACTTTTCCGATATCGTGCAAAGGACTCGTAAGGTAAATCGTCCTTACATAGTCGGCATCGACGATATCGGCGTACTTCGCCTGATGCGAGAGATCCTCGGCCAGAAGACGCGAGTATTCTCGCATTCTTTCAAGGTGTGCCCCTGTTTCGGGATCGCGTGACTCGGCTAATTTGGCCAGCGCGAAGATGATAACATTCCGGCTTTCCAGAGACACAATTCGATTTGCCGCACGAAGCCGAATGTGAAGCTCTTCAGGGTCAAATGGCTTTGTAATAAAGTCGTCTGCACCGGCCCGTAATCCGCTTACCAGGTTGTGCTGCCGATCAAGCGATGTCAGCAGAATGAAGTAAACATATCCGCTCAGCGGTCGTTGACGAACTCGACGACATAGTTCGACGCCAGACATCCCAGGCATTTGCCAATCGGAAAGAACAATCCGAAAATCCCCCTGATAGATCATCTCCAGGGCTTCGTTCCCATCTCGGGCTGTTTCTACAGGGATTCCTAACGCGCCCAGAACATCGCTTAACATGCCCAGGCACGACGGATCATCATCGACCAATAAAATAGGTGCCTGGCTGGTATCGCGGTCGTGAACGATCATTGACTTCCCCCGGACCTTTGCTGCGAGATGAGCTGGCTCAGTCGGCAACATTCGTCACGAATATCAGCAAGAGATTCTTCGTCGTAGCTTGAGTCTTCTTCCGCCTGTCTCTCTAAGTTCATTGCGAACCCTGCCAGACGATCAGCAGAAACGGTCAAGGATGTTCCCTTAATGCGATGTGCAATCCGAGCAACTTCTTCTGAATCGAGCGTTTCTATGGCTTCTTCCAACGATTGTAGATCGTCCGCCAGGGAACCTTGAAAGCGATGTAGCGCCTTCTCGACCAGATCGAGACGACCAATACAGCGTGTTTTCAATGTTTCCCAATTGATCGACTGTTCGTCAGTCGGCGCGTGCGACTGTGGCAAGCTCATCAACTGTCTCTCCGGGACGTAACCTATATGCAGCGAGAAAGGGTTCAGCATGCAAAAATGGGATTATCTTACGAAAGATAGGTTACATTTCCCCGAAGGTCAAAACGTTCGGTCATTGGCGGGCGAATTGTCGTTACTTTTAGGAGAACCCGCAAACCTGCTTCGGTTACTACGAAAACCGAACTCGCAATATGAGGATTTCCCTGTCGTTTGCTAATACCGAATCTGGACACCCATCACTAATGAGTGTGCGCTGATGTTATGCGAGATGGTATCGTTGGCACCGAACGGCGGCGATGGAGCAGGCCCAGAGACCGCTGAATCGACAAGATACACATAAGCAAGATTCAATTCGACGCCATCGGTCAGCAAACACCCTGCTCCTAGTGCGATGTTGTGCGTTTGAATCAGCGGGCTAGAGATATTCGTATAAACATCTTCCGAGCCAATCGGGTTCTGGTTGAAGTTATAGCCAGCCCGCAACTTCCAAAGGTCGTTGAGTTGGTATTGCGTTCCGATCGCACCGGCAAACACATTTTGCCATCCAAGATCGCTAAAACCCTGAGTATTGGCATAATCGAAATACCGTGCGTCTGCGGCGAAGACCCAGCGATCCCAGCCGTAATAGGCCAAACCACTGGAAAGAATCATCGGATAATCGAGATCAAACCGGACGACCCCCGACGGCGTAAAGAAACGGAACTGCTCAAACCATTGCGTGCTCTTAATCGTGAAACCGGCTCGCCAGCAACTGGGACTGGCATAGTAGATCCCACCTTGGATACCTCCACCCCAATGAACCCGATTGCCCGAACCTACCGTGCTTGTGGGTGTAATTGCCGAAGGCCCGAGAGGATCGAACTGCATGCGGGCAGCGGTAATCGTTGGAGCGACACCGATCGACCAGCATTCACCCAAACGAAGTGACATCGTGGGAGCGATCTGCATGATTTCAGCATCGGCAAATATTGGACTCGACGCCAAAAGAGGATTGCTCGCATCGACCGGCATATTATTCCGGAAACCACCAATCCCATAGACGCCCATTCCAATGGTTAATGGAGTCCCCTCTAGATGATCAACCCAGCCAACTGCAGGAATAATCGCGACGCCTGCCTCTCCATTAGTTGTCTGGGTATTGCCACCCACCGTCGATGAAAGCCCGATGTCCGCCAGCAAACCTTCCATGCCGAACGAGACCTCGGACTGCTCGAGATAGCTGATCGACGCAGGGTTCCAATGGAGTGCACCGATCGCATCCAGCGGTGCGGCCGTACCAGCCCCCCCCATCGACCGATTCACTGGACCAACCCCTGTCACGGCAATACCTTGCCCGTGCACCATGGCGCCAGATGCCAGAACTCCAATTACTACCAGTACAATTCGAATAGGATGAGAGAGAATAGACACTGCCCTGCCTTGTCAAAGAAGATTCCGTCAGAAGAATCACTAAAGCCTGTACAAGAGTTGCCATCGGCGCGTCCGATCGCGGTTCGGTAGCGATTTCATCTGTGTTCCCCCAGAATATCGGGTGCATGCGAAAAGATTTTCCGATTCCTACGACCAGAACAGCCTTTCTTACGAGTTTAAGTCCTTACTGTGCTGGCACTCCCAGTAGCTACGGGGGAAGCGTATCTACCGCCTCTTTTCACTTGCAGGGCCAACGCAACCCATAAGAGCGGCACCCTGCTGATCCAAGGACCTTGGCAAGAAAAAGCTTTACTCACATGATGTCACGTGGTATCTTAGCAGGATAGATTTGATGTATTCGACGCTTGGTTTTCTAGCCAAGCGTTCCTGCCTCCCTCCTATCAAAGGCTTTGCCCGTGAGAATTTCGCTCGTTATCACCACGGTCGTTTGCTTAATGGCTAGTTTGTTTGCACACAATTCAGCAAATGCGGCCGAGACAATACGGATCGGGTTGATCGGACTCGACAGTTCGCACGCCGTTGCTTTCGCCAAGACGATCAACGCCAAGGATTCTTCCCCCGAATTGCAGAAAGCCACTGTTGTAGCTGCGTTTCCGGGTGGAAGTCCCGACCTGCCTACCAGTGCCGATCGAATCGAAGGGTTCACCAAACAGATCCAAGACATGGGGATCGAGATCGTTCCTTCTATCGATGCTTTGCTCAAGAAGGTCGATGCAGTGATTATGAACAGCGTCGACGGGCGAGTGCACCTGGCACAAGCCACGCCTGTCCTTGAAGCCGGCATTCCGATTTTCGTCGACAAGCCGATCACGGCTTCTCTTGAAGAAGCCAAGCAGCTAATTGCATTGTCGGAAAAGACAGGCACTCCATTCTTCTCTTCTTCGACCCTCCGGTACTGCCAGGAAGTGATCGACCTGAAGAAAGAGGACGTCGTTGGCTGCGTTGCCTATAGCCCATGCAAATTGGATCCAACCCACCCCGACCTGTTCTGGTATGGCATCCATGGGGTGGAAACCCTCTTTACCGTCATGGGACCTGGATGCAAAAGCGTGCAGCGCACGCAAGCCGAAGGGGTCGAGATCGTCACGGGCGTTTGGGAAGATGGCCGTGTCGGAACATTCCGTGGTATTCGAGATGGTTCGTACGGATACGGCGTGGTTGTCTTCGGAAAAAAGAATATTGAGCTCACCAAGATTCGCGCCAACTACAATTTACTGGTTGTCGAGATCGTAAAGTTCTTTCAGACAAAAGAGCCTCCTATTTCGCCAGCAGAGACGTTGGAAATTGTCGCCTTTATGACGGCTGCGGACATGAGCCGCGATGCCGATGGAGAAGCCATTTCTTTGGATCGCCTTTTAAGCGACAAGAAATAGCACGCACGCGACTCTGCACTTCCTTCCCTCACAATTCAAGCTTTGCCCAATAGGTACTCATATGCTTTCCTTGAATCGACGCCAGTTCCTTGCTGCTGCATCTGCAACTGCCGTGACCTCGATGTCCACACCTTCCGCGTTCGCCTCGGCCAACGACGAGCTACGTGTCGTCGTGATTGGCCTGAACGGAATTGGCCGAACTCACCTGAACGGCTTTCCTGAGGTCTCTGGGGTTCGTGTCGTGGGTGCTTGCGATGTCGATAGTGCGGTCCTGGGCAAGCGAGCGGAGGAATTCCAAAAGAAGTTCAACCGCAAGCTAAAGACGTATAACGACATGCGTCAGGTATTTGACGATCCAGATGTTGATGCGGTTGTTTTGGCAGTTCCCAATCACTGGCATGGACTCGGTACCGTTTGGGGCTGTCAGGCCGGCAAAGACGTTTACACCGAGAAGCCTTGTTCCCACAACATCTGGGAAGCTGGGCAGATGGAAAAGGCAGCCAAGAAGTATGATCGGATTGTGCAAGTCGGAATTCAACGCCGAAGCTTTACCCACTTGAAAGACTTCTTCCAAGAAATCCAGCAAGGCGTGTTGGGAAAAGTCAAACAGGTCAAGGGAGTTTACTTAACGCGTCGCAATTCGATTGGACGTCCTGACGCCGCTCTTCAACCACCAGCTACTGTCGACCACAATCAGTGGTGCGGCCCTGCCCCGACGAAACTGGAACGTGCCAATTATCACTACGATTGGCATTGGTTCTGGGAATACGGCAATGCGGAATTGGGCAACAACGGACCACACATTCTCGATCTGTGTCGCTGGTCGATCGGTGCCGAAGAATTCCCGACTGCCGTCACCAGTGTCGGCGGACGCTATGTGTGGGATGACAACGGCCAAACGCCGAACACGCATCTTCTACGGTACGAATACGCCCAAGCTCCGATCACCTTCGAGATCCGTGATCTGCCCACAGCGACCGGAAAGAAGGACACCTGCAAGCACATGGGACTCAGTTACGGAATCGTCGTCGAAGGGGAAGAAGCGACCTACGTTGGTTTCGACACGGGAAAGGTCATTGACCCTCAAGGCAAGACGATTCGAGAAATCAAAGGAACCACAGGGCCTGACGGCGGGCGACAGCTTCATCGAGAAAACTTCGTGAAAGCTGTTCGGTCGCGGAAGACATCTGACCTGAACTGCGACGTCCGTACGGGACATCTCTCAACCGCGCTTTGCCACCTCGGAAACATCTCGCATAAGGTTAGTGACACGATTTCCCTGAAATCTCTTCCGGAACGTACTCAAGAGCAACCACTTGTTAACGAGGCCGTCGGTCGCATGCAATCGCACTTGGCCGCCAACGGGGTCGATGTCGCCTCGGCCCACGTTCAACTCGGAAAAACGCTGCAAATTGACCCGAAAACCGAGACGTTCCCTCAAGACGAAAAGGCCAACGGACTACTTAAACGTGAGTACCGTGCCCCGTTTATCGTGCCTGAGAACGTTTAAAGCTCCTGGCATCGTTCAATCTGCAGGACTTGATTCAGTGCCGTTGTTTTCCGTATTCTGGAAAGCTTGACAAATTGCCAAGTCCTTAGTGGCGGTCGCTCTGTCCTTCACAAGACCGATCGACCGTCCTTGCAGATGAACGAAAACCATGGCCCAAGAACCACGGAAAGTCCGCCTCCTCGACATCGCCAACAAAGCTGGGGTCTCCCGAGCGGCGGTGGGGCACATCTTAAATAACTCAGGAGCGGATTGCGTTCGTGTCTCTGAAGCTACCCGCGAGAAGGTTCTCAAGATCGCGGCCGAACTCGAATACCGTCCCAACCGAGCCGCGCAGCGACTACGCGGCATGCCCACCAAGATCATCGGCGTCGTCTTAGATACGGTGAATATGGCGGTCTTCTCCGCGCGTCTGGCCGCCATTGAAGCTGAAGCACATACACGCGGCTATCGATTGATGATCGGCCAGGCACATCATGATCCCGATGAAATCAAAACCTACCTAGATGACTTCACCGATCATGGTATGGATGCGATTCTATGCATGTTTGACGTCATGCATGACTTCCGCCCCAAGCTGAAGAAAGTCTTTCGCGGCCGCGACAACATTATTCTGCACTCGTCTCCCATTCTCAAATCACAGCCCTGCGTTCGTGTTGAGACATCCTCCGCGATATCGCAACTGGTCGATCACCTGGCTGACCGCGGACGCAAGAAGATCGCGATTCAACTCTGGTCCCCTTCCGATCAACTGATGTCGATCCGAAGCGAGGCCTGGAAAGATAATATCAAACGTCGCAAACTTTCTGCGACGAATTCGCTTATCTGGACAAACCCCGAAGCGACTCAAAAACCGTCTCGTGAGGCGATTGACGACTGCATCCAGAAACTAGTCGTTACCAATCATGCCGACGCCATTATTGCCTCGAATGACGAATGGGCCGTTCGCCTTATCCAAGGACTTGAACGGCACGGGTACACAGTCCCTAAAGACGTAGCGGTCACCGGCTACGATAATCTAGATATCGCCGATGTGATTGAACCGGGACTGACGACTATCGACCAGTGTCACAAAGAGTATGCCAAGCAGGCATTGAATTTGGTCGAAGAAACCATCGCCGGCACCATTTCTCCATCGAAACGCCTACGGGTCATTCGACCACAGTTGATCGTCCGCGAGTCGACCTAGCCAAGCTAAGTCGTTGTCGCTTGGTGCCCATTGCTCTTCGACGGAGTACTGACACGCTGCGGGACCACCTTTTCACAGGTTCCTAGCTGCTTCAACGGGTTGGTATAAGTAAGACGCCGTACCTCGGTCGCGGTCAGCCCCAATCGGCGTTGAAGGTTTTCGGCCATCTGCTGCATGGTAGTAGCCGAGCCAACCAGGTGGCTATCATCCTCGGCACGAGGGACCCCGTCGGCACCAACGGTCACCTCTTGATCGCCCAACGGATAGACACCGGGGCCGCAGCCAGCAGCAGAAATCGCATCAGAAACCACGAATGCCCGATCGATACCAATGATGTCGAGGTAGTTCTTCAAAGCAAAAAATGGAACATGAGCCCCATCCGCAATAAGTCCAATCTGAAGGTTTTCAGATCGACTTAAAACCCGCTGAATGATGTTGTCGTGCCGATCCATCATCCGCGGGCAGCCATTTCCCAAATGCGTGAACATGGAAAGCCCTGCGTCGATCGCAGCGTCGAGATCATTCAGCGAAGCGTTCGTGTGCCCAGCAGAAACGATGATCCCTTGGTCAGCAAGACGCCGCGTAACCTCTTGCGTCGGATCTTGCTCAGGTGCCAGCGTAACAATTCGCACAAGACCATCGGCCGCCTCGAGAAGCGTATCCATTTCCGACCAGACGGTCTGCTTGGCTGCATAAACCGGATGCGCCCCCACATAGCCGGCTTCCGTACTGATAAATGGCCCTTCGACATGAATCCCTGCGATCATGCGTCGAATGAGCGGATCCTCGCTGCGAAGTTCGACAAGTCGACGAATTCGAGAAGCCATCTTCACGATATCTTCCGTGATGACGGTTACCAGTACTTGCTCGACACCATCCACTTCTAGCGCGGCACAAGCAGATTGAAGATCCTCTACTGAGATGTCGTCTTGATTAAAATCGACACCAAAGTAGCCATTGATCTGCAGATCGACGTATTTCGGAATAGACATGAGGCTCCTGGCGTTCTAGTCAGATAAAGTCGATGAGGTAAGTAGCGAGGCGGCAGACTTGTCAACAAACAAAGTCGTATCCTCATGTGTCTGTAATATCGAGGCGGGCACTTCCGGAGTAACGATTCCCTCTAAGCTGCTTTGCACAGCTTTCGCTTTGCGCTGGTCGGGAACACTACAAATGATTGTCTTTGATTTCAGTATCTGACGACAAGACATGCTGATCGCTTGCGTCGGCACATCGTTGATCGAGGCAAACCAGCCTTCACCGGCTTGCTGCTTTCGACAAGCTTCGTCTAGATCGACCACCAAATAAGGATTATTGGTCTCGAAGTCTGCCGGCGGATCATTAAATGCCAGGTGCCCGTTCTCTCCAATCCCCACAAACGCAACATCGATAGGATGTGTTTGGATCAATTGGCCTAGCTGCTGACAGACCTGATGCGGAACACTACTGATCCCATTCACATAGTGAAACTGCTTCAGTGGAACTTGGTCGACGAAACGCTCTCGTAAGTAACGGCAAAACGAAGCGGGATGCTGATCATCAAGTCCAAGGTACTCGTCCAGATGAAATCCCGTGACACGGCTCCAGTCAATGTTCGGCTCGGCAATCAAGGCCGACAACGTCTCGAATTGGGAAGCCCCGGTCGCGACGATAATGTTTGCCTGACCATTTTCGGCAAGTGCTTTTCGCAGCGATTCTGCACCACGCCGAGCAGCCGCAACACCTAAATGCTTTGCATCTTCTAAGACTTCGAGTTTCATGGGTATGTTTGCGCTTCCTAACTACGACTATCTTGAGCCACCATGGACGAGGCCGGGCGATTGACTTTCGACAATGATGCCTCGTGACATCATCTTGACACCATTTCCGGTGAAGTCAACCTAACAAAATAAACGTACAACTCGCTTATCATGCTGGTCAATCTTTACGGTGATGCTACTGGCCATTGAACCGAGCTTCTTCCCTTTGAAGTTTCTGTCAGAAAATGTATCGCAACAGAATTTTTCTCTTGGCTAACATGATGTCAGCTGATATCATTTTGACGGGTGGAATCGACGATAGCAAGCTTTTCCCGCTCAATTTTTGAGCGATTTACAGCATGCCTCGTTGAAATCATGGGCATGGTCCCAAGCCCCCAAATAGTACCTCGTCTCCTTTTTTTTGAACCGTTTCTCGCCAAATTCATCTGTTTAGGGTGAAAGTCGCGTTGGTTTGTTTGATTCGCACGTTTGTGGCGCACCCTTTGCGTTAAGGGTTCAGGCATACAGTATGAATGAATCGAGAACACGGTCACGACTGCCCTTTTCAAATTTCTTCATGCTTTTTTTTGGACAGTGTGATATCAGCTGACATCATGTGCCTTTTGTACTGCAAAGTCAGCTCTCTTCCTTCCCTATTTAAGGTTTCACTATGAATCGAAAACGCGGATTCACGCTTGTAGAGCTTCTGGTGGTTATCGCTATTATTGGCGTGCTGATTGCTTTGCTTTTGCCGGCCGTTCAACAGGCTCGCGAGGCTGCCCGACGCATGCAATGCAGCAATAACTTAAAGCAGTTGGGCTTGGCATTTCATAACTACCACGACACCTACGGGCGATTCATGACCGGCGGAGATACTTCGTGGCAGTTCTACGCCGTGGGTTGGGTCCCTCGGATTTTCCCCTTCATCGAGCAAGGTACTCGTTACGAAGCAATGGAAGCGATCAGTAAGGACTACATGATGACGCGTAGTCCTTACCGCAGTCATAATCAAGACAATCCGATTTTTGGCGCCGTACCGGGAATTACCTGTCCGTCGTCACCACTGGGTGAACTTTCTTCCGACCAGTCCGTTACGACGAATTTTCCATACCAAGATATCCAAGGCGGTCTGCATTATCGGGGTAACTCAGGCTCAGTAGATACTGATTTCGTCGCTGCCATCACATCTGGGGATGGTTATTCAAAGTCAGGCATTATCTATCCTCAAAGCCGAACTCGGTTTGGCGATATTACTGACGGAACGACCAACACGTTCCTCCTGGGCGAAACTTCTAAGATCAGCAACACTGGGTTTGGCGGCCTGAAGCCATGGACGTGGGGTTCGACTACCTATTCTAATACCGATCGACTGTTGATTGATCACAAGATGGTTCGTTACCCGATTAATTACCCAGGTTCCTATGGAACCAATGTGACGCCGTTCTCGAGTCATCATCCTGGCGGGGCCATGTTTGTCATGTGCGATGGAAGCGTCAAGTTCCTGACGGAAACGATGCCTCTGGATACCCTTAAAGCGACCGCCACCCGTAGCAACGGAGAGGTTGTTTCAGAACTGTAACGCTCGATTATCAACGATCGTCGTCTAACCTTGCTTGGACGACGATCTCTTTTCTTCTCTTCTGTTTGTTCTTCCTACGGTGAAGTGATTACGTCATGAAAAGGTTTATCTGGACAACAATTCCCTATCTCTTTTTGGTGGCACTTCTAACCGGTTGTGGTCAGGCAGGGCCTGAAACGGGGCAGGTCTCAGGAACAGTTACCTACAACGGTAAGACCCTGCCAGCGGGAACCATCGTATTTATTCCGGAGAAAGAAGGCTCGCTTACGGCCTACGCAGAAATTCAAGAAGATGGAACATACGTCGCCGGAACCGAGGCGTTCGGTCCTGGTGTACCTCTTGGAAAACATCGCGTTATGATCTCTGCTTTTATCGATCACGGCCCTGAAAAGCCGGTCGAGGCAATCCTGCCTGAGAAATTCAGCAGCGATCGCAAGTCGGGTCTTACTGTGGACGTCGAACCCGGGGACAATGTCGTTGACTTTCCCCTTTGAAACTTTCGTCCTCGATCAGCCATAATAACACCCCCTCCCTGAATCCAACTTTAGGTCGGCGATGAATACTGCTTCACCGCCGATCTATTCGCATGAAAGCTAGTTAGTCCTATGTCAGAAGCGGCGGCCGAGAGCCAGAAGCAACTTTCCTTCCTGAGAATTGTCAAAGCAATTGGTCCGGCAATTGTTGTCGCCTCGGTGGTCCTTGGGCCAGGTAGCATCTTATCGAACTCGAAGGTGGGTGCGGTCTACGGTTACAGCATGATCTGGGTCCTAGCATTGGCCTCGGTATTCATGGCGCTCACCGTTTTTCTGGCAGCGATCATCGGTACAAGCTTCGAGCGGACGCCGTTCTCGGAAATCGCCAACCGACTAGGTCGGCCCGTTTCTGTAGTGATTGGTATCGTCTTCTTCCTGATCACTAGCTGTTTTCAATTTACGAACAACTTGGCCATCATCGATGTGATTAACATCGCGACCGAGAGTGCCGGAACGGGTGCTTCGGCCTGGTGGATTTCGCTGCTCGCCATCGTTTTGGTTAATGCTGGCTTGGTGTGGGCACTGTATGGCAGTAGCACTCCCTACCGATTTATTGAAAAGATGATGATGGTTATGGTCGGGATCATGCTGCTGGGGTTCGTGGTGAATCTGGCGGTCGTTCAGCCGTCGATCTCCAAGATCCTCGGTGGCCTTATCCCTTCATTACCAGGTGGCGAGGACTCTTCCGATAACATTGTGATGCTGCTGGGAATGTTTGGCACCACGTTTTCCATCGCCGGAGCGTTCTATCAAATCTATGGTGTGCGTGAAAAAAACTGGTCGCGGGATAACCTGGCCAATGGCATCGTCGACGCAATCGTTGGTATCGCCGTACTCGGGGGAATCAGCTTCATGATCATGGTGACTTCCGCTGCAGTCCTGCAAGGAGCCCAACTGACCAGCATCACCGACGTTGCCAAACAACTGGAGCCGCTGATCGGACCGAGAGCCAAGTTCATGTTCTGCATTGGGATCTCTGCCGGTGCGTTTAGTTCGCTATTGGTCAATGCGTTGATCGGCGGAACGGCCTTGAGCGATAGCCTAGGGATGTCCGCTAGTGTGAAAGATCAGCCTGTGAAGGCCCTGACGGTGGTCGGCCTGAGCGTGGGCATGCTGTTTGCCATCGCGATCAATTGGCTAGGGCTTTCCAGCGTCTCCCTGATCGTCTTCGCTCAGGCGCTCACCGTAATCGGTGTCCCGCTGCTCGCTTTTGCGATGCTCTTCCTGGCGATGAAGCTTCCGCCCACCAAGCTGAAAGTCCCGGCATGCACTATCGCGACCTGCTCGCTGATTATCGCAGTCCTGCTTTCAGGGCGGATGGTATTCTCGCTGGTCGAGCGGTTTAGCAGCTAACCAAGACCGACACTCGCGGAACAGCCCTTGCCACCAAACCTAAACAGTTTGCCTGCAAGGGCTTAAGCCACGACCTGCATGTCTGAACATGTCTGGCGGAATCTTTCGAGCTCACCTGCCGCAGAGCATTTCTAACTCGCTTGCAGGGAAAAGGTTTGGTCTTTTTCCCTAATCCTCGGTCTGCTAAGTTCACCTTTGCCGTTTCTCGGACAGAAACTTGTGTGGCAAAAACGGATTGAGTTTACGGATGAACACTTCGATGCGTCGGCTACTTATCGACATTACCCATACCGCTTCGCAAGATTATCACACCGGGATTCAGCGTGTTGTTCGCAGCCTGGCTCGAGAGTCGTTAGCGTATTCTGCGAATCCGGAATCCAAAGTCGAATGCCTTCCGGTTGTCAATCTTAACGGGCAGTTCGTACACGTTGATCGGTGGTGTGCGGCACGCGGATACCGCAAATCAAGAACAGACTGGACTACTTTCTGCCAGAACCTTGTCCCCGATATGCTCGGTACTTCTTCGCGACTGGCATTGAACAAATTAGGCACGAGAATCCGAAAGCTTCTTTACCCACGGACGATCGATCGTGCGGCAAGAAATATGCTTCGGAAGATGCGTCCTAAACCCGTAGCTGTGAACCCAGGCCCTGGGGACGTGATCTTGATGCCGGATTCCTGGTGGGATTTGCCAGAGATGTTCGATACGATTCACGACGCTCGACTGAACGGGGCTCTTGTCGGAGCGATGGTCCATGACCTCATCCCGATTCGGTATCCCGAGTTTTTTGACGAAGGGCTACGCAATACATTCACCAACTGGGCCGAACGGCTTGTGCATTCGATTGATTTCTTTCTAGGAGATGCTCAAGCTGCCGAAGACGATTTATGGCTTTTCGCTCAGGAACAGAACGCCGCGCTCGACAAATCACATGTCGGCCATGTTCGCTTGGGTTGTGATATTCGTCCGATCAATCCAATTACTTATTCGCGCGTTCCTGCTAACGTCCGTAAGCTCTTTTCTGATCGTGCGAAAGCTCCGTATTTGATGGTCTCGACAATCGAGATTCGCAAAAACCATCACTACCTCCTCGATGCCTTCGAGCTTCTCTGGAATGAAGGCCAAGATGTCTCGCTAGCACTTGTTGGTCGCGTCGGCTGGAAATGCGACGACTTGATCGAGCGAATTGCCAATCATCCTGAAGCTGGCAAACGTCTCCATTTGCTAAACAATATCAACGACGATGCTCTGAATTACATCTATCAGAAAAGCAAGGCCTTCCTCTTCTCTTCCAAAGCTGAAGGTTTTGGCCTGCCGATCGTCGAGGCACAACACCATGGCTTGCATGTATTTGCGAGCGATATACCGATATTTCGCGAAGTTGCTGGCAGTGGAGCCAACTTCTTTTCGCTCGACAATCCATCCGATCTCCAACAGCAGATCGTGGACTTCGAAAATGATCGTGGCTGGGAGTCTGAACCGAATATCACCGTAAAAAATGAGCCCTGGAAAGCCGTCTTTCCCAAACTTGTCAACACGGTGAATCAGTTGGCAAGCAACGTACAGGACTCCCGCTTGGCCAATGCTTCTCAAGCTGCCTAAGTTCGAAGTATTTTAGATACCAATTGGCATTTTATCTAACGGCGACTTCCGCTATCTTTGCCTTTCCACGGATGGTCTCCTATCACGCAAAGAAGGCGTAGAAATTGTCATGTCGAATATCGCTCTGATTACCGGAATCACGGGCCAGGATGGTTCGTATCTTGCTGAATTTCTTCTCGAAAAGGGCTACCAGGTACACGGCTGTTTTCGCCGAAGCAGTACCAATGCCTTCGAACGCATCGAACACCTCCAAGATAAGATCGAGCTGCACTGCACCGACCTGCTCGATCAAGCATCGCTAGAACGCTTGGTTGCGAAGGTCAAGCCGACCGAAGTTTACAATCTGGCGGCCCAAAGCTTCGTTGGCAGTAGCTGGGATCAGCCAATCTTGACCGCCGAAGTCACCGGCCTGGGCGTGACTCGCCTCTTAGAAGCGATCCGCATGGTCGATACGTCGATTCGCTTCTATCAGGCCAGTAGCAGTGAAATGTTCGGCAAAGTCCACGAGACACCGCAACGAGAAACGACCCCGCTGCATCCTCGCAGCCCCTATGGTGTCGCCAAGGCCTACGGTCACTGGATGACGATCAATTACCGCGAAAGCTACGACATGTATGCCTGCGGTGGGATATTATTCAATCATGAGTCGCCCCGACGCGGCCTCGAGTTTGTCACGCGTAAGATCAGCGATGCCGTCGCACGTATCAAGCTGGGTCTCGCCACCGAGGTTCGCTTAGGCAATCTCGACGCTCGGCGTGACTGGGGATTCGCTGGCGACTACGTAGAAGCAATGTGGCTGATGCTGCAGCAAGACCAACCGGTCGACTACGTAATTGGAACCGGCGAAACGTACCGCGTCGGCGACTTTGTTCAAATCGCGTTCGACCGCGTAGGCCTGAACTGGGAAAATCACGTGGTAATCGATCCCAAGTTCTACCGCCCAGCGGAAGTCGATCTCTTGCTGGCCGATCCTAAGAAGGCACAAGAGGAATTGAACTGGACGCCTCAGATGCCTTTCCAAGAACTCGTCGAGCGAATGGTCGACCACGACCTGCAGCGACTATCGGCTCAGGCAAGCACCAGCCTGAACGTTCTGCGCAAGTCTGCCTAGAGCACGAATTTCAGCCAACGAGCATCCGATCCATTAAGCCGGGTTACGCAGAGCTTTGCGTTTCCCGGCTTTTTTTGTGTGTCGCTAATACGAGTGGTTATACTGCACGTTCTCGCATTTTCCCGCCACTTTGCTCCCCTCCCTCGAAACTGGCAACTTATGGTGCCCACGATGCTTATCCGCTGGAAACGAGTCACCCTCATACTTCTTTTCATCCTCACATGGTCACTTGGACAACCGTATCTGCTGGGCCAAGTCCCGGATGAGTTCTGCGGCGATCCAGGCGTTGCGATATCGAAACCGCTGCCTGAAACTTTTGATGATCAATATTGCCGCGATCTCACGAAGCTGGCTAAGTCCGACGGCAATGCCACACGCGGAATGAGCGTGTTTCGCTCTGCGAAGTACGCCTGCCTGTCGTGCCACCAGGTCGGTCAAATGGGAGGAAACGTTGGGCCTTCTCTGAACGATGTGAATAAACGTCTAACGCCGGATCAAATCGCCGAGGCCGTCTTGTGGCCCAATCAAACCGTCAAGCCAGAATATACGTCGTGGCTCTTTCAATTGACCGACGGTCAGATCGTCCAAGGGTACAAACGAGGCGAAACCGACAAGGCACTCGAAGCCTTCGATCCGGCAACGCAGAAAACGATCTCGCTCACGAAAGAGGATATCGAGCAGTCCCGCGCGATGGGCTCTCTCATGCCGGCGGGGATGGCCACTGCGATGAGCCCTTCGCAGCGTCGCGACCTCCTTCGCTTTCTCCTTGATCTCGATCAGGACAAAGAACTATCTACGTTGGTCCACCAGGCTGACCACCCCGCCGCGTTTGCGTTTGATCGAGATCCACTCACGCCCGCTCTTTGGAATTTGTGGCAAGAGAACGTCAATCGAAATCGCATCTATGATTTCTATCGCAAACAGGCAATACACTTCACTTCCGAGAGTCGGCATTGGCACCTGTTGCCAGCGTTTCCGGGGCTCGACGGTGGGAAGTTCGGACACTGGGGCAACCAAAACGAAGCACTCTGGAAAGATGCTCGCTGGAGCCAGCGAAATAAGTCGCCGGTACTCGCCGGTGTCACTCACCTTCCTGGAAAAGCCATCACCAAGGGTATCTGTGTTCAGCTCGGGGACGAGGGAGAGTTGTCGGCTTGTTTCGATCCTGAGACCTTGACGTACGAGGCCGTTTGGCGAGATGGTTTCGTTCGGTTTTCTGACGTCCGACACGGTTTCATGGACGGCCTTCGCCCCGCAGGACCGATCGTCGACCATCCCAAGCAGAAGCAGCCTGCTCAGCCATTTCAATATCATGGCTACTATCGCGTTGGACCTCGGATTGTCTTTTCGTATCGAATTGGCGACACCGAAATGCTCGACGCGCCTTGGGTGAAAGATGGCAAGTTCTCGCGCACCATTTCGCCTGCGAGCGAGCATCCATTGGCCAGCGAAATCAAGACGCCCCCAACCCAGTGGCCCCAGAATCTGGTTACCCAAGGCAGGCTCGGTAACGACGACTTGCCCTACGCGATCGACACCATCGAGTTGCCGCAGGACAATCCTTGTGGAACGTTGATGTTCGTCGGTGACCACGACTTCCTGCAAGATGGGACAGCCGTCCTGGCGACGATGACCGGAGATGTTTGGCTTGCCTCAGGCCTGGACGCCGATCTGGATGAAATCCACTGGAAACGCTTCGCCACCGGGCTTCATCAACCACTGGGCGTTGCCGTACGAGACAACGAAATTTATGTCTTAGGGCGGGATCAAATCACACGGTTGGTCGATCACAACGATGACCAAGAGGCGGACTTCTACGAGTGTTTCTCGAACCTCTTCGCGACGTCCCCCGGCGGGCACGATTACACATGCGGGCTAGAAATCGATGCACAAGGACGCTTCTACACCGCCTCTGGCAAGGATGGACTGCTTCGCATTTCCGCAGATGGCCAACAGGTCGAAGTTCTCGCCACCGGTTTTCGAAACCCGGACGGCTTGGCGATCACGTTAGACGGCAAGGTGACGGTTCCTTGCAGCGAAGGAGCATGGACGCCTGCTTCGATGGTCTGTCTAGTGGATCCGAGCCAGAAGGAAGTCGCTCACTTTGGCTATCGCGGACCTAAAAACGGCCAAGTCCCCTCGCTCCCGCTGATTTACATGCCGCGTGGTCTTGATAACAGCAGTGGAGGTCAGGCGATCAATTCCGATCCGAGATTTGGCCCACTGAAGGATCACCTCATCCATACTTCGTTTGGGATGGGAACGCATTTCCTGGTTCTTCGCGATGAAGTCGATGGTCAAGATCAAGGCGCGGTAATGCCACTTGCCGGTGAGTTTCGTTCTGGAGCACATCGCGCGGCGACCAATCCGGCCGACGGGCAACTTTATATCAGCGGAATGGCCGGCTGGGGATCGTACACGCCTGACGATGGCTGCCTGCACCGGGTGAGATACACCAGCAAACCAATGCAGATGCCGGTCCGCTTTCACGTGCACGAGAATGGCGTTTTGATCGAGTACCAAGAGCCCATCGACCACAAAATCGTGCAAAGTTCGAAGCATCATTTCGCCCAGGCCTGGAACTATCGGTATGGACCGGGATACGGTTCGCCTGAACTAGCTCCGAGCCATCCCAATGTCGTCGGTCACGAAGCAGTCGAAATCGCGTGCGTTCACCCGATCAACGAAAAGACAATCTTCGTCGAGATGCCTGACTTGCAACCGGTAAACCAGTTGCATCTCTTACTCAAAGTCGACTCAGGCAGCCCGCAGGAATTATTCGTCACGGTTCACAAACTAGATCACCCCTTCGATGGCATTCCCTATGATCAGTCGAGCGAGAAAGTAATTGCGGCCCACCCATTGCTGCGCGATCTGGCACTTCTGGGAAATCGCAAACCCAACCCTTGGCAGAAGAAACCAGCAACCGAACCAGTCCGCAAACTTCAAATCGAAGCCGGAAAGAACTTGACCTATTCGACGTCGGAACTCGAAGCCAACGCTGGTGAACTGATTCAGCTAACGTTCGTTAACCCAGACGTCGTGCCGCACAACTGGGTGCTTCTCGAGCCTGGTACGTTGGCCACGGTAGGTGATTTGGCCAATAAACTGGTAGCCGATCCTGAAGCGGCCCTAAATCAGTACGTGCCTGATTCCGAGGCCGTACTGGCATATACCGACATCGTCGACCCGCAGAAGCAGTTTACCATCTACTTCCAAGCCCCTGAGAAGCCGGGACGCTATCCCTACTTCTGTAGCTTCCCAGGGCACTGGATGGTAATGAACGGCGTGCTGGTCGTGCAGTAGAATTACGCGCCGACCCCGTTGGTCGCTGCGGTACGTGACTTTTCTAGCAAGTCCATAAATGCTCCGAAGTAGCGGCCGTTGTCATGGAAGGTGCGACCGCTGACGAGGTTTCCATCGACCACGCAAGGTTCGTCGACGAAGATACCGCCGCACACTTCCAAGTCGAACTTACATTTTGGAACCGTGGCCATCCGGCGGTCACGTACCCGATCGGCGTAGGCCAGCACCTCGACCCCATGGCATACTGACGCAACTGGCTTCTCGTGATCCATAAACCAGCAAGTGGCTTCGATCAGGTGTTCGTCGTAGCGAATGTATTCCGGGGCACGACCTCCGCTGATCATAATTCCGGCGTAGTCTTCCGGAACGATTTCGGAAAAAGCGATCTGGGCTTCAATCGTGTAGCCTTCCCACTCTTTGGTGATCGTCCAGCCTGGTTTGACCTCGTGCATCACCATCTGAAACGTTCCCCGCTGAGGCCCCGCGACTACCGGATCGAATCCGCCCTCTTGAAGCCGATAGTAGGGATACATCGTGTCGAGCGTCTCGGAAGCGTCACCCACAATAATTAATACTTTGTCCGACACGTTAGCTTCCTTCATTCAGGCTGGAAATACATTGATTTAGGTAATCTCGCCCCCGCACGATCTCGGCGGTCGTTTCTGCAACGGTAGGCAAGATGGGAATCCCACGAGGAAACGGGTGCATGAACACCTCGGTCCATCCTTGATACTTTACATCCGCCAGGGCTGCCAGGAGTGGTTGAAAATCGAGCGGGCCACGACCAGGCATCTGTAGCAATTGCTGCTCGACAGGCATGGGCTTGTGCGAGCCTGCTCCATGCTGCCAGGCATAGAACATCTGTATGCCTTCGGCCAGTTCACCAATGAGGCCAGCCTGTTGCTTTTCATCCTGCGGGAGATGATAGGGGGCATACGCAATCGCCAGACTTTTTGATGGACGAAGCTCTAGCAACCATCGTAGCGAGTCAGGCGAATCGATCAAATTGTTTGCATGGTTCTCGATCGCAATCGTGACTCCATGTTCCTCGGCAACTTCCAGATGGGGCTTCATCTTTTCAATAAATGTCGCCACCGCCTTCTTTAATTCAGGGCCTTTGACATCCTTGGGCCCTGCGCCGCCGGCAATCATCAAGGGACAACCGAATCGCTTGGCCAGCGGCATCTCGCTTTGCAAACCGAAAGGGCCAAGCTTGTACTGCGTGATACAGCCAAGCTTCACGTTGTTCGCTTCCAGCAGCGATGCGAAACGGTCCTCACCCATCGCTTCGATTTGCTCGCGTTGATCCCCGTGGACCTTGGGCCAAATATCGATGTGCGTAGCCCCGATCTTCTTGGCCTCAGGAAGAATCTCTTCCAACTTGCTGTAGCCGTACATGCAGGAAGGAAGCATGTAATTCAGTTGAAACTTGCTGGCCGCTGCCAGCAAGGAGGAGGTCCAAGCCGTACCCACAAAGCCGGCGGCAAGCTTTTGGAAGGTACGACGGTTCATCGTAGGCTTAGTATTCATGGTTATGTCTTCAGTTGGCAGGCAATGGAAGGTTTTAAACGGTCTCGTAACCGGCACGCTGAACGCGGCTCAGGTGCTGGTTCGCTTCCTCGTCGTGATCAAATGTCTCACTCTTGGCATTCCAAGCCAGCTTTCGCCCTAGTCGCATCGAGATGTTCCCCAGGTGGCATGTACTGACGCTACGATGCTGGCCTTCGATATCGGAAATAGGCGTCTTTCGCGATGCGACGCAATCGAAGAAGTTCCCCATATGATTGATAATCGCATCAAGCTTCCCGGCCCGCTCAGGACGCTCGAGGTTATCGAAATCATAGAGCACGAAGTCCTCACGCGACAGCTTTCGCTTAGTCGGGGCACCATCAAGTGTCCCCCGATTCACGAAGATACGTCCCTGGTCGCCGGTGAACATCACACCGTTGCGTCCCTCGTCCGAGACCGTCATTACAACGCCGTTGTCGAGCTTATATTTGACATGATAATCGATTGCCACGTTGTAGCCATTTTCGACCGACGGCATCTTCGCCGTCCCTTCGATTTCAACCGGAAGGCCTCCGGCTCCCCACTGGCCGATATCAATATGGTGAGCACCCCAGTCGGTCATCTGTCCCCCACTGTATTCATACCACCAGCGAAAAGTGTAGTGGGAACGTTCCGAGATGTACGGCACGTCCGGGGTCTGGCCTTGCCACAGATCCCAGTTGAACGTCTTAGGAACCGGCTCTGTCTCGAAGGGGCCACCCGTCTTGTTTTTGCCTAAGACGATGTCCACTTTTTCGAGCTTGCCCACCCAGCCTTGCTGGACCATTTCGACTGCGGTGCGAAAACGAATGTCGCTCCGCTGCCACGAGCCCACTTGCACAACACGGCCCGTTTCTTGGACGATTTCGCGTAGCTTTTTGCCTTCATCGATGGTTAGCGTGAGCGGCTTCTCGCAGTAGACATCTTTACCGGCGCGACAAGCATCGATCACCATTTTCGTGTGCCAGTGATCGGGAGTGCCGATCATGACGACGTCCACATCATCGCGAGCGAGCAGGTCGCGGTAGTCCTCCATCAACGCAGACTTTCCGCCAAAGTCAGAGTTGGCCTTCTCTAAGATGTCGCGATCCACATCGGCCAAAGCAACCACATTGCCATAGGCGGCGGCTTTCTCGGTGATGACCGAACCTTGATATCGCAGGCCAATCGCCCCAATATTCAGTCGACTGTTGACATCTCGCGGCTTATCGGCCGCCCTCAGCGTCGCAGCGGCCCCAAAGACCATCGAGGCAGAAGCGGCTGCCGCGGTTTGAGTAATCCATTGACGGCGATCAAGTGTCGAGTGGGGCATAACACAACTCCAGGCAGGCGTAGGAATGAGGCAAAGCAAGACAAGCGACCCATGACGAACCGGTTCCGTTCGTTTCCGTGGTGCTTCTATCGTGATGCCTGCGATCTTCCGACACAATCCGCAAATGCGTCTACATGCACCGTTATTTTGTCACGGTGCCTATGCGTTAGCGTGCCTTACGGCGGTCTTGGCGATATTGCCCCGGTGGCGTCCCGTATAGCTCGCGGAATGTTTCGGCCAGATGTTGCGTTCGTCGAAACCCGCAGCGTTCGGCAATGACTGAAAGCGTTAGATCGGTATGGGTGAGCATTTCTTCAGCTCGCAAGAGCTTCAATCGAATTAGTTCCTGGTTCGGCGAGCGGCCCAAGAGCTTTCGCAGGCCACGCTCTAACGAACTTCGAGAAATGGCGACCGCCTTCAGCACATCCGAGACCCCAATACCTTCGCACGCATATTGCCGCATGAAGAGCAACGCATTGGCCAGGTCCTTATCGTCCAGGGCCACGATATCGGACGAGAGCCTAGTCACGATTCCTAACGGTTCTACCAAGATCGGTTTCTTCGGAGGCTCGCCCCCATCCATCAAATGCTCTAAGAGTTCGGCAGCCCGGTAACCAATCGCCGTGCCGTTCAGCTCGACACTCGACAGAGGCGTGGTTCCCATTGTGCAAAGTGAAGCGTCGTTTTCGACCCCGACCACCGCGACCTCCTCCGGTACAATCGCCGCGCATCGTCGGCAGGCATCCAACAGCCAGAAACCCAGTTGATCGGTACAGGCCATCACGCCGACCGGCTTGGGGAGCCGATGAATCCACTCCGCAAGTTCCTTCTGAGCTTGCTCCCATTCGGTCGGCTGCTCGCGACGGTTCAGGGGATTATACCGAGAGGCTTCGTAGCCATTTTCGGCGACAGTCTGCACGAAGTTCTCGCAGCGCTGCTGAAAATATTCCTCGGCCCCCAGTTGATATACAGCGAAGTGGCGGAAGCCGCGTTCCAAGAAGTGCTCGGCTACCAGCTTGCCCAACGAACAGTTGTTCACGCCCACAAAGGGAAAGGAATGCTTCAAGCGGGTCGAACGTAATTCAACCGTCGGAACCTTGGCTCGTTTCACGCAGTCGACCATCGCTTGCGATCCGCTGCGGGTCAATATCCCGTTTCCGCTCCAGACCGGCAGCCAGGGCGGGGCAGGGGACTCAAGCGAACGAGACTCTACCAACAGCGACCAAGGACCATGCTCGGCGACATACTTTCGCACACCGTCTAATAGCTCTCGACCATAGGTCCGAGACGTTTCGATGAGCAAAGCGACATGTGGCGAAGCTGTCTTAGCAGGCATGAGATGCGTCAGAGATGGTGCAAAATCTGCTCCCAAGATTCTGGGAACGTTCCGGCACAAAGTGTTTGTTGCGCGTTAACGGTATCTATCGTGCGTACTCGTTCAAGTAAACACAATATCCCTGACGTTCGACGCTTCAGCTGTTGCAGCTCTCGGGGGGCAGACCTACTTTACCACGTGGAAGTTGCTCCCTACAGGCGGTAAAAGTACGACAATCCATTAACGTTTTCGCGGTGGTTGTGAACCAAAGAACGTCTCATGGGCAGTAAGTGAGCTTGCCTTACACCCACTCGATGCGCACAATGATAGAGAGAAGGAACCCTGTTTGTGCGAAGTATTTCATTACTCACCATCCTGGCACTACTTTACTGCCCGCTCTCATGCGTGGTTGGTCTGGGGTATGGTGTAAGCTCGCAACTGACCAACGGACAGGAAGCCATTACGCCTATTTGCTGCTGCTGTCCGGCCAGTACTACGAAATCGGGTGCTGACGAGTCCGGCAGTTCCGACACGCATCAAAAAGACTGCCAAGGCATCTGCAACGGTGCCGTTCACGAACGTCACAACGTCAGCATCGATTTGCCAGAGCTGGCATTCTTGGCCATTTATCCTGCGTTTCCGCATGTTACTTTCGATCTGTCGACGACATTGCGAAAATACGATGCTTCTCTCCACGATCAGCACGTTCGCTCAGGCCGCGAGCTGCGTATGCTGTTCCTGACACTAACCTGCTAAATCGACCGATGCTCTCTCGCATCGTGAGGTCTTAACTTGCCGCCTGGTATTCGTCTGCGCGGATGATCTCGTTAGGCCTCGTTTGCTCGATTGACCCCTGCGTTGGGTATCGTCATGTGGTTTCGCCCCCTTGCCTGGGATTACGCGATTCGAAATCTGTTCCGTCGACCGATGCGCACCTTGCTTACCTTGGGCGCGTTGACGGTGGTGATTTTACTGGTTTTTATCGTCGTCGGCTTCATCCGCGGTTTGGAGAAAAACCTGCAAGTCAGTGGAGACTCGGACACCGTGTTAATCTTCTCTCTGGGTATGGGAGAGAACATGGAATACTCGTCGATTCCGATGCGATCGAGCGACTTGATCGCGGCAAGTATTCCCGGCATCCGCGAACGCCAAGGCAAGAAATACGTTTCGCCAGAGCTTTATCTGGGCACCGAAGTATCGACCCCGTCGATGGACCAACCGGCAATGGGCTTGGTGCGCGGCGTGACGCCGGAGGTTCTGCTGGTTCGCAGCCGCATTCAGCTTGAGAGTGGTACCTGGCCAGGCCCCGGCGAAGTGCTGGTCGGGCGGATGGCCGCAGTCAAACTGGGGCTCGACATGGACGCGATTACCCCTGGCGATGAAGTTTATTTTGAAGGACGTTCCTGGAAAGTGGCTGGCACTTTTTCCGCAACCGGTGGGGCCTTTGAATCGGAGGTTTGGTGCCGACTCGATGAACTTCAGCAATCGATGAAGCGGCAAGATTTAAGCCTGGTGGCGTTGCGACTTAGCTCTTCAGGCGATTACAGCGAGATCGATTTCTTTTGCAAAGAGCGACTCGACCTGGAGCTTCAAGCCGCACGCGAAACGGAATATTACGCAGGGCTGCAGCGAGACTATGGCCCCATCCGCTGGCTTGCGTGGCTGGTTGTGTTCTTGATCTCAGGAGCCGGAATTTTGGCCGGGTTGAACACCATGTACGGGGCCGTCGTAGGGCGTATCCCTGAACTCGCTATGTTGCAAACCCTGGGCTTTGTACGCCGGGCCATCCTGCTCAGCTTAATCCAGGAAGGCCTCCTCTTGGCGGCCTCGGCCAGTTTACTGGCAACGCTGATCGCACTGACGGTCTTCAATGGAACTTCAGTGCGTTTCACCATGGGGGCGTTTGCTCTCAGGATTGATAATGTGTGCATTCTTGTCGGATGCACGGTAGGTTTTTTATTGGGATTTCTAGGGTCGCTTCCCCCTGCTTTCCGTGCCTTACGGATGCCGGTGGTCGACGGCTTGAAATCGGTTTAAGTACGACTTCACAACTTTGAAAGGTTGAACATGAAAACGACTCTCTCTTTGGTACTCGTCACGGCACTGTCGCTCTTTGCTGTCGGCTGCACCAGTTCTAACGATGCTTCTAAGACCGCCGACAGCGATGCGCCACCCTCGGCGGAAATGGCAAAGTACTTACTCGCTTCCGAGCCTGAGGGCGCGCAGGAAGTCATTGCGGTTCGTGAGTCCGCCAAAGATGACGAAGAAGTGACCGTCGTCGGTCGCATCGGCGGGTCGGCCAATCCGTGGATCGATGGCCGCGTCGCGTTCTCTATCGTCGACCCTTCCCTTAAGGCCTGTAGCGATATCCCTGGTGATGCGTGCGAAAAGCCTTGGGACTATTGCTGCGCGACCGACAAGCTTCCCGGTGCCACGGCGTTGATCAAGGTTGTTGACGAAAACGGCGAAGTCCTCCAAGCAGACGCTCGTGAGTCGTTGAAACTGGACGAACTGCAAACCGTCGTCGTGCGTGGCAAAGCGCAACGCGACGAAGAAGGCAACTTGACCGTTCTGGCCGATAGTCTCTACGTGAGGAAATAACCCATGGCAGAAGTCGATCTGAAACAACTCGCGATCGACCGAGGCGCAACGACGGCAGATCAGCGCAGTTCTGATCTGCCTACCCGGCGGCATTTCGTTTCGCGTGTTCTGATTCCTGGCATGCTGGTCACCGGATTTGCAGCCCTGATTGTGTGGGCTGCCTGGGATCTCATATTCCCAGCCACTCCGGTGAAGGTTGTCCCGGTGGTTGCCTCGAGAGCGAAAATCCAGTCGGCCGGAACACCCCTGTTCCAGGCCGCCGGCTGGGTCGAGCCGCGCCCGACGCCGATTCGCGTTGCCGCACTTGCGCCCGGCGTGATTGAAGAATTGCTTGTGGTAGAAGACCAGGCCGTCAGCAAAGGCGATCCTGTCGCCCACCTGGTGCGGGAAGACAATCAGCTATCCTACGATCGCGCCGTCGCGGATCGTGATTTACGTCAGGCTGAAGTCGAGCAGTCCCAGGCGGCACTCAATGCGGCGAACGTGCGTGTGGAACAACCGGTTCACCTGGAAGCGCAACTGGCCGAAGCCCAGGCCCAGGTTTCGCGGATCGATACGCAGCTGCAAAACCTACCGTTCGAGGTTCGTCGAGCTGAAGCGATGCGCGAGTATGCCCACATCGATCATCAGCGCAAAGTCGATGCAGGCGTCGCCGTTTCCAAGTCGAGCGTCGATCAGGCCATCTCACGACTAACCACAGCCGAGGCTTCGCTAGAGGAACTCGTCCAACGTAAGGGTACGCTTCAAGCGGAAAAGGTTGCCTGGAGCAAGCGGCAAGAGGCCCTCCAAACACGACTCGATCTGCTAGTCGACGAATTAGAAGCAAAAGCCACCGCCCAAGCTGAACTTCAAGCCGCCAAGGCACGTTTGCGTCAAACCGAAGTGTCGCTCGCCCAAGCCAAACTGGCTCTCGACCGAATGGTGGTGAGGGCACCGGTTGCCGGTCGAATCTATCGCTTGCTGAGCCCGCCGGGATCGCACCTCGGTACGATGCCCACCGGCAGTACCGAATCGGATAGCAGCACCGTCGTGACCATGTATCGGCCGGACAGTCTTCAGGTACGCGTCGATGTGCGTTTCGAGAACATTCCTCAGGTGTCGCTCGACCAACAGGTAACCATCAACAATCCGGCCCTCGAAAATCCGATCGTCGGCCGTGTGCTGTTCATCAGTTCGGAAGCGGACATTCAAAAGAATACGCTGCAAGTCAAAGTCGCTTTGCCGAATCCACCGAACTATTTCAAGCCCGAGATGCTTGTGGACGTCACATTTCTGGCCCCTGAAGTAGAGCAGAAAGCAGGCACCTACCAAGAGGAGATGCGAATCTATATCCCCACGGAAATGGTGCTCCGAGAGAACGATCAAACGTTTGCATGGGTGGCCGATCAAGCCGCCGGCAAGGCCCGCAAGAAATCGATAACCGTGGCCGCTAACCCTTCCGGCTCTATGACCGAGGTCGTGTCAGGATTGAATCTGGGAGATCGCCTGATCTTCAATCCAGCGTCTGACCTTCAAGAGAACGCCGCGATTGAAGTGGTGGACGAAGTAGAAGAGTCAACCGCTGGGGCGATGCAGGACCGTGTTGTTCGATCAACGCTTAACCGACTTCCCCCGCAAGGAGAATAGCAATGCCACTGATTGAAGTCTGCAACGTGACCAAGCAGTACCACAAAGGCGAAGAAACAATCACGCCGCTGGACGACGTATCGCTGGAAATCGAACGTGGCGAGTTTCTGTCGTTGATGGGTGCCAGCGGAACCGGCAAGAGCACGCTCTTGAACCTGATCGCCACGATCGACCGCCCAAACTCCGGTCGCATTTTGGTCGATGGAACCGATCTCACACGGCTCTCCCGCACTAAACTGGCCAAGTGGCGTGCCGCGAACCTAGGTTATGTGTTTCAAACGCACAACCTTGTCCCCGTGCTGACCGCCTACGAGAACATCGAACTTCCCCTGCTACTACTGCCCATGTCAAGAGCCGAGCGGAGACAGCGAGTTACCATCGCTTTGGAAGCAGTTGACCTGATCGATCGGGCGGGTCATTATCCACGGCAACTCTCTGGTGGCCAGGAACAACGTGTCGGTATTGCTCGGGCAATTGTAAATCACCCCCTGGTTGTTGTGGCTGACGAACCTACCGGCGACCTCGACCCGGAAACGTCCGAACAAATCTTGCATCTGCTCGGTCGCTTGAACCGGGAACTTGGTGTCACACTTCTGATGGTCACGCATGATCGGTCGGCAGCCATGGTCGCGCATCGGCAGTTTCAACTCGACCGCGGCAAGCTGGTCGAAACTACCAACCGCGAGGTGGAACATGCTTAAGTTCTTTCCGCTGATCTTCAAAACATTGTGGAGACACCGCTCTCGGACGGCGCTAACCTGTATCGGTGCCGCGATCGCTTTGTATGTGTTCTGCTTCGTCGGGGCAGTTCAAGAAGGGATGGCCGACATGCAGGCCAGGCAAGCGGCCAAGGGCTCGCTGATTGTCTTTCAAGGGAACAAGTTCTGTCCGGCGACCAGCCATTTACCGCAAGACTATCAACAACAAATCAAGAAGATCCCAGGCGTCGACGATGTGATACCGATTCAGGTCTTTACTAACAACTGTCGCGCCAGTTTAGACGTGATTGTCTTTTATGGGCTTCCGCCAGATAAGATCCGCAAAGCACGCGACTTTCAATTGAAAGCGGGAAGCTGGAGCGAATTTGAAGAACACCAAGACGCCGCCGTCATTGGCACCGCCGTGGCATCACGCCGCGAAATTGGTGTGGGCGATAAGTTCTCGATTGGCGATCTGACCGTTCAGGTTGCCGGCATCTTCACTTCGTCCGATCCAGCCGAAGAAAACTATATCTACTCTCATCTCGAGTTTCTACAGCGTGGCAAAGGGATGAACCTGGTCGGGACCGTTACCCAGCACGAGGTTCTTCTCAAACCAGGCACCGATCAACTAGCGATCTGCGAGGCCATCGACGACAAGTTTCGCGGAGGCTCCGTCGAAACGGATACGCGTCCCAAAGGTGTCTTCCAAGCCAAGAGCCTGGGCGACTTGACGCAGCTAGTCGAGATGTCGAAGTACCTTGGCTATGCCTGCGTGGTGATTGTGCTGTCGCTTGTCTCGACCACGACCGTGATGTCGGTTCAAGATCGCATCAAGGAACACGCGGTCTTTCAGACGCTTGGGTTCACCGGACGAACGGTCTTTGCCCTGGTCCTTTCCGAGAGCATCATCCTGAGCTTGATCGGTGGAGCACTGGGCATTGCGTTGGCGGTTGTGACGCTAGAGTTCAGCAGTCTATCCGTCTCGGCCGAGGCCGTCAGCGTGGCGTTCTTGCCGTCGGTTCGCTTGATACTCGTTTCGCTGGCCGTCGCCATCGTAACGGGCCTGGCCGCCGGCATATGGCCTGCATGGCAAGCGGCTCGTGTTGATATCCTCGGAGCACTTCGCGCTTCTTAACTTTCGTCGACAGGCACAAACACGACTGCGTCGATAATCACGTGGCCGTTGGTTCCGGCGTTGCTGACAACTACTTCCCCTTGATCCTCAAAGCGAAATGTTCCCAGCGAAACGAAAATCTGATCGAGGCTTGGTTTCTCGCGTTGGTTGACGGCCAGTTCATGCTTTCCATCGGCATGCTGAATCGTCACCGGCAAGTTACTGGCACGATTGCTGTTGGCGGAATAAGCCAGGCGAACTTCGTACTGGCCCGGCTTGAGCTTCGTGGCGAACGTTGCGGTCCGTTTACCTTTGGCTTGATCGGCATCATGACGATAGCCACGACCGACGAAGGGTCGAATGTGGCTCGACTCTACCCACTCGCCTGAAAGTTTGGCGTCGCGATCGTCCACGACGACTCCCTTCAAGCCCTTCGGGCTAATTGAGATAGCGGACCCGCCTTGATGCTCGACAATCTGACCGTCGGCCAGAAGCTGCTTGACCAACGGTTCGTACTTCACGTTCTGCACGGTTACCTTGTCGTCGATTGCCTGCGAGGCCGCCGTCGCCGCGCTTTGACCGAGAATCATGAACACCGGCTCCATGCGAATCGAGCCAAACGCAATGTGGCTGGAAGACAACGCGACAGGAACCAACAGGTTCGTGCATTCAGAAGCTTTGGGGGTGATCGCTCGATAGGCGATCGGGTAAGGGGAAACACGAATCTCGACATTGCCTTCGTTGCGAATCGCACCATCGACCGCCACCATCTGGCAATGATGCGAATCCATGTTGTAGGACGCCAGCCCGATGGAATCTTCCGGAACTTCGTGACCCTGGCAGTTGTCCTGGGTCATCACGTAATCACTCAGCATGCGGCGGCCTTCGCGGATATAAAGCTCATGCGTCCAACCGCTGGTGTCTTGATACTCGTCAGTGGGCAACCCATAGGTCGCAAATCGCTTGCGCCACTGCTGAGGCACGCGCGGCGAATTCGTCAGGAAGTGCATCACTCCAATTTGGTAGTTGGCGTGGTCTTGAAACACCTTCTCACGCGTCACCCAATCTCCCTCCGGCCAATCGGTATTTCCTCCGACGAAGTCAATGAAGTAAGCACCGCTGAACAGATGATGATTATTGGTATCGATCGACCAACCCATGCGAGGATCGGCCCCGGCCTCGAATAGCCGAGCCAGCACTTCATACTGCTGCGTGTCGTAAACATTGGGCTTGGGAAACGGTCGGCGGTTCTCTCCTTTGACCAGTCGCATTCGGAAGCAATAGGCCTGAATCGCTTTATCACCCTCGCCGGGGACGCCTCCATCGGCGACAATGCGCGGCAACAATCCACTCGCCGGATCGCCTGGCTTCACGTAAGGGTCAATGTCCTTCGAGAAATTGTGTCCGCCGGTACCAGGCTGACGAATGCCGTCGTACGTTTCGTCATAGACGCTGTTAGCTTCACGACCAACCGCGTACGAGACGCCTGCCCTGGCCAAGAGGTCTCCTTCGTACGTCGCGTCGATGAACTGCTTTGCCTTGACGACCAGACCATCTTCCATCGCGATCGAAGTGATCTGCGTCCCCTCTTTGGTGACCTTATCAAGATGTGCCAGGTAATGCACATCGACCCCGGCATCGCTGAGCATCTTCTTGTATACGTCTTCTGCTGCCGACGGCTTGAAATGACTTTGGCCAATCTGGCTGTAGAACTCGCGAGCAAGCCCGCCACATACATCGGGGCCGCCCCCATCGGTATGGCTCAACCCTCCGGTTGTTAAACCACCCACATGCTTGCCGAACGAAAGCAGTACTGCCGATTTACCCATCCGTCGCGCTTGGATCGCCGCAATCACGCCACCGCTAGTTCCACCGTAGACACAAATGTCAGTTTCAATTTCACGAGGCTCGACCTTCGCCGGTGGGTAATAGTAACGCAGACCTGCAATTGCTGGCTCCGGGAGTGATTGAGCTAAGCCGTGGCTGGCGAACACCAAAACCAATAGTACGAACGCTGGCAGAAAAGTCTTATGCATGATGCGTGGCCATGAGGGGGGAAACGGGCGAATGCAGATTCTCTATTACACTCTCTCGCCGTCGAACATTCAAACCCCGACCTGCGCCTCACGGACTCTTTGCCGAAGATCGACGTGAACTCGCAGCGTACGAAATCACGCACTATTCCTTAGAACCTTTAAATGATTGTGCTATCGCGTCATTCCTCTTTGGAGCAACGAGCTTTTATCGGTCCCCAAACACACCCTTTCTCGGGAGTTTAAGTCTTGATCGGAAGAACGTTTGCTGAGATTATCCTGGCCTCAAATTCGATTCAACTGGCACAATCCTAAGAGTCGATACCCTTGTTGGGGCAAGACGTTTCGACCAAACGCTTCCGCAACAACCTGCGGAACTGATTTGGCCAAGGAAGTAAAGAATGCAGCGACGACAATTTCTGAAAACTCTCACGACCCCGGTGGCCCTGGCGCCGGTAGCCTTGTTCTCGAGCGGCTGCGGTTCCATTATGTATTCCGATCGAGTTGGGCAACCGCATACCCATCAAATCGACTGGAAGGTCGCCGCGTTCAACGGACTAGGGATGCTGTTCTTTTTTGTCCCCGGCGTCGTCGCATTTGCCGTCGACTTTTACACCGGTGCAATCTACCTTCCGTATGACGAGGCGTATCCTGCTCATCAGGTACCCACCCCTGCGGCAAGCCCAACGCCGGATTGGAGCCCGAACCCATCGCCTGGCACAACGCCAGAAGGCCTACCAACACCCCCACCGGTCCTGGCACCACCCATGCAACAAACGTCCAACGGTGGCTCGGGTTCCGATTTTCGTCAGGTGCACATTCCTCGTAACCAGCTCAATAGCCAAACGCTCGAGCACATCGTATCGAACCACACCGGTCAACCGATCTGCCTGGAAGATCAGCATACCCGCCTGAGTGTCCTGCATGAGCTCGATAGTTTTCAGCAGCAACACGAACGTCACGAGGCCGATCACCACTTTGGATCGACCGTGCGTGGTTTCTTCGACCGCCTGCGGAATGTTTAGTTAGCTAATGGGCCATTAAACACGCGGCCGACTTGTGTCATTCCGCTAGATTCTTGCTACCGTCCGGCGTGAAGTGTTCGAGATTTCACGCTGTGCAAGACCGCCGTTCAGGTAGACTTTAGGGTTGTCCCTTTGATCAACCATCCCAGAGTGCATTCGCCAAGATAACCAATGGTTGCCGATGCACTCCGTCTAAGTCACGAATGAGCGTCCAACTCGACCGCGAATCAAATTCCGATGCTTCGAACAACGATCTAGCAGACCCCGTAGCAAAATGGCTGCGCGGTATTCGCTGGATCGCGATTCTCGTTGGGGCGATCTGCCTGATTCTTTTATTTCGCAGCTTACCCACGCAAGACCTGCTGAAGTCACTCGAGAACTGGATCTCGTCCCTGGGCATCTGGGGGCCGGTGGTGCTGACGTTGACCTATATTGTGGCCACCGTATTTTTCGTTCCCGGCACCATCCTTACTTTACTCGCAGGGGCCATTTTTGGGCTTGGCATCGGTACGGTGGTTGTTTCGATCGGTGCCACCATCGGCGCGGCGCTCTGCTTTCTTATCGCGAGGTATGCTGCACGCGACAGAGTTGCTCATTGGGCAGAACGCTACCCCTTTTTCGCCGCGATCGACAGTGCCATCGGCGAAGGGGGCTGGAAGATCGTCGCCTTGTTGCGATTGTCACCAGCGATCCCCTTTAACGTGCAGAACTATCTCTACGGACTGACCTCTGTTCGATTTTGGCCCTATGTGATCGCAAGCTGGCTGGCCATGTTGCCGGGCACCTTTCTTTACGTCTACCTTGGGCACATCACGCGGGCGGCGCTCGGAGAGCAGCGCGAACGCACGCTGGCCGAATGGGTTTTACTGGGCATCGGTTTGGCGGCGACGCTCGTGGTAAGTGTCTATATTGCCCGCCTGGCCAGCTCGAAAATTAAAAGTCAGGTCTCCGATTCGAAAGAGACCGAGTCGAAATCGACCGACGCCCCGGAACAACCCGAAACCAAAGAGCCAATGCCCAGGTATGTAGGACGTACCATCCTACTGGTTAGTTTCGTATTGTTTCTGGTATTGCTGGTAGCAAACTCTCACCAGATCGAGGCCTGGCTCAACACGCATCCCCGCGAAGCATTGTGAACAGGAAAACCTTATGCCTCACCAGGACAGGCCGCACTTCTTTCAAGACGCCGTCATTCCCAGGCTCCCTCAAACAAGCCCGGACGACCCGGCCAATCGCAAGCTCGTCGAGAATGTGCACCCGGCAAACTGGAAGCCCCCGCAACCTTCCGGGCGATATAACCTGGTAGTAATTGGGGCAGGCACGGCAGGCCTGGTCACCGCCGCAGGAGCCGCAGGCCTCGGCGCTAAAGTCGCCCTGATCGAACGCGACCTGATGGGGGGCGATTGCCTGAACGTCGGCTGCGTGCCTTCCAAAGGAATCGTGAGCGCCGCGCGCATGGTTTTGCATCAACGCCGCAGCGGGCAATTCGGCGTCAACTCATCTCAGCAAGGATCTGTCGATTTCGGCGAAGTCTTGCAGCGGATGAGGACCCTGCGAGCCGATATTAGCAAGAACGATTCCGCCGACCGATTTCAAAAGCTTGGCGTCGATGTCTATTTTGGCCAGGCGCAGTTCATAGACTCGCAAACCATTGAAGTCGACGGCACACGTCTCAGCTTTAAGAAGGCCGTGATCGCGACCGGGGCTCGGGCAGCCGTTCCGGCCATCCCAGGGCTCGATCAAGTCAACTACCTGACCAACGAAAGTGTCTTCTCACTGACCGAGTTACCACCCCGATTGGGCGTCGTTGGCTCAGGCCCCATTGGGTGCGAACTGGCACAAGCGTTTTCGCTATTGGGCTCTCAGGTCACCCTGCTTGGACGCTCATTGCACCTGCTGCCGAAAGAAGACGAAGACGCCGGTTCACTGATCGCTCAGGCGATGCAGCGTGACGGCGTCGATATTCAAAACGGCATGACCGACCTGAAAGTCGAATCAGGCGAACCCATCCACCTCAGTTGGAAAGCCAACGGGGAAAGCCGTCAGGCGACGGTGGATCAGCTTCTCCTCGCGACTGGTCGTCAGCCAAATGTCGAGAACCTAAACCTTGAAGCGGTTGGCGTAGACTATAGCGACAAGGGGGTCCAGGTGAACGACCGCCTGCAAACCACCAACAACAACATCTTCGCCGCCGGTGATATCTGCTCTCCTTACCAGTTCACCCATGCGGCCGATTTCATGGCCCGGGCAGTGATCCAGAATGCCCTCTTTTTCGGCCGTAAACGCTGGACCGATCTCGTGATTCCTTGGTGTACCTATACAACCCCGGAAGTCGCCCACGTCGGACTCAGCGAACATCAAGCGAAAGAAAAGGGAGTGGCCATCGACACCTACTTGCAACATTTCGCCGACATCGATCGAGCGATCCTCGAAGGTGAAACCGAAGGCTTTGTCAAAGTTCACGTGAAAAAAGGGA
This sequence comes from Bremerella alba, assembly GCF_013618625.1. Classification (NCBI taxonomy): domain Bacteria; kingdom Pseudomonadati; phylum Planctomycetota; class Planctomycetia; order Pirellulales; family Pirellulaceae; genus Bremerella; species Bremerella alba. Next base: position 175,372 of record NZ_JABRWO010000003.1, on the reverse strand, counting down.
CCGACAAAATCGTGGGTGCCACCATCGTAGCCCCCAGTGCCGGTGAGATGATTTCCGAGATCACTCTCGCCATGACCCACGGGCTGGGACTCAGCAAAGTCGGCAGCACAATCCACCCCTATCCCACGCAAACCGAGGCTATTCGCAAGCTAGGCGATCAGTACAGCCGCACACGACTAACCCCTTGGGTGAAAACACTTTTTCAACGTTGGTTAAGCTGGTCACGGTAATCTCGGTCGCAATTGAGTAGAACTTAGGTAATGGTAAGCCAGTCGCATGGCTCATCGTTCGATCGAGCTACCGTTGATCAGACGCCTCTATACTCCCTGGGACCTTGAAACTCGACCATGTCCACTACCCCAATCATTGATAGCGACCAGGCCGTTTCCCAGCGATATGCGGGTGCCGCTCAACAGCGCGAAGCGGCACTCTGTTGTCCCGTCCAATACGATACCAAGCTCTTAGAAGTCATCCCCGACGAGGTCATCGAGCGCGACTACGGTTGCGGCGATCCCACCCCGTTTGTTCGCATAGGCGATACGGTACTTGATCTGGGTAGTGGAGGGGGGAAGCTCTGTTTCATCTCGGCACAGATGGTGGGCCCGGAAGGGCGCGTTATTGGCGTCGACTGCAATCCCGAGATGCTCCATCTCGCCCGGAAGCATGCTCCGACCGTCGCCGAGCGTATTGGCTATGCAAACGTCGAGTTTCGCAACGGCATGATTCAAGATTTGCAACTCGACCTGGACCAACTTGCGACAATCCTGGCCGCGCAGCCAGCAAGTGACCTGCACAGTTACCATGCATTACGGCATGCGACTGAAAGAATTCGTAGCGAGCACCCGCTGCTCGAGAATGATTCGGTGGACTGCATTCTTTCCAACTGCGTCTTGAATCTGGTGCGACTTAGCGACCGACGCCCGTTGTTTGCCGAAATGTTTCGCGTCCTTCGTCCAGGCGGCCGCGTGGCGATTAGCGACATCGTCAGTGACGAAAGTGTACCAGAGTCGCTCAAAAAGGATCCGAACCTTTGGTCCGGCTGCATCAGTGGTGCGTTTCGGGAAGACGAATTTCTTAACGCATTTGCCGACGCAGGCTTCCACGGGATCGAGATCGTCAAACGCCAAGCCGAGCCTTGGCAGACTGTCGAAGGAATCGAGTTTCGCTCCTTGACGGTCATGGCCTATAAAGGAAAGCAAGGTCCCTGCCTGGAACGCAATCAGGCCGTCATCTACCGGGGGCCTTTCTCGAAAGTCAACGATGACGATGGACACACCTACCATCGCGGCGAGCGGATGGCGGTGTGCGACAAGACGTTTCGTTTACTTCAATCCGAGCCCTACGCCGAGATGTTTGACGCCGTCGAGCCCAGGGAAACAATTCCCTTGGACGATGCCGAGCCTTTTGCCTGTCGGGGGAATGCCCGCCGTCATCCTCGCCAAAGCAAAGGCCTGGACTACGATGCCACCACCGAAGCACCTAGCGACTGCGGAGATGATTGCTGCTAAGCACCGGCGCCGACCGCTTGCTTTAAAAGATAGCGCAACATCTTCCACCGCCGAGAAAGCCACCAATCGATGCAACTATCACTCGTCAGACGCCAAAGTACTCTTGCCCAGGCCCAGGCGCAACGTGAAATCCTGCAAGGTAGCCAAGTCCCAGACGCCCCTCACTTTGACGATGCACTCACGCAGCACAAACTACCGCTGCTCAAGGCCGCTGGCGTGCAGGTTCTCCAAATCAACGTCGGCAAGCTTTGCAACCAAACGTGCACGCATTGCCATGTCGATGCGGGCCCCGACCGACGTGAAAGCATGTCCCGCGAGACCGCCGAAGCGATCATCTCGGCTTTGAAACGGTTCGACATTCCCACGCTCGACATCACCGGCGGTGCCCCGGAGATGAACCCCAACTTCCGCTGGCTCGTCGAGCAAGCCCATGCGTTAGATCGAAGAATCATCGATCGCTGCAACTTGACCATTCTGGTCGCCAACGGCTATCGCGACCTGCCCCAGTTTTTGGCCGACCACCGCGTCGAGGTCGTCGCTTCGCTTCCTTGTTACCTGGAAGACAACTGCGACAGCCAACGCGGCGATGGTGTCTTTCAGCGGTCGGTCGATGCGCTGCGTATTCTTAACACGCTGGGCTATGGCCAGGCCGATAGCGGCTTGCAGCTCACCTTGGTTTACAACCCGGTCGGTCCTTCGCTGCCGCCCAATCAAGCGGAACTCGAAGTCGCCTATCGCCGAGAACTGAAGTCTCGCTACGACATTGTCTTCAACCAGCTGCACACCATTACCAACCTGCCCATCAGCCGCTTTCTAGACGACCTGCTTCAGTCTGACCAATACGAAACCTACATGCGGAAGCTCGTCGAGAGCTTCAATCCGCAGACCGTTTCCCACGTCATGTGTCGCACCATGCTCTCGGTCGACTGGCTGGGCAATCTCTACGATTGCGACTTCAATCAGATGCTCGAACTACCCGTTGCCGCCCCGAGTCGCCGGATTGAAAACCTGGACTGGGATGCCCTGGCCCACCGCACCATCGCCACCGGCAGACACTGCTTCGGATGCACGGCCGGAAATGGTTCCAGCTGCCAAGGCGCGGTCGTCTCATGAAAACGCAGCTCGTAGTCTTCACTCGTTATCCCGAGCCAGGCAACACCAAAACACGGTTGATTTCCGCGTTGGGTGCTGAAGGGGCCGCGCTGCTTCAACAACGACTCACCACGCAGACGCTCAATACCTCGCGCACGTTTCGAAAGCGTGTGCCAAGCGTCGTCCAAGTGCAGTTCGCCGGCAGGGACGCCACCGCCATGCAGGCCATGTTCGGCGACGGCATCGACTACATGCCTCAGCAAGGACAAGGCCTGGGAGAACGTCTTCAGCATGCAATCGACGCGGCATTTCAAACCGACGCGGATCGCGTGATCGTGATCGGTGCGGATTGTCCCCAACTCGATGCGGCGACCTTGGAAGAAGCAGCCTATCAGCTAGAGCACCACGACGTGGTTGTGGGTCCGGCCGAGGATGGCGGCTACTACTTGATCGGCATGAAGAAGCCTCAGCCGAGTCTTTTCCAAGAGATCCCCTGGGGAACGTCCGAGGTTTTCTTGAAGACGCTGACGAAGATAGACACCCTTCGCTTAAAGCGAAAACTGCTGGCCCCTCTTTCCGATATCGACACCCCAGAAGACCTCGTCCGATGTCGCGCAACACCACAATTGATCGACGGCATTTTGCCCAGCGAGGTAGCCAATCGTCTTTCGATCGTGATTCCGACGCTCAACGAAGCAGAACGCCTGGCCGACACACTGCAATTCGTGCGTAGCCGCTGCGTCAGTGAGTCGGACCTGGAAGTGATTGTCGCCGATGGCGGAAGCACCGACGACACTGCCGAAATCGCCAGCGAGAACCAAGCCAAGGTGGTCGTATGCAATCGTGGTCGGGGTATTCAGATGAACGCCGGCGCGGCGATCGCGAGCGGCGAAACGCTGCTGTTTTTACATGCCGACGCCCAACTGCCGGTCCGCTACGACGACATCATTCAGAACATGCTACGCGGCAAGGCCGTCGCAGGGGCGTTTCGTCTGCAGATCGACCACGATACGCCAGGGCTGCGGATGGTGGCTCGTCTGGCCAATCTTCGCTCGCGCATGCTTCAACGCCCCTACGGAGATCAGGGCCTGTTCCTCCGTTCGCAGACTTTTTACGAGCTAGGCGGTTTTCGTAACTGGCCGTTGATGGAAGATTTTGAATTTGTGCAGCGGCTTCGCAAGCGTGGCCCGATCGGGCTGGCCAATGATGCAATGACCGTCTCGGCACGGCGTTGGCAAAAACGAGGCGTCGTGCAGACAACCTGCTTGAATCAAGCCATCGTGTTGGCCTGGCGGATCGGAATTTCGCCCCAGCGATTGGCAACGTGGTACCGCGGCAAACCGGCGTCATCCTCCTAAGGTGCTGCAAGAGAGTATGTCTCCCAACGTCGAGATGATCGTCCGGCTTACCTGCTTTCTGAGCGTATTAATCGCGATGGCAGCATGGGAACTCTTCGCACCACGCCGCGCGTTGAAGGTGGCCAAAACGTCTCGCTGGTTTAGTAATCTAGCGTTGATCGTCATCAACACGATTGCCGCCCGGATCGTCCTGCCGATCACCGCCGTGGCCGCGGCCCTGTTTGCCGAGTCGCGAGAATGGGGTGTTCTCTACCTGATCGACTGGCCACTGTGGGTCGAAATCTTCTTGGCCGTTCTGGTGTTTGATCTGGCCATTTACTTGCAACATGTCATGTTCCATGCGGTCCCGCTCTTTTGGCGACTTCACAAGGTGCACCATGCCGACCTCGATTTTGATGTCACGACAGGGCTGCGATTCCATACGCTGGAAATCTTACTATCGGCCCTCATCAAACTAGCGGTCGTTGTTGTGTTGGGGCCGCCGGCGATCGCGGTCGTCGTTTTCGAGGTACTGTTAAACGCCACGTCGATGTTCAACCACAGCAACGTGTCGCTTCCCGTTTGGCTCGACCGCATCGTACGGTGCGTGGTGGTAACGCCGGACATGCATCGCGTTCACCATTCCGTTATACGCCGCGAAACGAACAGCAACTTCGGATTCAACCTGCCGTGGTGGGACTTCCTGCTCGGCACCTACCGCGACCAGCCGGAACTAGGTCACGACAAAATGGACATCGGGCTCAACGAATACCGCGACCAGTCTCAGGTGGAACAACTGCCAGGCATGCTGCTGCTACCGTTTCACAAGACCCCCGATTCAACCGCGATCGGCCGCGACGATGCCCCCCAAGCTGATTCGGATAGTTAACCGCAATCTCGCATTGCTGAAAAAATTTTCATTTGAGCACTATACATATGCTACACCAGGCTGGTATATCTAAATCATGCCTAGGGAACGCTTCCCCGGCACCATGCCTATTTTCTTTGTAGGCATACGAAATCCGTACCCGTTCGCTGCTGTACAAGCAGCAAAACGTAGGGCCCGCGTGTCGCGGGTCGGACGCTTGGTACCCGCTTCGCGACCCGCGGCACGCGGGCCCTACTAACCCAACACCATATAAGAGCACCATTATGTCCCATCACCACGAAAAACCTGAAAAACACGAACCGAGCGCCTCCACCGCTGTTAAACCGAACCAGGATCAAGCCAAAGAGCGCGGGCCACCCTGACAACCCGGCCCCTCAACCTCGGGTAGGGTGTGAGCAGAGACGCGAAGCGGAACGTATCGCACCGAATGCGGTCTCCATCAAATAACAACGCGACAACGTTGTGCCTGGTGCGATTCGCTGCGCTGCTCAGCACCCTACATCAAAATAGGGCTCTCTTCTCTTATCCCCTCTCCCTCGAACGGAGAGGGCTAGGGCGAGGTATTCCTGAACAACATCTGACAAAGACCACAAGAACACGTTCTGAATCGTTCGGGAACTTCGTTCGCGCATGCGCTGTCACCAGGCGGGATCCCCCCTCACCCTAACCCTCTCTGTGCGAATACGGGGGCGAGGGGACCAAAGACTGGGATGGCAATACGACAACGTTACGCTTCATCGCCTTAGTTGATGTCGCATAGCGGAATGATCGGGCTGGTCGATTCGAGTAGTTGCTTGATCGTTACGTTTCGAAAGGCCTCTTCGGTTGCTGCATAGGCCTTGTCGAGTTCCGCATGTAGTGGGCATAGCTCGGTGTGAGAAACCAAGCCCAGTGGACATTCGCGAATTCGTTCCAACGGTGAGACAGCGTTGACGACATCAAGAATGGTGATTTCGTCAACGTTCCGGATAATTTCATAGCCGCCCCCTGGTCCCCGCCGTGAAGTGAGCAGACCAGCGGCGGCTAAGTCTTGCAAGACGCGATGCAAATATCGTCGCGGAACTTTCGTTTTCTCGGCCAACAGATCGGCCGAAGCTGGCTCCCCTTCGGCGGCCAGACAGGCAACCGCCCGAAGAGCATATTCGGCTGTCTTAGAAATCATCGAGCGGCCCTTCAAAATTTATCTCTATCACAAAATCTACACCTTGACGTGTACTATTAAGAACTATACCTTTAGATGTAGTTATTCAAGTTTACCTCGTGCGTCTGCTGGCGACAACGGCGGCCACCCCAGGAGTTCAAATCATGCTTAGTGCAAAAACAATCGAAATCGTTAAAACCATCACGCCTGCTGTCGCCGCCAATGCCGAAGCGATCACGCGGAATTTCTACTTGCGGATGTTTAAGGAGGACCCTGAAGTCAAAGCCTTCTTCAATCAGGCTCACCAACACTCTGGCGGGCAGCAAAAGGCCCTGGCAGGTGCTATCTGTGCCTATTTTACGCACATCGATAACCTGGCAGCGTTGGGGCCAGCCGTCGAGTTGATCGCCCAGAAGCACTGCTCGCTGGGGATCGCTCCAGAGCATTACCCGATTGTTGGCAAGCATTTGCTCGCCGCGATTCAGGACGTGATGGGGGATGCGGCCACCGATGAAATCATTGACGCCGTCGCTGAGGCATACCAATTGCTGGCCACCGTTTGCATCGACCGGGAAAAACAAATCTACGCCCAGCAGCGGCAAACCCCAGGCGGCTGGAACGGCTACCGCGAGTTCATTGTGGACAAGAAGGTTCGTGAAAGCGACGTGGTTACTTCGCTTTACCTGCGTCCTGCCGACCAGGGAGAGATTGCCACGTACCGGCCGGGGCAATACATCACGGTGAAAGTCGACGACCCACAATGCCCCACCTCGCCACGTAACTATAGCCTTTCCGATCGTCCCGATTGTGGACACTACCGCATCAGCGTTAAACGAGAAGTCGCTCCTCACGATAAGGCTCCGGCGGGAATAATCTCGAACTACCTCCACGACCAAATCGCACCGGGGGCAACCCTTAAGCTAGGCCCTCCGTGCGGCGAGTTCGTTCTCGATCCGGAACTCATCGGAGATCGACCCATCGTGCTTCTCGCAGGCGGGATTGGTGTCACTCCGTTGATGGCCATGGCGAAATGGCTGCACAAGAACCAGAGCGATAACCGGCTCTACTTCTTGCAAGCGGCCCGCAATAGTCAGGTACATGCCTTGCGAGACGATCTGCTTAGCTTGGCAGAAAATGATCGGGCGAGAACGCTTGTGATTTACGACCAACCGCTAGACGATGACTTGGCCACCGGAAAATGCGATCGCGTGGGCATCGTCGACGAGACACTACTTCGCCAGTGGTTGCCCAAGGAGGATGCCGAGTTTTTCTTCTGCGGCCCCAAGGTCTTCATGCAGACCGTGTATAGCCAACTGAAGAACTTAGGAGTCGATGAATCGCGACTACACTTTGAATTCTTCGGCCCGCGTCAAGAAATTTCGTTGCCCTATGCCGACGATCCGATGGTCGCCAGCGTTTGATTCCTTTCCCTTCTGATAACCTGGCAGGTGACATCATGGAACCAGCATCAACACAAACCACGATGATTCGTTCATTAAAGGAAGACTTCGGCCCCGTCCGGTCGACTGTCCTTTTCCTTTCCGACCGCATGAAAGTCGTTCGCCTTTCGCTTCAAGCCGAAGAGGCACTCAAAGAACATCGTGCCCCTGGGCCGCTGGTGGTACAATGCCTGGAAGGTAAAGTGGACTTTTCCGTCGAAGGCCATCCGCGGCAACTGCAACCAGGAGATCTACTTCACCTGGCCAGTCGTGAAACGCATGCGGTGCACGCCCTAGAAGACTCGGTCCTCTTACTGACCATCGCCCCCGACAAGTAACCCTTCTTTCTCAGACTCACCTACCCCACCCCCTTGCTCGATCCGTTGGCGCCCCAAGCCTGCGAGAGGTTCGGGCATGCCCCATCTTCCTAAGCGAGATAGAACATGCCGAGTCGTTTTCACGGGCTCATGTCGTGCTTACTACTGTTATTCATGACATCGCTGAGCCAGGCCGAACCTCCCCAGGTTCCGAAAATCGCAAGTCCCACAACCCTTGCCCAGGCCAGGGCAAGAGCCATTCTTTTGCATGAGACCCTGCATGGCACGCTGCAAGTTGTGCATCGCGATTTCTTTCTCGAAGACGAATCGCGGGTCATTCCATCTGCCTCGCTGGAAGATGTCTTTCATGCGCTCGAAGAGAGTTTTCAGGTGCAACTGAAGTGGCTGGTGGTTGAAACCGATGTGGTGAATGTCGATCACAAACCCGAGAGCCCTTTTGAACACGCCGCCGTCAAAGCCCTGGCGCAGCGAAAACCGTATTGGGACGGAGTAGAGGGAGATAAGTACCGTTTTGCAGGGCCCATACGCTTAGCTTCTCAATGTCTTAAATGCCACGTCCGCAATCGGAAAGACACCGAAGATCGCACCGCCGGACTGGTTATTTCAATGCCCATCGCGGAAACGTTTGATAAGACCGAGCCTGCTGCAGATCTTAAAGAGTAACACTCCCACAGCAGCGCCACCAGGCCATAACCCCTTGTCCTGTAATGATATATGCGAAACGCCACTCAGCCGATGGGCAAAGATTTGGCGCTACCAGGGTAGGTAGAGGGGACGAAGCGACCATCATTTACAAAAAATCCGATTTTTTTGGTTGCCTCGCGTTATAAAGCCTGAAGGGAGGATAAGTACTGGTAGGCATTTACATTTCACGATGTGTTTCTGCCTGAGTCCAGCGAATGCGTGGCTCGATTCCATCGCTAATCCCGGGGGGATTCATCATTTCCGACCTCAGCGACCAACCGTTCACGGATTTCGCAGCGAAATGTTCGCCGGATCTCCCATCAGCAAACTGTGAGATCGATGAGCGTTTCGTCTCGCTGATCGCACGGCATCAATTGTCGCTGACCGCATTCCTGAGGACGATTGTTCGGGCTCCGGCTGACGTGGACGATGTCTTGCAGGAAGCCAATTTGGTCTTATGGAGGAAGCGGCACGAATACGACCCCAATCGCCCGTTCGCCAGCTGGGCTTGTCGGATTGCTCACTTTCAGGCGCTCTCCTTTCTGAAAACGCGCGGTCGTAAACCGCACATCTCGCTCAGCGAGGAATTGATCGAAGATCTGGCCAAGCGTGCCTCGATGCAGTTAGAGCAGATCGACGAGCGTGCCGAAGAGCTTCGTCGGTGCGTTGCGAAATTGCCATCGAACCAAAGGTCGATCCTTCAATCGCGTTATCAACACAATGTTTCCGTCAATGAGTTAGCCAAACGCCTGGGCCGCCAACCCCAAGCCATGGCGATGACACTCTACCGACTACGCAAGTCGCTGAAGGAATGTGTCGAGAGGGCACTTAGCACGGAGGTGCCCCAGTGAACGACCAAGTGCCTTCAGAGGTTCGCCTCGAATTCGAACGACTGATCACTAGCCTGCTCAGCCGAAACCTAAGTGAAGTCGAAGACGCGAGACTAACGGAAATCCTCGAGAGTTCGACTGAGCTGCGTCAGGCGTACGTCGATCAGATTCTGTCGGACACCCTCCTCGAATGGACGCACATCGACTACTCGGCAGCAGCTTCAAATCCGAAGCTCGACGCCATCCAACACTCGCCCATAGAAGCTGTCGCAGAGCCAACGCTTGTTTCACCTCCCAGAAAACAGACAACTTGGCAACGTGCAGGCTTGCTGATAGCCGGGCTTGCGGCAACGGTTCTTGTCGCGTTGTTTCTCTGGCCCGAGAGGGAAGGGGACCTGTCAAACGACTCGGCAATCGATGTCGCGAGCCAACCAAACGTTGCGGCAATTCTCATTGATAGTGAAGATGCCATTCTGACGGAATCAACCGGCAGCTTGGAATATGGAATGCCGTTTCGAGAAGGCGAACACCTCAAGTTGGAATCGGGTTTGATTCGTCTTGCCTTCGAGTGTGGCAGTGGCGTGACCTTACAGGGCCCGGCTCAACTCGAGTTTCATTCAGCTTGGAAAGCCGTGCTCCATCGAGGCAAACTGGCTGCGGTGGTTCCGGAAGAAGCCCGTGGCTTCACGATCTTTACGCCTGATATGAAGATCGTGGATCTGGGAACCAAGTTCGGTGCCGAGGTCGACGCTTCGGGACAAGCCAGCGTTCAGGTATACGAAGGGGAAGTCACCGTACAATCTCGCAAAGCTCCCAAGTCCGACAAGGCCTTGCTGCTTAGCTCGAACGCTACCTCGCGTTACTCGCAATCTCGGTCAGACTTTACCGAGATTTCCTTAGCAAGTGTTGATTCCAGCGACCGTGTCTCGTTGCCATCGCTAGAACAAATTCAATTGGCTCGCAATGGCAATTACCCTCCGGCCATGCACACGATGCCTCTTTCGGAAGCCCTTTCGCGATTGGGAAGCCACCCTGCCTCCATCCGTCAGGCAGTCCCCATGGAGGCCTGGTTGGTCGAAGACTTTTCGCCCTTCCAGCAAGATGAAGCCAGCAAGGGTGTGTTTCACCCCTGGATTGCGGACGGAAAGTTCGCCCGCGTTACCTTGCTAGACACTCCCTTGCAGTGGCAAGGAATTTCGGGAGATCCCTATGTGATCGAGATGGATGGTCGTGACCCGGCTTTTCCGTCCATCTGCAATCGGCTGGAAACACGATTGCCGAAGCCCTTGAAACGAGACTTTTATTTCAGCTTCTTAGGTAGATATCAGGGACTCGACCCCGATGACTTTTTCGCACTCTGGTTCGATAACGCCTTAGGAACAGGTATCAGTCATTCCACCAGACCGAATGCAGGCATTCGCTTTGGCGAGTACTTCGCTCGTCTCAAAATCGACCATCAGGCCAACCGGCCCGTAACAGGAGACGACGTTCAGTTCTTCCTTGTGGGGCGCATTAGCAAGTCCGACAAGTTGAAGTTCAACAAAATCGAATTGTGGATCAATCCTGACGTGGAATCGATGGGTCCGCCTGATCTCGTGTATCAGCTTCCGCCAGAGTACGGAGAGGCGGCCCTCTCCACACTTGGCTTTCGCATAGGTAAGAACACCGAGCCGCAAGACAAGCTTTGGATTGATCGCCTACTGATCGATTTCGACCTGTCCAAGGTATTGCAGTCCCCATCCCTCCCATGAGCAACTTTCGAGTTTCTCTCCTCCATTGAAAAGGCTTTAAATTGATGAAGTTGATAGGTTCACTACCTAAAACACTTATCACGTGCTGCCTGGGAATCTGCGGCTTGACGATGACGGTGTCCGAATCGTACGCAGACCCCTTTCCGGTTGTTTCCGATCGGTTGGATGCGTCCACCGAACTCTCCCTCAGAAACTCCACAACCAACAGCATGGACGGCTGGCGAGGTGGTTGGAAGCTCTCACAAATATCTCCCGCAATGATCGATCCTGCGGAAGAGGCCCGTTGGCCATCGGTGTTGATACGAGGAACCGGCGGTCGCAACAATCCGCTGCGTCGACAGCTCGAGCGTGTGTACACGGATGACGAAGTCTATATCGGGTTTCGCTTCGTCTACGAACCTGATCGCGTTGTTGGAAAACCGGACCCCGAATTCTTCGTGCTGTGGCTCGATCGTACCCAAGGGAGCGATCGAGCCGTCCATAACTCTGGGATTCCCAATATCGGCGTCCACCTTGCCGATCGTGGTCCGAGCAAAGGGCAGAACGTTTTCATGCTTCGCTTTGGCAACGGCCAAACCGCTTGGAGCCAAAGTAAATTAGAGCCCGGAAAGACCTATCGGCTGATTACACGGTTGTCGAAAGAAAAGTCAGGCGAACGCAATGACTACACCAAGATGGAATTGTGGATCAACCCCGAGCCGGAATCCCACGACAACCCCAACCTAAACATCAGCCGCCAAACCGGAATACATCAGTTTAATTGGGTCGGTTTTTCGACCGGCGTAAAGACCGAACGCGAAGATCGTATCCGCGTCGGAGACTTGGTCTTTTCTTCAAGCTGGAATGAAGCCTACGACTTTCTGCATGCCAGCGGCCCGGACGCTCATGGCAAACCATCCAAGCCCAGAGTTGTGTGGAAAGAGACCGTCGACTTCAAACGCGACATCTACCCATTACTCGAGAATCGATGCTTTGAATGCCATGCCGGAGAGTTCCCCGACTCTGGCTATCGGCTCGATGTTCGTAGCGAACTGCTAGGTCACAGTACGGGGCACGCGTTGGTTGTCCCCGGCAATAGCCGCAATAACCCTCTTCTGAAAGCATTGACCTCCAGTTCTGATACCCAGCGGATGCCGCCCGACGGAGAACCGTTATCAGAAAAACAGATCGCCCTGGTCACCGCTTGGATTGAACAAGGCCTCGCCTGGGACGACAAACTACTTCCGGAACCGAAAGTCGAATCCGAGCACTGGGCCTTTCAGCAAGTCGTACGACCGGAGGTTCCACAAACCGAAGACCGCAAACAGGACAATCCGATCGATGCGTTCTTGGCAGCTCAAAGAGAAGACTTAGGGCTCATTGCCTCTTCGGAAGCCGACCGGCGCACGCAAATTCGTCGTGTGTATCTCAACGCCCTCGGATTGCCCCCCACCGAAGAAGAGACCGAAGCATTTTTGCAGGACCGTTCTCCGAACGCTTACGCTAAACTCGTCGATAAGCTACTCGCCTCTCCTCATGCTGGCGAACGAACAGCACGCATGTGGCTCGACTTGGTTCGCTGGGGCGAAAGTGAAGGGCATCAACACGACATCCCGCGTCCCTTCGCGTGGCGATATCGCGACTATGTCATCGATAGTTTCAACAACAACAAGCCCTACGATCAATTCTTAAAAGAGCAGCTTGCCGGCGATGAGCTGACCTCAGAAAAAGACCAGTCCGTGATTGCGACCGGGTTTCTCGCGTCGGCCCGCATCAGTGGCAATCAAATGGACAAGGGGCTGCAGCGCACCGATATCATGTTCGACATCGTCGACAACACGGCCAGCGCGCTGCTAGGGCTGACGATGGAGTGCGCTCAGTGTCACAACCACAAGTTCGAGCCCATCTCGCAAAGAGACTACTACCGGTTCCTGGCCTTTTTCTCGCGCGGACAGTTGGGAAACATCCGTCTTCAAGACTCTAAGAATCCTCCGGCCAAAGAGATTAGTCAGTGGTTCTCTCAAGGCTCTTACAACTTCTATCTACGTGAGGCGAAGAAGCTCAGAATTGATCCCGCAGAGTACCCTGCGCATACCTGGGGCTACTACTCGCCGGCGACAGGACGGGAAGACCTTGAATACTTGCCGGTAGTGAATCGCTCTCCACTGCCTTACCTTCCAGATCTCCTCAAGCAAACCGACACGCATATCTTGGTTCGCGGCGACGTGAATAGCCCCGGACTGCGTGTCGAGTCGGGCTGGCCGGCCGTTCTCGGGACGACTCCTTCCGAGCTTACTCCCACACCCCGCCAGGCCCTTTCCAAGTGGCTGGGCAGCCGCGAGAACCCTTTGGTCGCTCGCGTTTGGGTTAATCGACTGTGGCAAATGTATTTCGGGCAGGGCATCGTCGCGACCTCCAGCGATTTCGGAACGCATGGATCGCAGCCGAGTCACCCCGAACTGCTCGATTGGTTAGCCGCAGAACTCATGGAGAACTCCTGGAATACGCGACACATTCAACGGTTGATCTTAACTTCGGATGCCTATCGGCAAAGTGCCCAATACAACGCCCACAACCATGAGATAGACCCTGAGAACGTCCACTTGTGGCGTTGGCCGCAACGTCGCCTTCAGGCCGAAGCGATTCGCGATTCTCTCTTGGTCGTCACGGGAGAGCTTAACCGGCAAGTCGGCGGACCGAGTGTCGCGCCTCATCGTGACGAGCAGGAACTTCGTCGAACCATTTACCTTTCGCAAAGACGAAGCGAGCTTCCAGATGTGATGCAGATGTTCGATGCACCGGAAGCGATCCGGAGTTGCCCGAGCCGCGAAACATCGACGGTGGCTCTGCAGCCACTTTACCTGCTCAACAATCCGTTTGTCGTGAAAAGGGCCCAGACTCTCGCGGATCAAATTCGAGAAGCGGCAGGAGAAGATCGTTCGCTTCAGATCGAACTTGCCTTTTCGCGAATCCTTGGCCGGGCACCTACCCAGCGAGAAGCCGAACGCTGCCTGACGATGCTTCAAATGCCAGAGAAAGACCAAGCTGTCGAGCAGCGAAAGCTCACGCAGTTGCTGCACTCGTTGATGAACTTGAATGAATTTGTTTACCTGCCGTAATGCCCCCATCGAAAGCCTTGCCAGTGTTTGATCTTTCCATGAATCGTCGTGTTCTGTTTCAGAATGCCGGCCTGGGAATCGCGACCATCGCACTGAATTCCCTTCTGCAAGATAATTTGGCTGGGGGATCTCCGTCCGTTTCTCAACACAAGCAGATGCCCCACTTCCAGCCGACCGCCAAGTCGGTGATCTTTCTCTTTATGTCCGGAGGCCCAGGCCATACCGACACGTGGGACCCGAAGCCGCAACTCTCGAAGATGGACGATCAGTACGTGCCGGCCAGCATTGTCGCCAACGTGCCCAATATTCCACGATCGGGGGTGAACTCGAAACTGATGGCATCGCCGTTCCGTTTCAAACCGTACGGGCAAAGCGGCATCGAGGTCTCGGAACTGCTACCGCATACGGCTCAGCATGTCGATGACATTTGCGTATTCCGTTCGCTCAATCATCGTATACCCGTCCATGGCCCAGGCGAATGCATTACCTTGACAGGCTCCGGGCTCGGCGATCGCCCCAGCATGGGAGCCTGGGTTACGTATGGCCTGGGAAGTCCGGCTCAAAATCTGCCTGGCTTTGTGATGCTTTCATCTAACGAGAATGGCCCTGCCGCCCAACGCCCCGGTTGGGCATCCGGCTTCCTGCCGGCCCGTTACCAGGGAACCGTCCTAGATGCTCGGCAAGGTATTCCCTTCTCTGAAATGCCTCAGCTTTATTCGGAACGAGATCGACGTCAGCAACTTGAATTCATCCACTGGATGAACGAGCAGCATCTGACTCAACAAGCTCAGAACTCAGAACTTCAGGCTCGTATCGAGTCGTACGAACTTGGCTTCCGCATGCAGATGGAAGCCCCAGATGTGCTCGATCTTTCTACCGAATCGGCCGAGACTCAAAAGGCCTATGGGATCCACGAAAAAGCAACTTCGGCCTTTGGACGCCAGTGCTTGCTTGCCCGGCGTTTGGTGGAACAGGGAGTCCGCTTCATCCAGCTACGCAACGGAGGCTGGGATGCCCACGGCTCGCTCAAATCGAATCACATTGCCCGCTGCAGGGCCACCGATCAACCTGTCGCCGCCCTGTTAGCCGACCTGAAACGCAAAGGCATGCTCGATGAAACTCTCGTGGTCTGGGGTGGCGAGTTCGGTCGCACGCCAACCACCGAAGGGACACGCAAGGGGGATAGCCGGGGCCGCGATCATTCGCCAGCGGGCTATACCATGTGGATGGCCGGAGGCGGAATCCGAGGTGGCCAGGTGATCGGTGCGACCGACGAACTGGGCTTCGTTCCGGTCGATCGTCCTCTGTCGCCACACGACCTTCACGCCACGATCCTGCACACGCTAGGCATCGACCAACATCAACTCATCTACCCTCACAACAACCGTCAAGAAATCCCCACGGTCCTGGGCGGCGAAGTGGTTCAAGAGGCTCTGAAGTCGGGGTAAGCCTCTGACTTATTACCTATTCCGTTTTGGCCATCCGGCCTGCTATTGACCATTCATTCTTTTCAAAGGTCATTCATTATGTCAAAAGGCAGCGTACGAAAGAAAAGAGACGCCGGTTTCACTTTGATTGAACTGCTGGTCGTGATCGCGATTATCGGGATTCTTGTGGCGCTGCTGCTTCCGGCAGTGCAGCAAGCCCGTGAGGCGGCTCGACGCATGAGCTGCAAAGCGAATCTCAAACAGATTGGCATCGCTCTGCACAACTATCACGACACGTTCAACTCGTTCCCGCCGGGCGGCTTTCGGCACATGGGGCAAGCACCTTCGAGCAACAACGAAAACACCGCATTCGGCGCGACGTCCCATAGTTTTCTAGTCTCCATCTTGCCGCAAGTCGAGTTCTCGGCCATGGCCGATCAGTTTAATCATATCCAAGGGTGGCGAGGACGACCGAACCGCAGAGTGGTCACGACGGTTCCTCCTGTGTACCAATGCCCCAGTGCGACGCTAACCCATTCAGACCATACCGATGAAACGATAATCGACGCCAATGATGTGGTGCTCGGACCAATGTTCGCCGGGCACTACGTGGGAAATATGGGGCCGGTGGGAACCGGTTACAACTTGGCTTGCAAGAAGTCTTCGGGAAGCGGTTCTGCTCCGAACTGCCAATCCTTTAATGAGGTTTCCGACCAAGGCATCCTTGGCGCGAACAGCAAACTTGGTTTTCGCGATGTCACCGACGGCACCTCTAATACCATCATGGTGGGCGAGCTTTCCACCAACGCCTACCCGACCGGTGCGCCTGCCCCTCGGGCATGGTCACGCGGCTGTGCCGATCACTCTTGCGGCATGAGCAAGAACGTCAAGTTCGGCATCAATATCCAGGGCTTTGTCTCCGGCAACTTCAACAACATGAGCTTCAGCAGTTTGCACCCAGGCGGTACCCAGGTTTTGCTGGCCGATAGCAGCGTAACGTTTGTTTCCGAGAACATCGACATGGACGTGTATTTGGCCACTGCCAGCCGGAACGGAAGTGAAGTGAGAACTCTCGATTAAGTGGCAATCCTATTTACCCGAGAAATCTTTGCATTCGCTTTCCTACGAACTCAGGGAGTTTTTAATGCTTCAAAATACGAGCTACCCTCTCCAAGCTTTGTCCCTTGCCGTCGCCCTATCTCTGTTGGCATGCGGTTGCCAAAAAGAGGAAGGCCCAACCCGTTACCAAGTTTCCGGAACGGTGACGTTTGACGGAGACCCTGTCCCAGGCGGTTCGATCGTGTTCACGCCTGACAGCCAAAAAGGAAATACAGGCCCGCAAGGAACGGCGCGCATTGTCGAAGGTCATTACGACACGGCCATGGAAGGACGCGGAACCGTTGGCGGCCCCCATCACGTGCATGTGATTGCCACCGAAGCGACGACAACGCAAGAGGCCGAACTATTGGGACCACTCGCCGAGCACACCTTCGAGCTTGATCTTCCCTTAGATGCCGCAACCGAAGATCTAGAAATTCCTAAACGATCAAGATAGCAGCCTTCTCCCGGTGACGATGCCGAGCAGAGAAGCAGTGAGCGGCCAGCTGCGGCTTGGCCGTCGACTGAAGCACGATCGTATCGCCAAGCGGCGAACAATGTTCGCCGCTGTTCTTGCTTGGGTCTAGTCTGCTTTTGAATCTAAGTCGAAGTCAAACGTGTTGGGTCCGTCTGGACTCACCATTGCTGTGAGCCCTGACTTCTCCAATTGGGAATAGACCTTGGGCGTTTGACGCACTTCTTTTAAGGGGCGTCGATAGTTGCCGCCGTCCGCGCTCTCGGCTTTCTCTGGTCCGACGGGGATCCAGTCGATTTTCTCGACACTCACTTGAAACTCACCTTCGGTCACGCCGTCGTGATCTTCAAAGGTTGTCATTTGGTAGTGGCCCGCCTCGTCGGTGATGGCCGTACCAGAGACTTTACCTCCAACAGGACTGAAGACCACGATTGCTTCCGGCAACGGCTTCCCGTCCATGCGCACTACGCCATTTGTCTTGTAGACTTTTGGACGCATGGCCGTCCATTTGTCTTGCGAGCTATAACATCCGGCCATGGCAATCACCCATGACAGGCAGAGAAGAGTACTGAATCGTCGAGTCCACATGAGGCTATCCTTTGTGCTACGTAGTCATTCATCAACATGGGTGCCAGAAAGGCAGAGGAGAGTTCGCTGCAGGAACGGATGCCGTCCCGTCCGCGATTCTCTCCATCGCCCTTCACGCCAACTTGGAAGTCACCGAGGCAGGTGACCTCCATGTTGTTAGAATTCGCCGAGGACTTCGCCTTGAGCGCGTGTGCCTAACGCACCCCACACACCGAATCGGCTCGGGCCAGTTCGACCTTGCGTGCCGATGTTGCCAGCGTCGATGTTCTCGCTGATGAATCGCGACGATCCATCACCTCGCAAGAGATTGACTCCGCCTGGATGCATCGACCTCGGTGGCAAGACCCCATTCTTTCCCGAGAAGTCAGAGCACACGGCCGAATTCGGTCCCAAGGTGGTGTTGAAGCTAATGATTGCCATCATGCCGTCGCTCCAGCGACCACCAGGAGCCCGATCTCGGTTGGTGGCGGTGCTTGAGGTGTAGCTGGTGTCGATGAATTTGTTATTGATCCACTTCGCACGACACCCGACGGGACTTTGCGTGTCGGTTCGTAGGACGGCTCCGAACCCGTTGGCCGGTCGTCCCGTTCCGTCGTCGTACCATTGAACGGTTTCCGACATTAACGCCGTGTTGGTAAGACCGTCGGTCACGTCACGAAAGGCGAACACAGCCGAGCCGCCGAAGACGCCGCGAATGCTATCTTCCTGGTCTAAGCTCCACGTCACGTCGCCCAGGTTGAGCACGTAATTTGTGTATGGCAGGTTCGTAATCGGATACGGCACCGCAGGAGCCGAAGGGCACTGCAAACCGGCGACAACGACACTGTTTCCGCCTGACGATGACCAGGGAGACGTCGGATTGGCGGCGATGTTGTCGTAGGCAGCCGATTGTTCAAGGAACGGCAGCAAGCGAACAAATGCGCTATAGCGGCCTGAAGCTGCGTCCGGCCCCATCATGGCTGGCGGCAAGACACCATAGGTATCGTGATAATTGTGCACCGCCAAGCCGAGCTGCTTCAGGTGGTTACTGCACTGCATACGGCGGGCGGCTTCACGCGCTTGCTGCACCGCTGGCAACAGCAAGGCGATCAATACGCCAATAATTGCGATCACGACAAGCAGTTCTACGAGCGTAAAACCATTTCGCATTTTTGAAGGTGGGTTCATCATGATTTGATACTCAGACTATAGAAGGATGATAAGAGAAACGCGTTTGGGGTGAGCTATCCCGCGAGGACTGCTGTTTGCGAGGGAACCATGCTCCTTTCTCAAAAAATCGCAAACACGAAAGCTCAAGGATTTGAATATACGGATATAGAATTTGGACGCTGAGTGATTACTCAGCTAATAAGTTCATCGATGACGCCGGTACTATCGCCGTGCCGCTGGGCGGGAACACCGACCCCTTGAAGCATGGTTAACCAGGCGTTGCACAGTGGCGTATCTTCTTCCACGACAATGTTCTGGCCGAGCTTGATGCCAGAGCCACCGCCGGTAATGATCGTGGGACAATTCGTTAAATTATGTCCGGTACGGATGTTACTTCCGTAGGCAAGAGCCACGTTGTCGAACAGGCGGCTTCCGTCGGCTTCCTGGGTCGATTTAAGCTTGTCGATTAGGCCAGCCAGAAGTTTGCTTTGTGTCTGATCGCGCTGCTGCGAACAAACCAGCTTGTCTCCACGTGTCGAGTGATAGTGGCTCATGTCGTGGGGGGCCACGCTGTTGCCAATGCTGGTCAACAACGATGCGACCGGTTGGCGATAGGTAATGACGCGAGTGCTGTCGGTTTTGAATGCCGCGATCAACAGGTCGTACATCACCTCGATCTCGCTACGGCCTGCGAGCGTAGAGCTGGGCTCGCCGAAGGGCGCTTCCGGACGCGGACGGTCCATCCACTGTTCGTCCTTACTCAGGCGAGTTTCGATATTGCGAACGCTCTCGAAGTACTCGGTGAGTTTTTCGTTGTCGTTCTGCCCTAAGCCGCGTCGTAAGCTTCGCGCGTTTTCGAGAACCGTATCGAGCACGCTTCGCTTCTGAGCGATCAGCTGACGCCGTTGTTCGATGGGTGTAGAGTCTTTCGAGAACATCCGGTGAAACGCGGCGAGCGGACCGTTTTCACCACCCACCGGCTTCCCACTGGCATCCCAAGCCAACGACAGGCCTGGTCCATGCCCCGATTGATCGTTGCCTTCGCTGTGGTTGAATTGCAGCGAAGAGAATCGCGTGAAACGTCCGAATTCATTCGCCGCGACTTGGTCCGCCGAGATCGTGTTGCAAAAGCTCTGACCGGCGACGGCATAAGGATTCGCCCCGGTTAGCCACCACGTACTCCCGGCGTGACCTTCCACCGAGAACTTGTTGCGAAGTCCTTGTATCACGGAAAAATCAGATTGGTGGCGTTCCAGGGCCTTCAGGCCGGCCGGCAATTGGTAGTCGGTGCCTGGGGTCGACTTGTCGGGATACCACGATTCTTCTGTAACTCCCCAGCCAAACCCGAGGAAGACCAAGCGTTTAGGTGGAGCTGTCGGCGCGGCCGCGCTTGCGTAGCGGCGAAAGCCAAACGATTCGAGGAACGGCAAGGCAACCACAGCCGTGGCGGAGCGAAGAACTTGGCGTCGCGTGGGTAGGGATCGGGACATATTTCACCTTGCTATTTCGAATGGAATTCTTTGCTTTGAACAAGTGCGTGAACGAAGGCTCTTACGGTGTAATCTTTGCTCCGAGCTTCGTTCTGGATATCTTCGATAAGGGTCTCGTCGGTAAAGCCAACTGGCCTTCCCAGTGCATACTGAATCAACGCTTCGGTGAATCCGCGAGCAAACGCGTCTTCCTTCGCAGCGATGGCATCACGCAGTTCCAGGAAGTTCTGGAAAGCGGGGCCATTGTGTAACTTTCCGGCCGGATCGATTTCCCAGGTCACCTTGCCGTCTTTCACCGGCTTGCCGTTGTCGTCCATGGCCTGGTAGCTATCTTCGGTTCTCCAGATTCCGACCGCATCGAAGTTCTCGAGACCGAATCCAATGGGATCGATTTGCCGATGGCAACTGGCACACTGCGGTTCTTCCTGGTGAGCCGTCAGACGCTGTTTGGTCGTCAAAGGCTTTCCGGCCAGGCGGGCCAGTTGTGGGATATTCGCCGGGGCTGGCGGGGGAGGGTCGTGTAATAGCTTTCGCAAAACCCATGCTCCTCGTTCCACCGGGCTGGTCGTGTCTCCGTTGCTCCCCATCAGGTGCACTGCAGCCATCCCCAGCAAGCCGCCACGCGGAGTGCCGTCGGGCAGCGGAACGGGGCGGAAACGATCCCCCGTGACGTCATCGATTCCGTAGTAATTCGCCAGAACGCCGTTGATGACGGCATAGTCGCTTTGCAGCAAGTCTGGCAGTTGTCCATTGTTCTGGACGAGATAACCGAAGGTTTCATAGATCTCGCGACAGGCGTTCATTCGAGTGCTATTGTCAAACCGCGGATGATGCTCCTGGTTGACTTGAAAGAAGTCGAGCCGTTCTAGCGTTAGCCATTGATAGGTAAACGCATCGACGAACTCTTCCGAGCGGGGGTCATCTAGAAGCCGTGTGACTTGCTGCTCCAGAATCTCAGGTTCCTGCAACTTGCCGGCTTCGGCGAGCTGCTGAAGTTCTTTGTCTGGGGGTGAACTCCAGAGGAAATACGAGAGCCGATTGGCAAACTCGCGATCGGTCAACGTGCGCGGCGCGTCGGTGTCGCGTGGCTCGAAGTGGTAGAGAAACATGGGGGACGAAATAATGATCGCCAAGGTGTTCTTCAACGCGTCGCTGTGTTTATCGCCCAGCTTTCGATACGTCTGATAGACCTGCACAAGGTCGTCAATGTACTTTGGTGATGGCTCTTGACCACGAAATGCTTCCAGGGCGAACTGCTGAAACGCCGCATGTAGCTCTGCCAGATTCGGTTCGCCTGATTTGTCGTCGAAGGGAATGTTCTGCAATACAGCAATGCCTGGTGGCTTGGGCTGGTCCGCCATTGGAAGTCGTTCGATTTCCATCCAGTCGATCCAAAGGGCGAATTTGCGTCCAATGCCGTCATTCTCGTCACGTCCTTCACGCGCGATGCGAGTCGCTTGAACCCAGTCGTCGCGACTACCTTTCTCGCGTAGAAAGAGCGAACGGTTGGCGCGTTCCTTGTTGGAACGTGTCATCGTCAGCGGGACTTCAATGACCTGAGGGTCGTCCATCGTGCCGGTGATATGATGGACACTAATGGCCTGCTGAGCCCGGGGATTGATGCCGAACTCTAGAAAGCTACGATCAGGCGTCGCATGTTCGGTCGCGGCCACGCGGAAACGCACTACGTACTCGCCCACTGGCCAACTGAAGGGGACCAAAAGGTTGATGGTCGCATTGTCGAGCTTAGAGGGATGCTCGTTAGGTGCGGCCAAGTACGCCCCGGTTTCGATCGCAGGCTGCTCCATGTAATAGCGATGATAGGGCAGGTGGAAAGGACGTGAACCTGCGAGCGCCTTATCGGCGTTATCTTCTTCCGTTTGAAATCCAAACGATTCCGGAGCAGGCGCGCCTTCCAGCTTCTTCCAATTTCGATAGAGGATATCGCGATGATTGCCCAGCGGACCTGCTTTAATTTCCTCGATGATTGCCGCGTTATCAGGATTGGCAACCGCCTTATCGACCTGCTCGATCCAACGCTCGGCACGCTGCCGCGCGTCGAGTTGATACTCGATGAACTTCGAGACTTTGGGGGTAATTTCCTCGGTCTCGAACCGCAGCTTCTTTTCAACGCCGGAGGCTGCTTCCCATTCGAAAGCTTCGTCGAGGGCCTCTCTGCCCAGGGCCATATACTGCTCGAACTGAGTGCTCGACATATATAGGTTCGAGCCCACGGTATCGAACGAACCTGTATTTTTATCCGATGGCAGATCGTTGACATTGATGTCGACGCCCAAGAGCTCTCGGAGCGTGTTGCCATACTCGCGACGGTTGAGCCGCCGCATGATGATCTCGCCCTTTTGATCAGACAGCTTGCGACGGGCATCGACCATGGTGTTGGCCAAGTGCTCTAAGAAATTTGCCTTGGCTGCTTTGTCGATTTCCGGTTCACCCTCCGGAGGCATCTCTCCGGAGTTCAACGCATTCAATACTTTCTGCCAGCGCGCAGCCGTTTCGATGTCGTTGATGTCGAGGGATAAGTCGTCGATGCGAAAGGCCGCCTCGGCGTCTTCCCCACTGTGGCAGAGAATACAGTGCTTTTGCAGGACAGCGTACTGCGTATTCTCGACGGCGACCTTAGGTAGCTCGGCTGCCAAGAGCGACGCACACGGCAGGCCGATCACAGCAAAAACAAGCGTGGCAAAAAGCGATTTATTCATTAGTCTCTGAGGGGGCTCAGGCAGGAAGGGGGGCGAACGACGGGGCTATTCGGGATTGCTGCTGAGGGTTATCTGAATGTCATCAACAAACTGACCAGGGAATGTAATTCGTCGGATGGAGTCTTCTGAATGTCCGTACGTAATGCCAATATGAATCAACACGAAATCTGTGTCGGCAGGCAATCGAAGCTCACAATCGCCCAACTCCCAGGTCTGTGGGTCGTTGTCGAGCTTGAGGTTTTGACGTGCCATCGCCGACGCGTATTCCTCAACCATCAGCGCATCGAACTGAACGGGGTTAGAGATGACATCCGACGTGAGTGCCATCAATCGAATTGAATGCCGAAATTCTTCACGACTCGGCTGAGGGCTCATGTTGAACAGGGCAGAAGCATGGATGAACGTACCGTCTTTCGTAAATTTGTGCCGCATCGAACGCAAATCAACCAGTCGATAGAGATCCCCACAATAGCTTGCATCGGGCTCAGGCTTCCCAAAGTAATCTGCTCGCAGAATTTGAAGCATTTGCTTACCATCGGCAGGCTCAACCTCTTGCTGGGCAGCGGTGATTTCACTGAAGTCACCTCCCCATACGTCAGACCGATTCGTCAATCCAACAACTTCCGGCGGAGAAGAAGTAGACTCGAAACTCTCCATCGCGATGTTGGTCACGACAGGCTTTTGAGGCATACCGCGCACCGGCCAGGTGAAAACGGAAATAAGAACGCCCAGAACGAGCCCTGACAAAAGAGCGAAACTCGATTGTCGACCAAGATAGTAAGTTGCCGATGATTCGACAGGCTTTGACTTGTCACGTAGCGTGACAAGTTCGTCCTGATTGCAAAACGCGTTAAGGCCTGAATGGACGAGGGAATCGGTCGCTTGCGATGCAAGGCCGTGGATTTCGGCGATGGCCCAGAAACGCAATCTGGCGGCTTCCGATTCCAGCATGATTTCGCTGAAACGAGCCTGCTCTTCTGGGGTAAGGCAATTGTCTAAGTAAGACTGAATCAGGTGATCTACGTACTTGTCATTCATTGCGAGCTCCCCGGCTGTAGCTGTCGATCTATACACTCACGTAAGGACAGGCGTGCCTTGGAGAGGGCCACATTGATGGAATTTACGGTTCGAGAAAGTAGTTCTGCGATTTGTGCTGGGGAATGCTCTCGTTGATAACGAAGCAACACGATCTCGCGTGCCTTCGGGGCTAAACCCTCAATGCAGTGCGTGAGGGATTCGAGGCGATCGTTATTGGCCCAATCTTCAGGGCAACTCATGGCGAGTGAATCCAGGAAGTCGACCGTCTGTATTCCTGAGGCCCGTCGTGATTCCAATAGCTTGAAACGCAAAATGGCCCGGCTCCATGCCAGGAAATTGCTGTTCAAATCGAATTCGTGAGCCTTCTTGGTAACGGTCAAAAATGTCTCCTGAATCAGATCGTCTGCCTGGACGAAGTCGGTGGTCAAAACCAGCGCGAAAGCTTTCAACTGCGATTGGTATTGCACAAACAGTTGCTGTACTTTCAGGGTGTGCTCGGTTATTTCATTCATGGGGTTTCATTATCAATGACTTACGGGCCTTCAAACTTACCCAATAAAATATTATTTGGTCGAAAATTTCACTTAACTCCTGTGTGCGTAATTCCTTTTTAAACATGCGGTGGAGAACCAAGTAATCAAAACAACGTCTGCCATGCCCGCAAAAGCAGCTGTAATCAGCGGCCACGCCCCCCTCACAAGGAGTGGCATATTCGGGTTCAATGTGGACAGCTTCGACGACATCCTGGCAGCATAGGAATCAGGTTGAATCATGGTCGTCCAGCAAGACTTAAGGGGGGAGAATCTTTTCTACGCATAGGAGGGCCACAAACGACTTTCGCTGGCAAAAACTTACCGATTCCATGCGTTTGGCACGGAATCTGCGTGGTGATTCCAAGTTACCGATGAATTCCGGAAGTTCGCCGTCAGGCAATGTCGTTATCACAGGTCACGCGTCGGAAGCCCCCACTAGTCGCATCCGCCCGCAGGATGAGTACGACGTGGACCATCCCTTCATGCGACACGCTTACGCCTACCGAACGCACGGTTCATACTAAATATCGATATCTGGCTACCATTTTTGGATCGTTTTGATTTACTGCTGACAGATTCCCGGGTGATCGCGAAGAGTGCCAGAAAGGAAATTAGGCGCCCTCGCTAAACTGGCCATATCGGACAACAATTAGCTAGGCCCCCTAATAAACTGTTAGCTGTGCCGCTCTTCGTCGCAAAGTGGCGATTATTGGTTAATCCGGCGGCAGGTATGGAATCGATAGAGGTCACATCGCCGCTCTGAACCGGGGAGAGACTTGTTCCCCATGGTCAGCGTTAGATTTATCGCGGAGCGGTCTGAATTTCACCTCGGTTGATTATTCTCCTATATCTATAACCTTACCTAAGTACCCATTTCTAACGATGCCCAATTTGGATCCGTCAACGCTTGCAAGCCGCCGATCCCAAAAGTCTGCGCCCATGCCCATCTATGGGGCAATTTTCTTTTCGATTGCAGGCGTATTCCTGATCGATTTGTTTACCCCTTTGGGCATCGCTGTCTGGATTTTTTACCTGGTACCGGTGGTGCTGACCTTACTGGTATGGCGTCCGCAAATACCTTTGTATGTCGCAAGTGTGCTTACCCTCTTAATGGTGATTACCTTTTTCACCGATAGTAGCGGCGTCGACCTAATAATCGTTCAGATCAATCGCGGTTTCGGGGCTCTTACGGTTTGGTGCATCGCGATAGTGGCATTCTTCTTCCTGAAGAATAAGAATGCCATCGAATTTGAGCGTTGGTTGCAGAAAGGCCAGACAGGCCTCAGCAAGACTCTTAGTGGAGATCAGCGCATCGAGCAACTCGGGAACAACTTACTTCGCTATCTTGCAGAATACTTCGAGGCGCCGGTTGCCGCCTGCTTTGCCATTGAAGGGGAGCACTACCGCCGAATCGCGACCTACGGAGTGCCCGCCGAGAGTGGCCTGCCAGAGCAAATTGAAGTCGGTGATGGACTGCTTGGTCAGGCCATTGAAGATCAACGTCCCTTCGTACTCACCGATGTTCCTGAGGGTCACCTGTTGTTCGGGACCGGCCTCACGCGGGGAACGCCTTCTCAGATGATCATCTCGCCGGCGATCGCGGATGACGAGGTTCAGGCCGTTGTCGAATTAGGATTCTTTCGGCCCATCGACCATGGCGATCAAGTGCTGCTTAGCCGAATCAGCGAAGCCGTGGGGCAAGCGATTCGCTCTGCGAATTATCGGGCAAAACTGCAAAAGCTATTGCACGAGACCCAGCAGCAATCAGAAGAACTTCAGACGCAAAGCGAAGAGTTGCGGGTCTCGAATGAAGAACTGGAAGAACAAGGCCGTGCGTTAAAAGAGACAGCAGCTCGACTGGAACTCCAACAGACAGAATTAGAGCAGACAAACAGCCAGCTCGAAGAGCAGACGCAACTGCTAGAGGCTCAACGCGATGAACTTGCGGTGACCAAGCTTTCGCTCCAGCAACAGGCCAAAGACCTGGAGCGGGCCAGCCAGTATAAGTCGGACTTTTTGGCCAACATGTCTCACGAGCTGCGAACGCCGCTCAATTCGACTTTGATCCTGGCTAAATTGCTTGCCGACAATGCCAGCGGCAATTTAACCGAGGAACAGATTAAATTCGCGAAGACGATCCTGAGTTCCGGCAACGACCTTTTGAATCTCATCAGCGACATCTTGGATTTGAGTAAGATCGAAGCCGGTCAAATGGATGTCCGTCCCGAAGAGGTCAAAATGGGCCACCTATTGGACGAATTGTCTAACGGACTTCGCCCATTGGCCGAACAGAAACAGCTCAAGTTTTCAATCGAGGTGAAATCGAACGCACCCTCTGTGCTTTGGACCGATCGCCGCCGTCTCGAACAGATCCTCAAAAACCTCGCTTCCAACGCCATCAAGTTCACTAACGATGGGTCGGTAACGATCCATGTTTCTAAGCTGCCTGAGAGAAAAGTGGCATTCGCGGTCCAAGATACAGGGATCGGAATTCCGTTAGAGCAACAGCCCACGGTGTTCGAGGCGTTTCGACAAGTGGATGGTACCGCCCACCGGAAACACGGGGGAACAGGTTTGGGACTGTCGATCTCTCAGGAACTGGCCAATCTGCTGGGAGGAGAAATTGCTTTAGAGAGCGAGGTGGGCAAGGGAAGCTTGTTTACGCTAACCGTTCCCGCCACATTCGAACCAAGCCAGATCGAAACTTCCCCTGTGCGAAAGGTCTTGGCGGCTTCGTTGCCGTCGCATGATACGCCGTCGCCTGACACGCTGCCGACGAAAAGCGATCCGCCGTTTCCCAAGGTGGAAGTTAAGGATGACCGTCGGCAGTTATCAGGCGATCGCCGATTGCTGCTGGTGGTCGAAGACGATCTTAATTTTGGCGAAGTGCTGTACGGCCTGGCTCGCGAACAGAAATTCGATTGCCTGCTGGCGACCACCGCCGAGGAAGGCGTTACGCTCGCCAAACAATATCAGCCCAACGCCATCATCTTGGACGTTGGCCTGCCGGATGACTCAGGGCTTGCCGTTTTAGATAGCTTCAAGGGTGATGCGCGTCTGCGTCATATTCCGGTTCATGTTATATCCGGTAACGACTATACAGAATCGGCGTTGTCGCTCGGCGCTGTGGGCTTCAAGCTCAAACCGGTCCGGCGCGAAGAATTCATCGAACTGCTACAAGGACTCGAATCGAGATTCTCTCAGCGTATGCGACGCGTGCTGGTAGTCGAAGACGATCCGGTGCAGCGTGAAAGCGTTCAATCACTGCTGGGATCTCTGGATGTCGAGACCGTCGGTTCGGCTAATGCGGCTGAGTGCCTGGAACAACTCAAAGAAGGAACGTTTGATTGCATGGTGCTCGACCTGGCTCTGCCAGACTCGACCGGCTATGCACTACTCGAGACGCTTAGCAAGGAAGACCATTACTCGTTCCCGCCGGTGATCGTTTATACAGGCCGAGACCTCTCGGCCGACCAAGAGCAACTTCTTCGCCAGTACTCTCAGTCGATCATCATCAAAGGGGCCAAGTCGCCGGAACGATTGATGGATGAGGTCACCTTATTCCTGCACAAGGTCGTTGCCGAACTTCCTCTTGAGCAGCAAAGGATGATTGAAAAGGCAAGACGTCGTGATGAAATCCTCGAGGGACGCCGGATCCTGGTTGTGGAGGATGACGTCAGAAATGTCTTTGCGTTGACGAGCGTACTTGAACCTCGTGGTGCAGTCATCGAGATTGCCCGAAACGGACGCGAGGCGGTCGACGTGATCGAAAAGTCGATCGCAGATCCGACCAAAAAGTTCGATCTGGTGTTGATGGATGTGATGATGCCAGAAATGGACGGAATTACGGCGACGCAGGAGATCCGAAAACATGCCCAATGCAAGCGTCTTGCGATTATTATGCTAACCGCGAAGGCCATGGAAAACGACCAAAAGGCCTGCCTTGAAGCAGGAGCGAATGATTACCTGACAAAGCCGCTTGATGTCGATAAACTCTTGTCGCTCATTCGTGTCTGGCTACCCCGGTAAGGAGACACAATGATGGCAGACGCGATTGAAGACATTGAGTTGCACCTCTTACTCGAGGCCATCTACCGACGATACTACTTTGATTTTCGTGGCTACTCCATGGCCTCGATCAAACGTCGTATCACGCAGGCACTTGTGAGATTCGAGATACCAACCATCTCTCGCTTGCAGGACATGGTTCTGCGAGACGAGCGGCTGTTTACTGAACTTCTTTCGTATCTCACGGTCCAAGTGAGCGAGCTGTTTCGAGATCCGCTGTACTTTCGAACCTTCCGAGAGCAAGTGGTACCACACCTGCGAACGTATCCATCCCTAAAATTTTGGGTCGCCGGTTGTGGCGATGGCGAAGAAGTCTATTCTCTGGCCATTCTTCTGAGAGAAGAGGGCCTCGATGATCGCACCATGATTTACGGAACGGACGTCAATCCTCGCGCTTTGGAAAGGGCGGAAGCCGGCGTTTACGATCTCGACCGGATCCCTCTGTTCACCAAGAACCATCAGCTTTCTGGTGGTAAATCTTCGCTATCCGATTACTACCTGGCGAAGTATGGGGCTGCCGTCTTCGATAAGTCTCTTCGGCAAAATATTGTATTCTCGGACCACAGTCTTGTTTCGGACCATGTTTTTGCCGAAGTCCATTTCGTTTCCTGCCGGAACGTATTAATTTACTTTGATCGTGAACTTCAGGATCGAGCCATTGGCGTCATGACAGACGCGCTCGTTCGCCGTGGATTCTTAGGATTGGGATCGAAAGAGACACTCAAGTTTACTCACCATGCCGATGCGTACACCGACTTCGCCTCTGAGGTTCGTCTCTATCAAAAGAAGGGTGACCTGGTATGACCACCCGGCCTGAAGCTATCGTGATAGGTGCCTCGAGCGGTGCCATCGAAGCATTAAAAGTGATCGTCGGTAGCCTGCCGGCCAGTTTTCCGATTCCTATTCTCATTGTCGTCCATATTCCCCCAGATCGTCCCAGCGCGCTGGTAGAAGTCCTTCGTCGTGGCACCCTCGTTTGCGTCTCTGAGGCGGAAGACAAAGAGCCCGTTTGCACGAATCGAATTTACATCGCCCCTCCCGATTATCACTTGATGGTCGAAAAACACTTTCATTTATCTC
Source organism: Bremerella alba (assembly GCF_013618625.1). Lineage (NCBI taxonomy): Bacteria > Pseudomonadati > Planctomycetota > Planctomycetia > Pirellulales > Pirellulaceae > Bremerella > Bremerella alba. The sequence continues at coordinate 145,599 of NZ_JABRWO010000003.1, read as the reverse complement.
TGATTTACGATGAAGCAGAGAATTTTTCCCGTCCGGCAATCGATGTCTTGTTTGAAACGGCGGCCGATGCGTACGGTTCAGATCTGCTCGGAATTATCTTGACGGGTGCCAATGGTGACGGAAGTCGTGGACTTCAGAAAATCGTCGAAGCTGGCGGCAGGGCAGTCGTCCAGTGTCCCGAGTCGGCCCTCTCTCCGGACATGCCCAAGGCGGCCATCAAAAAGTGCCCCACCGCGGAAGTGTTACGACTGGAAGAAATTGCCGACTATCTATTGCAATGGGGCAGCATCAATGACTGAATTGCCAACTTCCCCGGTTTACTTCCTGCTTGTCGACGATCGCGAAGAGAATCTCGTCGCGTTGGAAGCCGTGCTGCAACGCGAGAACCTGCACTTGCTCAAAGCACGTTCTGGATCGGAAGCACTCGAGAAGTTACTGGAATACGATGTTGCTTTGGCCTTGGTCGACGTTCAAATGCCATCGATGGATGGATTTGAACTGGCCGAGCTGATGCGGGGTACACAACGCACGAAGCGAATTCCCATCATCTTCCTTACTGCCGGTAGCGCCGATGAACAGCGTTACTTCCGCGGCTACGAAGCAGGCGCAGTCGATTTTCTGCACAAGCCGATTGAAGCAGCCGTGCTTCGCAGTAAAAGTGATGTGTTTTTCGAACTCTATCAGCAGCGACAAGAAGTCGCTCGACAGCGAGATGAACTTCAGGCCATTCTCGAAGAAAATGCTTCACTGCTTCGCAAGAGCCAAGAGTTTGCCGAGGCGTTGCAAGACGCCGACCGACGCAAGGACGAATTCCTGGCAACGCTTGCTCATGAACTGCGAAATCCGCTTGCCCCGATTCTGCATGCCGTTCAAATCCTTCGCTTAGGCGGTGTTTCTCCCGAAGAGCTTTTCGAGCTAAACGAAATCGTGGAGCGACAGGTCAAGCACATGGTACGGCTGATCGACGATCTACTGGATGTCAGCCGCATTACGCGTGGAAAAATCCAACTACGTCGAGAACGTGTATGGGTCGCGGATATCGTCAAGTCGGCCGTAGAGACCAGCAAGACGTGGATAACCGACGCCAGTCATCGCTTGGAGGTCAAGCTTCCCGAGCAACCCATCGCGGTGTCGGGAGACGCAGTCCGCCTTTCCCAGGTCTTGGCGAACCTGCTGAATAACGCGGCCAAGTACACACCGGCGGACGGCCACATCATCATCACGGCAGATCGTGTTGACGATCACGTTCGCATACGCGTGGAAGACAATGGTGTCGGAATTCCGTTAGAGGCCCAAGGTGAAATCTTCGACATGTTCATCCAGGTCAAGCAGCACTTCCAACAGGCACGCGGCGGCCTGGGAATCGGCCTGACGTTGGTCAAACGCCTGGTCGAATTGCATGGAGGTACGGCCAGCATCTTCAGCGAAGGGGAAGGGCAGGGGACCTCCGTCACCATTGAGCTACCTCTTGATGAAACGACCGATACAAGGGAGTCCACGGCAGATGACGGGAGTCAGGTCGTAGCGTCACCTTTCCGAATTTTGGTGGTCGACGACAACCAAGACGCCGCGAGAAGCCTGGCAAAACTACTTGATCTCGATGGGCACGATACGGTGGTGGCCAATGATGGTAAAAGTGGAATTGAAGTGGCCCGGACGTATCAGCCGGACGTGGTGTTTCTCGATCTAGGCATGCCCAATTTCGATGGGTTTCAGACTTTGGCCGCCATGCGAGCTTTGCCAGATCTGGGAGACGTTCGTATTGTGGCAGTAACCGGATGGGGACAGGAAGCAGATCGCCAACGCACCAAGGAGGCCGGCTTCCGCTTCCACCTTGTTAAGCCTGTCGAAATTGCCGACTTGCGTCATGTCTTATTGCAAATCGAAGCGACAACCTCGATTTAACCTGTAAGCTTGATTTCCAGCACCTCATCGCTTTGGCAGGTGCAATAGAAATGGAATCACAGGTAATTCCTGGCTTTTATTCTTGCACCCTGTTAGACTAAGACACCCCTAAGTTTCCTGCCCATTCCCTATGCCACTCGGCAGCACCCCTCAAAATGCCTTTCATGCGTCGTCGTACCTTTCTTGCTGCTTCTTCAGCCGCGTTGCTGCTTAACTCCACACTCCGAGCCGATGATTCGGCGAAACGCACAGTTGCCGTGATCGGGCACACCGGTCGGGGCAGCTACGGCCACGGGCTGGATACGGTCTGGCACCAAATTCCCGAGACCGAAATTGTCGCCGTCGCCGATGCGAATGAGCCTGGCCTGGCACGGGAAGTGGCGAAACTGAAACTCGAGCGGGGCTATTCCGACTACCGTAAGATGCTGCAGGAAACGCGTCCCGAGTTTGTCGCGGTCGGTCCACGGCATCCTGACCAGCATCAAGACATGATCCTCGCGGCCATCGAGTCTGGCGCGAAAGGCATCTACTGCGAGAAACCCTTTTGCCGCACGCCGGCCGAGGCCGACACGTTGATTGCCGCAGCCGCCAAGCAAGGCACCAAAGTGGCGGTCGCCCATCGCAATCGTTATCAGCCAGCATTGGCTAAAATCACCGAGTTACTTGACTCCGGAGAGATGGGGCGTCTGCTGGAAATCCGCGGCAAAGGCAAAGGTGATCGTCGCGGTGGCGGGGAAGACCTATGGGTGCTCGGGTCGCACGTGCTGAACCTGTTCACCTATTTCTCGGGTGCCCCAAAGACAGTTTCCGCCCTACTTCGCAAAGAAGGACGCCCTGTGACAGCGGATGATGTCATTTCGGGCGCGGAAGGGTTAGGCCCCTTAGCCGCCGACGAAGTCCGGGCTCGCTATGAAATGGAAGACGGTACGATCGCCTATTACGATTCTGTAGCCAACGACGGCACCGCTCCCAATGGCTATTGCCTGGAACTGATCGGTAGCAAAGGTGTCGTCACACTGCACATCGACCGCACGCCGATCGCACATTTCACGCGGGGCAATCCTTTCCAGGCCTCGCCAAATGGACAGTCTTGGATTCCCATCACGTCGGCTGGTGTCGGCGAAAAAGAGCCTGACCCAGAGTTGATTCGTTCCGTCCATAACCATGTGCTGCCTGTTCGCGATTTGATCGCAGCCGTGGACGAAGACCGTGCCCCCATTTGCGATATCCACGAAGGCGCTGCGACCGTGGAAATGATCTGCGGCGTGTTCCAGTCGCATCGAGAAAATGGACGCAGCGTCTCGTTCCCCCTTTCACAGCGGGACAATGCTCTGGCCGATTGGTAAGTGCAGGCAACTGCGCCGTCATCGAGCAGATTGACGGCGTAAGCGTGTCCTCGCCAATTTCTTTTTTCTATTCCTTCATCCCTGCGGCTGGCATACCCAGTTCATCTTCTAGATCGCATCGCCTTCTTTGGACAACACCATGAAACGCTTCCTAGTTTCCCTACTCCTAGGCGTCGCCTGTTCGCTTGTCGCGCAGGCAGAAGAGGCGAGTCAACCGGAGTTGCCGTTCGATCGAGCGTTGATAAACCGCTATAGCCTGGACCATTTACCCAGGTCGATCTCGATTCGGCAGGCGAATGACTTCTGGCTGGGTTACGACCTCGAGCGAGCCACACTCTACAAGGCCTGGCGGGCACCTGAAAACAAATCGGGGCTCAAGGGGTCCGGATTCGTGATGCGGTCCGTTGGGCAGACGCTTTACGAGGATAAGTCCAACGAGACTTGGCGATTTCAACACAACGGCAACACCATGCCGCTGGACATCCGCTATCTAGGGTGCTCTCAACGCGAAGGATACTTCGAATTGCAATGGGAGCTAAAGTACGACAAGGGCATTTTGACGCTACACGAACGCGTGCCGATGTCCCCAAAAAATCCAATCGCGAGAGAGATTCACGTCGACTCCCTGCCATCCGACGGACAGTTGCTCCTGCCGGCTCCGATGCAAAAGGCATGGAAACTAGCGACCGCTAAAGGCGATTCTGCCTCGAGTCTGTCTGATGCCCAATGGTATCAACTCACCACGCGTTGATCTGTCTTGCCAGAAGCACTCGCTGATCTCCCACAAAGGCTTGCCTCTATGAATCGATACCCGATGATCTTCTGCCTGGTCTTGTTACTTATGGCCAGCGGCGTGTGCACGGCCGCCGAGACGAGCAGCTCGCTCGATTTGCCTGCCAAGGCAATTTTCTCTAAAGGGCCGAACAAGTGGAATGGCGATGTCCTGGAGATCACCCGCGGGCGTGGGGCGATCATTGGCTGGTACATCCAGGCAGAAAAAGAGGAAGAGGTTACCGTCTCGATCGAGTACGCCGCTGCCCAGAAACTGAATCAGGCCTACCAGCTTTCGTTCGACGGAAAGGATCGATTCTGGAACGTTGAGCCAACGCCGGACGATACTTGGGCGCAAGCCGAACTGGGCAAGTTCCGAGTCCGGGCCGGTTTGCCGATCCTGGTTCTGCTCGTTCCCCCGTCGGGCACTACCTATCCGCATCCAGTGAAATTTCGCAAGTTGATTGTGACAGGAAAAACGTCCGGGAACCTCTCGCTTGTAACCAACCTGGACGAACCGACGGTCCCGGATGCTTCGCCTGGGTTTGGTCGCAAGTTGAACGATCGCCACCCGGCATTGGATTCGATCGACCTGCGAAGTGAGGACACTCCCATGCGAATCACCGGCATGGCGATGCGTGGGCCGAACGAGCTTCTGTGGACGACCTGGGAAGGGGATCTGTTTGCTCTCGAACTCGATTCCATCTCTCAGAGTAAAATCCCACAGTTTCGGCGCATCGCTCAGGGCCTGTCCGAGCCGCTGGGGCTGACCATCTTCGAGGGACGTATCTTTGTCACCGAAAAGAATCAAGCGACCGAATTGATCGATGAGGACGGCGACGGCAAGTTCGAGACCTACCGCTGCTTATCACACGACTGGCCAAGCAGCCTCGACTATCACGAGTACCTGTTCGGCGCTGTCATCCGTGATTCGAAACTCTACTTTTCTAGCAGCGTGGGCATGGCCCGGCGAGGCAAAGATAATTACCAGGCACCACTGCGTGGCAGTCTCCTGGAGGTGGATATCAACACGGGCAATACCGAAATCGTAGCGGCCGGGCTACGGACGCCTGACGGAATTGGGCTGGGCCCTCAAGACTCGCTGTTGATCACCGACAACCAAGGAGAATGGCTGCCCGCCAACAAACTTATTCACGTCGAGCAAGATGCTTTCTATCAATTCCGAAGCGTGCCTCCCTGGCACCCGCTCGATCGCCCCGAGGCGGACCCACCGGCGGTTTGGCTGCCTCAAGGGGAAATCGCGTCGTCGCCTACGCAACCGATTACGCTACCGGAAAGTTGGGGGCCCTATGCCGGACAAGTTCTCTTTGGCGACGCAACTTTTGGCGGACTGCAACGTGCGGTTTTAGAAGAGTCCGACGGCGTCATGCAGGGAGCCGTGTTCCCGTTCTCGCAGGGGTTCCAACATCTATTTCATCGTTTCGTACTGACTCCCCAGGGGGAACTCTACGCTGGCGGAATTGCTCGTGGCAAGGATTGGGAGTTTATCGAGCGGGTAAGTGGGCTCACGCAGATTCGGTACAACCAGCAGAACGTCTTCGAGCCACTGGCCGCACGAATTCGATCGAACGGCTTAGAGATTGAGTTCACTCAGCCGCTCGCCGAGGCAGTCGGCTGGGACCCTGAAAGCTACTACGTTTCGCAGTGGGGTTACCAGGCGACGCAGACCTATGGTGGAACGAAGGTTCGTTATCGCCAGAGCGAAGTCGCATCGGCAACGGTCTCTTCAGATCGACGGAAAGTCTTTCTGGAACTACCGGATTTGGTCGAAGGAGAGGTCGTGCATGTGCGGCTCTCTGAATTACTGTCCTCTGAGAGTGGCCAACCTCTGTGGACCGGTGACCTGTGGTATACCGTCAATCGAATCCCCAAAGATAAGCCGGGCGAAGTACGCAAGCCATCGCCGGACACTCTGATGGCGGAAAACCCTTTCTTTCAGTTCTCGCCCGACAACGGCGGCCGGGTGTCATACCAGAATTTTTGTGCGTCTTGCCATAGTCTCGACGGATCGCGACGCGTAGGTCCCACTTTCCAGAATCTGGTGGGCTCTAAACGCAAGGTTCGCGAACGTGAAACAGGAAAGACTCGCGAGGTGCTTGCCGATTCAGACTATCTAAAGCATTCGATCCAAGACCCCAACGCTCTTTTAGTCGAGGGCTACCCGAAGAATCTAATGCCGCCGGTCAGTGGTGTCCTGACGGACAAGCAGATTAACGAACTGATCGGCTACCTCAATAAGCTATCCGACCCCGAATTTGCCAGGCTTGAAGCGGCTCGTACGCCAACGGTACACCATGAATGGACGATGCAAGACTTCCCCAACGTTGGGCACAAAGCCAGTCCGGAAATGGTCAATCCGCCCGCCATCACACGGGGTCGACTGGCATTTATAAAGGCGCAGTGCCTGCAGTGCCACTCGGTCTCAGGCTATGGTGCCAACCTAGGGCCAGACTTGGTCGAATCGGTGAAGAAGTTCCAAGGTGAGAAGCTACTACGTCATATCATCGAACCGGCACTGGAAATCCACCCCAAGCACCAAACATCCCAGTTCTTGCTGGACAGCGGCAAAGTTGTCGTTGGTAACATTGTCAAGGAAGATGATGAGACGATCTACGTCGCCACCAACCTACTTGAGCCGCAGAATTTGACGACCATCAACCGGTCCGAAATAGAGGAGCAGCAAGTCTCGCGAAGCTCGGCCATGCCGGCGGGGCTGCTTAATGGCCTTAGCAAAGAAGAGATTGTTGACCTGCTTCAATTCCTAGAAGCAGGCCCGGCTCCGATTAGCGTTTCGGATCCTCCTACCACTTCAAAGTGAATCTACCATGAAATCATTATCGTTGCTTGCTGTAGTCACCCTACTGCTACCTACGTTCCCGCTTGCCGCCGTAGCAAGCGAGCCGGAAGAAAAAGACCTCGGGTTTGTCGAGCTATCCGACGGGAAAAGCTTTGAAGGGTGGCAACACAACGGCAACTGGGAAATTCAAAACGGTGTATTCGCCCGGGTGCGTAAAGGGGGCAACCTGACTTACACCGCAGGGCTCGTCCCCGACGATTTTGAATTGCGGTTCGACTGGAAGGTCTCGAAGGGATGCAATAGCGGAGTCTACTACCGTCCCGGACAAGTGGAATACCAGGTGCTCGACGACGAGAACAGCCACTATGGCGAGAACCCACGGCAATCGGCGGCTTCTCTCTTTTTCTGCATGGCCCCCAGTAAATCGGCTGCACGGCCTCATGGCCAATGGAACACGGCCCGGATTATCTGCAAAGACACAGTGATCGAGCATTGGCTCAACGACGAGCGGGTCCTTTCATTCGACTACACCGACCCGAAGTGGGCTGACGAGGTCAAGTTACTGGATATCCGTGGTGGCGACCTGACCGGCCGCGGCGGCAAGCTCTATTTGCAAGACCATGGCCAAGATGTCTGGTTTCGCAACTTACGGATGCGAAAATTTCCGGAGAATGAAAAATTAATTCCAGATCCCGACTTTAAACCAATGCCGGTTCCCGCCGCCGCACTCAAGAAGGAAGAGGCCCGTGTCCAGGCCATGCTGAAGCGTGCTAAGTCGTAGCTTGGGCATCGCCCGGGGGCAAAAAGGGAACAAACAAGATGCAAAAAGCACACTTGCAATTTGGGCACCGCAAGGCACATTGGGCGCCACACGGAAAAAATCTCGCCTTTACCAGTTTTCGTGTGGTGCCATATTTTATATTATAACAATAATGAATTTGACGTATCCTGGGCATTGATGTAGAAATGGGGTGGCAGTTAGGCGACTAACTTTTACGCGCTGAGCGAAAACCCATCTGCCTCTCCTCGCATACAAAAAAGCTCCAATGATCACACACTCTTCTCATTTCACTTCGTTTCCTTACGTAGTACTTTTGGTCGGTTCCGTTTTCATCGCTGGTTGCGGCGAGGCCGGAACCGCGACCACCACGGTAACTGGCAAAGTAACCCACAAAGACAAGCTTCTGGAGCGAGGGGTTGTGCTCTTCAGCCCGGTCGACGCCAACTCTTCCCCGAGTCGAACGAACATCGATGCCGATGGCACCTATCAAATTGAAGTCATGCCAGGCCAGCACAAGGTAATCGTAAAGCTCTTTACCGAGACCGACCCCAACCTCGAACCAGGTGAGCCTGGTTATGTTGCGCCCAAATCTCTTCTGCCGATCCAATACTCTAGTTTGGCTCGGACTCCACTCGAATTCACTGTCGGCGATGAGCCCGTTGAGATCAATTTAGAATTGTAGAGGTTCCTGAATCACGAGAACTTCCTGGATTTAAGTTTCTCTCACTCATCGAACACATTTGTCGCTCTTCGTTTCTCTATTAGGTTAATTCCATGCAATCCATCAATTGTCCCCGGAAGTCGATGCGCGGCTTCACACTGGTTGAACTGTTAGTGGTCATCGCCATTATTGGTGTTCTTATCGCCCTGCTTTTGCCGGCCGTTCAACAGGCTCGCGAGGCTGCCCGGCGCATGCAGTGCACCAATCAGATGAAACAGTTTGGTTTAGCCATTCACAATTTCCACGACACGTACGGGGTTATTCCTGCAAATAGCTATCCTTCCCGTCCTTCAGGCACTCCCGATGTTTGGCTGTATGCCAACTTTAGCGGCTGGGCCCGACTTTTACCCGGACTGGAACAACAGGCCCTACACGATGAATATGATATCGAAAAAGCTTTCGGAGACAGCTTTAATGCCCAGGTAAACGAAGACCACGACCCTGTGGGGATCTTCTTCTGTCCATCGCGACGCGGTCCTGAGAAAGATTCTAATTTCCAGCACCGTGGTGACTATGCTTTCTGTGGCGGTGGCGAACTGCCCGACGGTAGCCAAAGTCATGTGCATGCGTCTGATCCCAGTGATGCCAATGGAATGTTCATGATGCCACGCGTTGAGGGTAGCAACCGCATGTGGAAGAAACCGGGACAGCTTACATTCGCCAGTGTTACCGATGGCCTAAGCAACACCTTAGCCGTGGGCGAAAAACGCGTCGAAGAATTTCGCGATGATAGCAACGCTCTGATCGATGGCGTCACCGTCGGAAATGCTGATGGCCCGCATTATCGGTGGGGCTGGCACTCGTCTCGAAATACGACTTCGCCGATGAACGGCCCAATCGTCGGCGCCTGGAGTAATCTCGACGCCAATTTCGCCAGCCTGCATCCCGGGGGTTGTAACTTCCTCTTCGGCGATGGCTCGGTCCACTTCATCCCGGAAACGGTCAACTTCGAAGTCTATAACCTTCTCGCCGCCCGGAATAGTGGCAAGCCGGTCACCCTCCCCTAACGAGGCCTCGAAAACTCTGGCGGATTCTTTTCCAGAAACATTGAATCTGCCGAGATGTCGTCTTCAAGGGCGGAGATGCTAAATTGCTTTCCCCGCCCTTTTTTACGTCAATCAGGAAGTTACCTCGCCCTATCATTCCCGCCGGGGCTCTGGTGAGAGGTGAGCAGCTTCAAGTCGTTATTTGTTTTAGATACGCCTGTTTGACCGGTAGATTCTCGGTCAGGCAGTAATTAGTTTAAGTCGGCATCATCGTCTTGATGCCCGTATGCCTACCACCGCGAGAAACCTCCCTCCTCTCGCTGACGATTCCTTCCTACCGGAGAATGAAGTGACTGGACCAAGAATGGTCAGAGTGGTTTCGCTCTTGCTACTAGCCTCTTTCGGATCAATAGCGTGGGGGCAAGACCGCGAAGCACCTTTTGTCGCAGGCTTCGAACGCTTTGCCCGACACGGTGTCGTTGAGTCGAATATGGGTGGGCAACTACTACTTTCCGAGCTTAGCTGTACCGCTTGTCATACAACCGACTCGTTGGCCCTGATACCTAAGCGGGGCCCTCACCTGACCGGAACCGGAAACCGGATCCAGGCCGATTGGATCCGAGCGTTCCTCAACTCGCCCCACCAGGTCAAACCGGGAACGACGATGCCCGACGTCTTGGCCCCTCTACCAGAGGACGAACGCGAGGAAGCGGTCGAGGCCCTCGTTGCTTTTCTCTCGACGCAGCACAGACCTTTTCCTGAAGCCAGGGCAAGCGGCGCGAACCCTTTGCCTCACGAGTTCTGGAACAATGGGAACGCGGCACGGGGTGAGAAACTCTTTCATCTGGTTGGTTGTGTCGCATGCCACGCGCCGGACCCAAACTACCAGGGTGGGCATTCACAGCCATCGGCCATGTCGGCCCTGCTTTCCACGCTGGATCCTGAAGATATCGAAGAAATGGGACTCACCGAATCGGCGCGGCCAGTGCCATCGGTTCCGCTACCCGACCTGTCAGCCAAATACACGACAAAGGCGCTGACCTTCTTTTTGACTTCGCCAGAAACGGTCCGTCCTGGTGTCCGGATGCCGAATCTAAAATTAGATTTAGTCGAGGCGGCCGATCTTGCGGCCTACCTTACCCAAGACGCGGCTCCCAAATCGGACCAAGATGCGCTTCCAGAGAACAGCCCGCTTGTCGAAAATGGGAAGCGACTCTTTACCTCGCTATCGTGCGTAAATTGTCACAACGTCGAAGGCCTGACTCCCACGACGCAAGCGAAGTCACTCGCTGACCTCAATGTGAACGACGAGATCGGCTGTCTAGGCGATCCGGCTCTTGGTTTGCCCCACTACGGCTTGGACGAAGTCCAGGTGGATTCGATCACTTCCGCACTCACCCAATTGGGATCGCAGGAACGCGAGCCCTCCAAGGATGTCTCCTTGAAACTTTCGCTCTTGCAGCAAAACTGCTATGCCTGCCATCAGCGGGACGAACTCGGTGGCATCGGTCCCGATCGTGAGAAGTTCTTTGAAACGGTTTCTCATGTCGACCTGGGTGACGAAGGTCGGTTGCCTCCACCGCTGACTCATGTGGGCAGAAAACTGAAGTCGTCGTGGTTTACCAAGGTCCTCGCTGGCTCAGGCGACATTCGGCCTCATATGCTGGTCCGCATGCCCAAGTTTCCCAAGCATTTGGCAGAGCGATTACCGGACGCTTTTGCCGAGGCCGATCAATCCGCTCCCGTGCCAGAGGCGGACGTGTTTCCCAAACTCACTAAGCTGGAAGACCCGGGACGTAGGTTGCTTAACAACGGTTGCGTCCAGTGTCATCCCGTCCGCGGAGAATCAGTCCCAGGTGCCGTAGGCGTTGACCTGGCTTCTGTGACCCAGCGTGTGCGGCCAGAGTGGTTCTTAGAGTTCCTGAGAAATCCCGCGGAGCTTAAAGACCGAACGCGCATGCCGTCATTCTTTCCTGGTGGAAAGAGTGCGATTCCCGAAATCCTCGATGGCGACATGGACCATCAAATCGCGGCCATGTGGAGCTACCTGAAAGATGTAAAGTCGCAAAAACTGCCTGAGAAGATCGAAGAAGCGAGGGCGCAGGAGTTCGAGCTCATTCCCAAAGAGCGTCCGATCCTGATCCGGACCTTTATGGAATCGGCTGGACCTCATGCGATTGCCGTCGGTTTTCCTCAACGTGTTCATTACGCGTTCGATGCCGAGCAGATGCAACTTACCCAAGCATGGCGTGGGCGGTTCCTTGATGCATACGGAACGTGGTTTGTCCGTTCGGCCCCTCCGGCCTCACCTTTAGAATCGGAAGTTGTCTCGCTACCGGCTGATTCGGCGTTTGCCCAATTGCCGCGTGCCAATGACCGTTGGCCCGCAGGAACCGAAAACACGACTCACTACCGGTTCTTGGGTTACGGCTTGGACCCCCAAGGCGTCCCCACACTTCGCTACCGCTATCGGGGATTCGAGATTGAAGATCGCATTGAACCGACGGACGAAGGAGGTTTGAAACGCTCCCTGAGCATCACCTCTCCGGACGAAGAATCCTCGGAAGGCAAGCTTTGGTTCCGAGCCCATCGTGGCACGAACTTGAAGCTTCAGGACAACTCCTGCACTGAGCCTGACGGCGTGACGGTCACGCTGGAAGTCCCGAACGATGATGCCGTTTTATGGCAAGACCCGGACAACCCCCAAACCATGGAATGGCGGGTGCCTGTCCGTACCGATCGCAAGCTGGAGGTAACGTATCAATGGTAAGTCGGCTGACGCTTCTCATCACGATCATAACCAGTTTGGCAATCGCCGAGACAGGGTTCGCCCAAAGGCCTTCCGAGAGCGACTTCTACAAGCTCATTTCGGTCCATACCTCCAAGTCGTCACAAAACTCGCGTGCCGCCAACTGGAAACCTGCGCCGGAGGATCTGGCCCTGGAGGTCAGCGGCTTGGCGGTCCTAGACGAGGACCGCGTCGCCGTGGCCATTCGCAAAGGGGAGATTTGGATTCTCAGTGGCGTCTTCGACGATCCACCGAAAGATGTCGAGTACCATCAATTCGCATCCGGTCTGCACGAGCCTTTAGGGCTGCTGTGGCATGACGATGCCTTTTACACCGTTCAGCGAAGTGAACTTACCCGCATTGAAGACTCAAGCGGAGATGGCATCGCCGATCAGTACCAAACGGTTGCCAAAGGCTGGGGAGTAACAGGCCACTATCATGAATACGCTTACGGCCCCAAGCTCGACGGCGACGGCAACCTTTGGCTCACATTAAACATTGGACTGGGTCTTCGCGGAGACCAGTTGAAACGAGCCATCCACGAGCCAACCCTTAACGTGACGCAGGGCCCTTGGCGTGGCTGGGGCATGAAAATTTCGCCCGAGGGGGACCTCATCCCCATATGCGCTGGCATGCGGTCACCTTCCGGACTTGGTGCGAACCAAGACGGCGACATGTTCTATACCGATCAGCAAGGCAACTGGGTCGCCACCAACAGTCTGCATCACATGCGAGAGGGCGCCTTTTTTCACCATCCCGATTCGCTGGCTTCGATGAACTTGCCTGGGTCGCCTATCGCTCCGATCTCAGCCATTCCTCAGGGAATCCCCTACCCGGAAGCTGTCAAACGTCTACCACAAATGCGTCCTCCCGCAGTCTGGTTTCCCTATAAGAAGGCGGGACAGTCTCCAACTGACATTCTGCTCGATACCAGCAATGGCAAATTTGGGCCGTTCAATGGGCAATTTTTCGTAGGAGAGTTCACACTCTCGTCGATTCATCGTGTTTTTCTGGAGAAAGTCGACGGAGAATACCAAGGAGCCGTGTTTCCGTTTCGCTCCGGACTCGCCTCGGCCGTGCTGCGATTAGGGCAGGCCGCAGATGGAAGCGTGCTGGCCGGATTGAGCAATCGCGGCTGGAGCAGTTTAGGTACTGCGTCGTACGGATTGCAACGGCTGGTATGGACTGGGCAAACGCCCTTCGAGATCCAAGAGATGAAGGCCATGCCGGACGGTTTTGAATTAACATTTACCCAGCCAGTCGATCCGCAGATCGCCAGCGACACGGCTTCCTATACGATGACAAGCCACACCTATCTTTATCACGGTGCTTACGGCAGCAATGAGATTAAAAAGAAAACACTGCCCATCACAAAGGCGCACGTTTCCGAAGACGGATTACGCGTCCGCCTCCAAGTCTCTGGCCTGCGGAAACTGTACGTTCACGAGCTTCGAGCGGACGGCCTTCGCAGCGACGACGGGCAACCGCTTCTACACCCCGACGCGTACTATACGCTGAATCGAATCCCTCAGTAGCCGACACGGCAGATGCAATAACCCCATCGGTCACGACAAACGGCATGGCCGGTCACCGTCCTTTCGTTTACCAAGCACTGTCGGCCGAAGTGCGCGCGAAATGAAGCCTCTCCGGCCGCGCTATGCTAGTGGACGAGTTGCTTGCCTCATGGCCGCAAGATCTCAGGGACGCTTTGTGGTAAGCGCGTTCTTCGCGTAGACAGCCTCTGATGCTGACCATTGCCACCTCCGACTTCGGTCGACTGGCATGTACGTTCTTACGTATTCCAGGTTCTGTCGGCAACTAATTGTGAGCCAATTTGCGGGAGCTCAAATTCTCTTCCCAACGAAATCCACTCACAATTCACCGAACAGAAGAAGACAGCGGAACCTGTGTTTTCCTCGGTACTTGCAGGCTATTAATATGCCGGTTAAAGGGCTCAACCTCGGATCCCATACGGCGACATCTGCACGTCCCGAACTGACCCTGGAAGAAATATTCATTTTATGTTGAGATTTTTGCGAGAATAGCTCGATTCCGGGTGAACTACTTATGAGGACCAAGAGGAATCCTGTGACGATAGACGACAAGAATGAAGAGTTTGGACGATTGTTTGCCGGGGTCGAAGGGCGCTTAAGGCGATATGTCGAAGCCATGGTACCCAAGGCAGGTGACGTCGATGACGTGATGCAAGAAACGGCCATTTCACTTATGAGAAAGTACGATCAGTACGATCCTGAACTCCCATTCTTTAACTGGGCGTGCAGATTCGCTCAGTTTGCGGTGAAGAGACACCGCAGTCGTGCGATGGCAAATCGGTACCAGTTTTCAGAGGCCGCTATCGATGCCATTGCCGCCGAGTATCCGCACCACCAACAACGATCGGAAGAACGCCGAAGAGCCCTGAGCGATTGCCTGGCGTCACTCCACGATAAAGACCGTCGACTCGTTGAATTACGATACTTTAGCGATGAAACAGTGGACAGCTTGTCTCAGAAGATCGAAGAACCGGTAGCTCGACTTTATCGATCCTTGTCTCGAATTCGCAAAGCACTCGCCAGCTGCGTTCGCAAGAAATTGGCCACGGAGGAAATGGTATGAGCTCCTTCCAAAATCCTGTCAACCAAGACGAAGTATGTCAACTTATCGATGCCTTGCTGGACGGCACTCTCTCGGGCGATGACTTTGAGAAATTAGATCATTGGATCACCACCAATGATGAGGCTCGTCAGTTGTACTTGGATTACCTTCAGATTCATCAGGAGCTTCCGGAACTGATCTTCCGCCAAGGCCAAGCAATGCCGACAGATCTTCTAGTGGTTTCTTCCAGTCGTCGCCAAGAGAAAACAGAACGATCAGAGCAGCAGCCGAGTTCTTCGAATAATTCTAGAATGGCCGTTATTCTCGCTATTGCGCTACTCATCCCCATTGCTCTGATTGTTGGGATTTATGTCGGCTTCTCCTCATCGAGGCCGATAGCTGGTCAAGACGGAACCGCGAATCCCGGTAAGCCCAATGAATTGCAGAGCGAAGCTTACTTTGCCAATCTGGCTCATGCCCGCTTCTTTGGAGAGTTGCCACCGCAAATTGGTGCGTCGCCAATCCTGCAACGCGACTATGTCCTGATTCAGGGGATGGTAGAGCTTGGTTTTCCTAACGGTGCTACAGCCGTCATTCAGGGACCGGCTTCGTTTCGAGTCGAAGGGAATGACCTTTTGGCTCTCGATATCGGGCAATGTAGCGTGCATGCTCCCCCAGGGGCTGAGGGCTTTCGGGTTGAGACGCCTGAGATCAGCATCGTCGACCGGGGAACTCGATTTTCGGTGAATGTCTCTCAGAATAGCGAAACGGACGTCCAAGTTGTTGAAGGTGCGGCCGATGTCTATCGCAAGCCCTCTGCTGAAAATGTTCAAGTTGAAGTGGCTTCCTCTCCGCTACGCTTGCAGGAAAAAGAAGCGATGCGTTTTGCGTTTTCCAATGTTTGGGATGCTGCTCATGTTCCTTTCGATCGTAAACGCTATCAGTTTGGACTTCCCGATCGAATCATTTCTTACGATGTCACCAAAAGCGAAGAGGGTCTCGCGCGGGCCTTGACGAGTGTTACCGTGCAGCGAGGGAATCAAATTGAATCCATCCCGATGGAGAAACTCATTCCCTCGAAATTAGTTTGGTTTCATGCGATGGACAATCATGGCTATTTGGCAGGCGATAGAGATCTTCCGACACCACGCGTTGCTTTCGCTTCTGATGAATTTCTACATACGGGCGTCATCAACATTGGTGGCAGCAAGGAACCACTGACAAGCGATCCCGTCATGACAATCGACCAGTCGCAGGATGATTTCGGGACTCCCGGTATTGCCATTGAATTCGATCGCCCTGTGCGGAATGGGCCAGGCCCCGATGTCGTGTTATTTGAGCTGCAGTTGATCATGAATCCCTTGGAGGGTGACGCCTTTCACGTGAGCCCGCTTAAGTTTGAGGACGGTCTGCATTCCCACACAGTCACGTCGTTCGACTTAACCATGGAGTCGCCTGAATCGCTGCTTTTGGATGAAGTCTACTTGTATCGGTTTGATCGTATTCCACGCTCTTTAGAACAGTTGGAAACGATTCCCTGTTCGCCACATTTCCAAGCATTCAAAAAGCAAGCAATTGCCGTCGGCATTGATCTATCGGACCTCGGCTACCCCGAAGGAGCCTTGGTGGACGGCTTATTTCTGCAAGACAACCTTGCAGATGACGACTATCTCGATCCTGTTTTTATCGCCGGGTTGCCCGATCTTGCCGAGTCATAATGAAATGACTATCTCCGTCTAAGAATACTCTTATGCCTGATACTTCCCGCCGTTTTCTCTTTTCCTTTCATTGAGGGAGCCTGACAGAATGAGCTTTCACTCCTCTCGTATTCGACTCCGAGCATTTACTTTGGTCGAGTTGCTCGTGGTGATTGCAATCATCGGTATTTTGATTGCCTTATTGCTGCCAGCTGTGCAGCAAGCGCGCGAGGCCGCTCGGCGCATGCAATGCACGAATAACCTCAAGCAGATGGGGCTGGCATGCCACAATTACATGGATATCCACCAAGAGAACTTGCCATCCGGTGCGTTCAAAAAAGACGACAGTCACGGTTGGGCTTTGTCTATTCTGCCCTTTTTAGAACAAACGACGCTTTATGACCAATATGACTTCTCTAAGGGCCCCACAGCCAACGAAAACCAAGCGATTCGACGGACTGTGGTTAACGCATTTATCTGCCCAAGCTTCGACGGAAAACCAAGCAATACCGCAACCGCGAAGTATTCCGACGGCGCCTTGCTGACCTATCAAGGTGTTCACGGAGTGTATTACAACGACGCCACGAAGGATTCGAACTTATCGGGAATCGTCTCAGCAGGACTCATACCCAGCAATGGAATTTTTCGCATTAACGGCACTCGCAAGGCTTCCGAAATTACCGATGGGCTGACTAATACGATCATGATTGGCGATTTCATCCATCGGGATCGATCTGGCACCAATGGCGGGTTTCCCGGCAATGTCCGCGTTTGGCTTGTCGGTGCCTACTTAACGGTCGACGGCATTTACAACTCTAAGGCCATCTACGAAGACACGATCAATTCTCGCCGGGATCGAGCCAACGACGGCGTGGCATTCAATCATATTCCCTTTTCAAGCCGCCACCCTGGTGGTGTGAACTTTGCGATTGCCGATGGCAGTGTTCGCTTCGTCCCGGAAACGATAAATTTCGACGCCTATTGTGCCGCCGCCACCATCAATGGCAGCGAAACCTTTCCCCTGCCATAACCTTTACGGTTCCTGCCGAGTTTACCTTCCCTCCCATCGCAATGCAGCGATCGCGTGCACGCAAGCGGTACGCGTCAAAGAGCCGTAGACCTGCCCCCTAAGCATATCGAGGAATATCACGCATGCAGATCATCCATTGTTCAATCGGAATGCTGTGCTTGATCTTTTTGATCGCCGGATGCTCTTCGGAAAGCCCCTTTGATATGGCTCCGGTTACTGGAACAGTCCTGTACCAGGGCAAGCCTTTGCCCTACGGAAATATTAACTTCCGCCCTTTGTCAGGCTCACCAGCATTCAGCCGAATTGATAGTAACGGGACATTCACATTGAGCACCTATGGAGACCGCGATGGTGCCATCGTCGGCAAACATGAGGTTCTGATCAAAGCTACCGACATCGATGCGGGAAAACCGCCCCGCAACAATTCAGGAATCGAGATGCCCGTGCTCCAATCCGTTATTCCCAAGAAGTACACCAGTTTTGCTACCAGTGAACTTACCGTGGAAGTCGTCGCTGGAAACGACAACCACTTTGTCTTCGAGTTGGAAGAATAAACCGACTTCAGACTTTTGTTGTCGTTGTTTTTTGCCTGTGTCACCCTGCCAATACCAAGACCTTTGATCATGAAATTGACTCGTTACTTATTGTTTGGAATCGCAATCTCAGCAATCGCCTGTAGCTTGCTCTCGAGCACGGTCTTCGCGGATGAAAACACGGCTGCTTTCTGGGAATTCGGCCAGGAGGAAGCGACTCTGCTTCATCCCATCGGGGGAATTCATCGAGATGTCCCTGGTCCTCGCCCTCCGAAGTTTCCTGATTTCCCGGTGAACAACACGGCCGTAAACTTCGATGGCCAAGGCTCGCGTTTTGTTTTTGATGACCCCGGAGATAGCAGTCCATTCGATTTCTTAAACGGAGACGAAATCACCTTAGAAGCGTGGGTCAATATTCGGGAACTGAATGAAGGGGATCATACCTACATCATCGGGAAAGGGCGCACAGGCAGGCCTGGCTTTCCTTTAGACAACCAGAACTGGGCTTTGCGTGTTCGTGGAATGCAAGGCGAAGCTCGCGTTAGCTTTCTTTTCGCCACCGAACCGAGCAAGCCCAACGACCAGAATTGGCATCGTTATACAAGCGTCAAAGGGTTTCGACCGCGAACAGGCTGGCATCATATTGCCGTTACGTATCGCTATGGGGAGCCACAAACCATGCAAACGTGGATTGATGGCAAAAAGGTTAGCGGCCAATGGGATGTGGGGGGCCCTACTACCGAAAGACCAGCGACCGATAACGATCAGATTTGGATTGGATCGGCCTTGGGAGGCTCCCCTTCTAACAGCTTCCGAGGTGGCTTGGATTCGATTGCCATACACCGGGTAATGCTTGACGAGAAAACACTCGCAAATCGATTTCGGCGCGTCGGCAAAGAAGATAATCAAGACGCCATTTCAAACTCAATGCCCAAGCTTGGGCCCCTCAAGCCCAATGAAGTAAGCGTTACCTTTCATGAAGGAATGCGGGCGCACGATCGCTGGCTATTCCCGGATGAACCGGTTCCACCAATCGCTGCTAAATGGTCCGGGCATGCGTTTCTCTTAGATCAAATCCCTGTGAAATATGACAACTGGGGCATCCGTGCAGACTGGGAAGCACCAGTGCTGGTTCGCATGGCGGCAGACGTATCTTTGCCGAAAGGAAAGCATACCGTTCTTATGCGTTCGCGAGGATTGGCAAGAGCATGGTTCGACGGAGAACAGGTAACTCAGTCAAGACCTTTGACCGGGGCGCCACATGGGGAAGAGCCTATCACCCCCGTTTCTGTTCCTCCTGGGCCGGGGCACCGTCCCGCCTGGCATCGATGCCAGGAAGTTATTGGCCAATTCGAGATTGTTGATGCTGAACCCGTTCGTGTTGTCTTTGAGGCAATTGCGGGAGGGAAACGGTTTCGAGCTGAACCAGGAGAACTGACGCTTGCCGTTCGGCTAGAAGGTAGTGAGTCCTTTAAGGTGTTGCGGCCGATCGAACTCGCTCAAGATTCTTTACCCCTGACAGATCAAGCTGTCGAAAAAGAACTACGCCAGATCGAAGAATCAATCACGGAACTGAACGACAAAAGGCGCGTGGTTGCCGCAAGCAGCCAAGACGGGTACTGGAAGAAACGCCGTCAGGCAGCTCAAAACTGGCTTGCAACGCATCCTGCTCCAGAGGTTCCCAGTTCCGAATCGAACACGACCAATCCGATTGATGCGTTTCTACTCGCTCGCATTAACGATGCCGATTCTCAAACAAGCGGAGCGTCTATATCACAAGAACAGATCCATTCTAGAAACGTGCTGGCGATCCTGAAGAGTGAGTGCTTTCGATGTCACGGCGAAAAAGACAAAGGGGGGCTTTCTCTTCAATCACGAGAATTAGCAGTCTTGGGTGGTTTTTCGGGTGAGCCTGCCATTGCTCCTGGCGATCCTCACGCGAGCGCACTGATCGCGCGACTTCGCACCGACGACGCCGATACAAGAATGCCCCCGTCAGGTGCACCCCTATCGGAAGAGAAGATTAAGATCCTTGAGAAATGGATTGCTGAGGGGGCCAAATGGCCAGAACAGCAACCAACGACGATGCCTTCCCAACATGCTCCGTTGGTCAATGACACCGCGTTTATCCGACGCGCCTACCTCGATACCGTAGGGGTCGTTCCTACCGAGAACGAGGTAAGGCAATTCCTAGCCGACTCAAACCCAGATAAACGATCGCAGCTAATCGATCGTTTACTGGAGGATCCTCGGTGGGCAGACAACTGGATGGGGTATTGGCTCGATATGCTTGCCGAAAACCCAACGTTGATCAACGCGAGTCTCAACAGTACGGGGCCTTTCCGTTGGTATCTTTACGACTCGCTTCGAGACAACAAACCAATCGATCGGATGGTGTACGAACTGTTGATGATGCGTGGTAGCGTCTATGAAGGAGGAAGTGCAGGCTTTGCACTTGCCGCCCAAAATGATTCTCCTTTCGCAGCCAAAGGGCACATTGTCGGGACGGCTTTCCTGGGAATTGAAATGCAGTGTGCTCGCTGTCATGACTCACCCTACCATTCGACCACTCAGGAAGATCTTTATTCGCTGGCAGCCATGTTTGCTCGCAAGTCGGTTAGCGTTCCGAAGTCCAGTACAGTTCCCGCTGGTTTCTTCGAGAAAAAAGAACGTGAATCATTAATTGCTGTCACCTTGAAACCAGGTCAAAAAGTCGTGCCTACCTGGCCCTTTGCTAAGGTTACCGGCGCCGAAGATAACGAGACCCTGCGGGAGCTGATGCAAAACACCGACGATCCACGCGAAAGGTTGGCCACGTTAATCACAACTCCACAGAATACGCGATTCGCGCGAGTGATTGCCAATCGTATCTGGCGACGACTAATCGGAGCCGGCATTGTCGAGCCACCACACGACTGGGAGGGCAATTCCCCCAGTCATCCAGAGCTGTTGGATTGGCTTGGTAAGGAGCTAGTCGCCTCTCGCTACAACATCAAAGCGTTGACGCGCACCATCATGACTTCGCAACTCTATCAACGCGAAGCCATCGGAAAGAACCGCGATGCCGAGCCCCAGCAACGGCTGTTCACGGCTCCGGATCGTCGCCGGCTGACTGCCGAACAGGTAGTCGATTCGTTCTTTCAGGCTACCGGCTATGAAATGGACGTGGAGCCCATGACGCTCGATCCCGATGGTCGCGCTGCAGCTAAAACCCGCAACACGTATGGAGAGCCTCACCGCAGTTGGATGTTCGTCAGTATTTCCAACGAAAGAGATCGGCCAAGCTTGAATCTCCCACGAGCCGCGGCAGTGGCCGAGGTGCTCACTGCTTTCGGCTGGACGGCCGACCGTCAGGCACCCAAGACCGATCGGGAAACGGCCCCCAATGTTCTGCAGCCTGCTGTTATGGCCAATAGCACTTTGACCATTTCTCTGACAAAAGTGGCCTACAAAAGCGCCTTAGCAGATCTTGCGTTGCAGGCACAATCGCCTGAGGCATTACTGGAATCTCTCTTTCTGCGTTTGGTCAACCGGCTACCGCACCAGGCAGAGAAAGAGCTCTTTCTCAATCGCCTACAGGAAGGCTTTACTGATCGCAAAGTTCCAGAAGGTCAGGTCGTTCTTCCGGAAGAACTGGAAAGACTTCCCCAAGTAACTTGGTGGAATCACGTCCGTAACGAGGCGAACACCATCCAGCAAGAACATGCCGAGAGAGTTCGCCAAGGACCTCAAGCAGATCCACGACTGGATCACCAGTGGCGACTTAGGTACGAGGATGTTATTTGGAGCATTGTCAATTTGCCTGAGTTTGTCTGGTGTCCTTGATGCAATGCTTTTCCTCCTCGTGATTCTCTCTCCCTTCAAACAATGGAATACCTACCATGAACCAGTCACTTAATTCCCTTGTGGGGCGTCGTCAATTTTTATCGGCTGGGGCGACAACCATTGCCGGTTTAGCCTCTCTTCCTGCCTGGGCAGCACCTGAAGCGTCTCCCCAAGTTCAAGGTAAAGCGGAACATGTGATTTCGATTTGGCTTGGCGGTGGGATGGGCCAGATCGACACCTTCGACACCAAGAGAAAAGGGAATCCTGATAAGCAGACACCAGGCTCTTACTACAATGCGATTCCAACCGCCGTGAAAGATGTCACCGTATGTGAACATCTTCCCAAAGTGGCTTCGATCATGGATCGCATTACCGCAGTGCGGACGGTTCACCATTCCGTCATCGACGAACATGCGGCCGCGACGAACTGGATGCATGTAGGACGTCCGGTAAGTGGTACCGTCGTTTATCCGTCGTTGGGGTCAATCGTCTCCCACGAGCGAGGAGCCCTGTCTGATTCGGCACCACCTTACGTCGTGATAGGCTACCCCAATAATTCACGAGGCCCGGGCTTTCTAGGAGCAGAGCATAGTTACTTGTATCTCACGGAGACTGGGCGTGGGCCGACGGGCTTGGCACGGCACTTGACAATTTCCCGCGAACGTCAGACCGAAAGAGAACAATTACTTAAGCAAGCCCGCCGCGTTCAGCCTGAAGTGCGGGAAAAGGTCTTGGAAGACTACGCCGCCGCAGCGGATCTCAGCCTACGCCTTAGCGGTCCCAGTTTCATGCGAAGCTTTCAACTCGAAAGTGAAGCTTCGGCGTTGCGTCAAAGCTATGGCGGCGAGTTCGGACAGCGATGCCTTCTGGCTCGTCGACTCGTCGAAAGAGGAGTTCGCTTCATTGAGGTCTCGCACAATCTAAACTTTCTCAATGGCGCCGGATGGGATGTGCATAACCGAGGCATACTCGATCAGCACAAGTTGATTCACGAATTGGACGATGCACTTTCCACGCTTATTCTAGACCTTGAAGAGCGTAAGCTCTTGGATAAGACACTTGTCGTGGTGAGTACTGAGTTCGGAAGACCACCTCAATTCGATGGTGGAGGAGGCCGGGGACATCAGGGCTCGGCGTTTACTTGTGTCCTTGCCGGCGGGGGTCTGAAGCACCAAGGTGCATTTGGTGAAACGGACGAACTCTCCCAAACGATTGTCTCGGATCCTGTTTCCGTCCCTGACTTGTTCGCGACTATCCATGCCGCTATGGGAATAGATTACGCAAAATCTCTCTACGATGGCGATCGGCCTGTCCCCATTACCGACCGAGGTCAGCCCATCACCAAGCTATTTGGTTGAATGAGATCAAGCCCACGATAAACGACAAGCGACATCTCCCATATGCATTGGAAATCGACTTTGACACCATCTCACAAACCGACCGACTTGCCATCTTTTCAAGGGATAATCCCACCAATCGTCACGCCGCTGGCCGACAATGACCATCTTGACATCTCCGGTTGTGAACGCCTGGTCGAATTTCTTATTGAAGGCGGAGTTGACGGCCTGTTTATTCTGGGATCGTCTGGGGAAATCGCGAGCTTAAGCCACAATCTTCGCGCCAAATTTGTTCGCGAAATATGTCGCATGGTGAATCGCCGCATCCCAGTACTCGTCGGCATCACCGATAACTCCGTTGTCGAAACGGTTCAACTTGCTCGTGCGGCGGAAGAAGCAGGAGCGGACGGAGTTGTTCTCACGACACCGTTTTACTACCCCGTAAACCAAGCGGAGCTTAAGACCTTTGTTCAGTCGGTGCTTTCCGAGACCAAGCTTCCCCTGCTTCTTTACAACATGCCGGCGATGACCAAGCTTTCGTTCGCGGTAGAGACCGTCGCGGAACTTGCACAGATCGACCAAATTGTCGGCATTAAAGACAGTAGTCAAGATATCGAGTACTTTCGTCGCCTGACCAAACTCAAGTCGGTACGGCCCGATTGGACTTTTTTAATTGGACATGAAACGCTTTTGGCAGAGTCTCTAGCGGCAGGAGGCACAGGGGGAGTCAACCTGGGAACCAATCTGTTCCCGAAGTTGTTCTCGGATTTGATGATTGCCCATCGAAATCGAGACGAAGCCCTGATGAAAGATTACCAAGGCAAGATCGACCAATTAGAGGCGATCTACAACATCGCAGATCGATCGCTTCCCCTGTTACCGCTCATTGGAGTGACGAAGACGGCCTTGTCGATTCTGGGAGTATGCGAGGATCGGATGGCCTTGCCTCACCAAGGTTGTACGCACGAACAACGTCATCGGCTGACAGAAGAACTCGAACGCTTGAAAACCACACTATTTTAATAGCCTTTTGCGATACACTTTTTTTCATTATTCCCGCTTTTCTCTCTAGAACATCGCGCGAATTTTGCTCAATCGCTCGAATAACTTACAGCATTCTTTTCATTTACTGCTTGTCACTGTCTCATTATTTCGAGGATTTCCCCTATGCCGTCTATTCAACTCTTGAAGCGATCGGGGTTTACGCTAGTCGAGCTATTGGTCGTTATCGCTATCATTGGGATTTTAATCGCCTTACTATTGCCAGCCGTTCAACAGGCCCGAGAAGCCGCCAGGCGAATGCAATGCACGAACAATCAGAAACAGTTGGGCATTGCGATGCACAACTACCACGATACGTTCGGCACTTTTTCCCCCGGCATCGTTGGCCGTGCTAACTTCGATCCGCCTAGCAGTGGCCCGCAGTTCGAAAAATGCCCTCCCACATGGATGCAAATGGTTCTTCCGTTTATCGAACAGGGGAACCTATACGAAGGAATGAAGGAGCATTTTGGCAATGGAGAAATGGCCGCAACTGCTCCGGGACGTTTCACGATAATCGACGCACTGATGTGCCCTAGTGACCCTGGTTCTCCTAAGTTGGTCGATTCAGGGGCGTCGTCTCCGTGGTACGAAAGGTGGGGCTTTAATGGAAACTATGTCACCTGCAGCGGGTCCGACTATTTCACACCATCGACCGATCCCCATATGCAGGATCGCAATGGAATCTTTTATGCCAAGTCACGGACTCAGTTTCGAGATATTGTTGATGGCAGCACGAATACAGCTTTCCTAAGTGAAATCTTGCTAGTTCCCTACTCAAACTCATCTGGTTCCACGATTGATCTTCGTGGAGGTTACTACTTTGGTCGCCGAGGTCCCGTTTGCTTCAGTACACGCGAGGGCCCCAACACGTTTACGGGCGACCGGCTAAGTACTTGCATCAGCAAACCTAAGATGCCTTGCAACGGGCAAGGCACAGACAACATGATCATGTATGCTCGCAGTCAACATCCTGGAGGAGCCGTTCTCACTCTGGCAGATGCATCCGTTCGATTTATCCCCGAAACTGTAAATCAGGCGACTTTTCAGGCCTACGGTACCCGCGCGAACGGCGAAGTCATTGATGAACCGTAGTTTCTAATGCGAGTGTACTTCGCATCATGACGCACATCGGCCGATTGTCCGTCATGATGAATCTCGATCTTACATAACTTTGCCATACGTCACGGTGAGAAGAAAGATTATACGCATGTCGTTCCTCAGGTTCCGATGCACAATTACCTTTGCCAGCGTAATGCTCTTCGGAAGCTTGCTTGGCTGTGGCAACTCTGGCCCTCAACTGCCTCCCACGGTACCGGTGACCGCAAAAGTCATCTTGAATGGCAAGCCATTAATGGAGGCGGAGATAACCTTCAGTCCTGTCTCTTCAGGGCCTTCCTCAAACGGTCAGGTCATACAAGGTGAAGTCGTTAATCTCCAGACCAATGCTCAGAAACCTGGCGTCGCACTTGGTGAATACAAGGTGACTATTTACGATCAGCCTGTCGAATTTGGCGGCCGCGAACTAGTGCCCGACAAATATGGACGCCTCAACGATGGTTTCGTCGCGACTGTCACAGAGGATGGTCCTAACGAATTTACATTTGCATTAACAGGACATTAGTAGGTTGCCCAGCACAACCAAAAGTGTGCTGGCGCGAGAGAGGAATTGCGTTGCACGTAGCATTCAATGGCAATCCGTTGATCTGCAAGGTTCAACGAGAAACAGCTTCGCGGTAGCTTAGTACCTGTCCTTCGGCCTGCAGCATCCCACGCAACTGATCGATGGAAACGTCCCGAAGATTTGTTTCGTTCTCGATACTCAAGTGCGCGGCCAAGCCTGCGGCGTGCCCTAGGGCCATCCATGTTGGCTCCATACGTATCGAGGAAAAGGCCACATGGGTTGCAGAAACGGCGACCGGAACAATAAGCCCTTCTACCTCACGAGGAATCGTAACACGATAAGGAATTTGGTAGGGACGCGTAATATGTGCGAGCATGCCTAGATAACCCTCAAGCACCACATCGTCGCCCGGTTGCTTCTTGCGAACTGGGAAACTATCGATCGGGAACTCGCCCACCGCGATCGTATCTTTATACTCTGGCGTAACCGGAGATTCTTCCGTCACCGTCACATCGCGCTCAGTCAACGTTACTTCGCCTATTAGGCGACGCCCTTCACGGACGTAAAGCTGCCAGGGGAAATGACCATTGTCGGTGAACTCATCGGCCGGCAATTGATACTTTCGAGCCATTTCGCGCTGCCGAGCAGGGACCGCTTCATCATTTTGCAAAAACCATAACAGCCCCAACGTCAAGTGGCGATGTCGCAGAGCGATCTCGTCGCGTTGCGGCCAATCAGCTTGGATATACTTCGCGTTTTCCTCGCCGAATGGAAACGCAAGTGGCCGCGGATTAATATTCGCGTCGACCTTGCCGTTGGGAAGATCGGTGACAGAAAGAGCCCGGACTAACGTATCGAAATGCTCGGGATAGTAACCCCATCCATCCTTGAACACTTTCGGCGCGCTCAAACGGCCTTCTTCCAAGTCGGTCAGGTAGCCAAGATAAACGTTCCGATCATAGCCCGCCGGGGGCTCCTTCAGCGGGACACCATTACTAGAATCACTGGACAGACATAGCCGATAGGTATAGGCCGGTAGAGAATCGTCTGCCTCTCCTGTGCTGCGGGGAAGGATCTTTCCGTTCTGATAGTCAAAGTAAATAGCACCGGCATGAGGCTCGCCGAACTCACTTCGTCCTTCGCGTCCGAGTCGATAATCAGCCCCCGCAGCAGCCAGAAGATCGCCCTCGTATGTAGCATCGACGAAAGCACTTGCAGAAATGACAAACTCCTCGCCAGTCTCGCGAGCCAACAGCTGCACGCTCTGCACCCGTTGGTTTTCTGCCGTGGCACTTTGAAGTTGGTGCTGCGTCAGGATTGTAATGCTCGGTAACTCACTCAAAATCTCAAGGAAGACTTGCTCTGCCAAATACGGTTCAAAGTAATAACCTTCGCGGCAGAGGGTGTACGCTTCGGAGTCTTCGCCAAGCTGATCAACGTAGTGATCGCGGATGCGTCCGATGAACTCCAGGAACAACCCGCCGATCACTTCACGATGCTCGATGTCGCTTTTTCCCAAGCCACTGGTCGACATGCCTCCTAGATGCGCGTTGCGTTCTACCAGGGCGATCGATCGTCCATGACGCGCCGCTGCGATGGCTGCCGCGATGCCTCCGGGTGTTCCCCCGATCACGACGACATCGTATGTCTGCTTGCTTTCGACCATTTCGCTCACTCTCTCTTCCATTAATCCTGGGTGCTCACCGACGAGGTCAATTGGGCCGCATCTTCGGTTCGGCCACGTGATTTCTGCAATGTCCACACGGTCAGTCCGGTTAGGTCGCGTGTGGATGTTCCGATTACGAAACTCATTAGATAGGCCGTGACGGCGAACACTAGGTTCACAAGTGCCCCGATCCAGTAACTATGCACGCTAAAAGTCCACGCATTGGGAAGCCACTTCAGAAGGCCAAATCCAAGATAGGCGTTGAACATTATGGCCAGCAACATGGCAATGGTTGCAGCGGTTCCATTCACACGACGCGTGAAGAAACCCATCATGAACAGTCCCATCAAACAGCCCCCGAACAAGCTGGTGACGATCAAACTGATGTCATTCATGCTTTCTTTCTCGATCCGGCTAAACAAGATTCCGCCAGAAACGACCAGCACGCTTACCAGCGCCGCGACGGTGCGCGCCACGCGGAGGTAGAACCGATCTGAATACTCCTTGCCAAGATAGGGACGTAATAAGTCGACCACCGTAACCGTCGATATCGAGTTAATACCGGAGTCGAGCGAACTCATCGCTGCGGCCATTACTGCGGCAATAATCAGTCCAGCCAAACCAGCAGGAATTCGGGTCAAAATAAAGTAGGGCAAGACCTGGTCGGTTTCAAGTCCGGCGATGGCCGAGTCGGGAAATGCCTGGTAATAGACGAAAAGAGCCGTACCAATGAAGAAGAACATCGTCCACATCGGCAAGGCGATCGCAGAGTAGATGATCGTCGCCTTTCGAGCCTCACGCGTTGATCGCGCGGCTAGGTATCGCTGCACCATATTCTGATCGCCAGAGTAAATCGCCAACCAGTTGATGATGCCTAAAATAACAACGGTCCAGAACGTGCGTTCGTTCAAGTTCCACTCGAAGCTCCCAAGACTGAACTTATTCTCCGCCGCGCCGGCTTCGACAATCTGCGTTACCCCTCCGGGTAAATCGATCACTATATAGGTGAAGCATAGTAGGCAACCTGCCATCAAGACCAAGGCTTGGACGACATCGGTCCATACAACCGCTTCAATCCCGCCGGCAATGGTGTAAAAGGCAATGAAGATTCCCGCGACAACGACCACAACCTCAATCGGTAACCCCGTGAGAAACTGCACCGGAATGGAAACGAGAAATAATATCTGCGACATGCGGATCAGTTGTAGAAAAATGAAGCTGAGCGTACCGTAGATCCGCGGTAGAGTGCCGTATCGCATGCCGAGATATTCAAACGCCGAGGTCAACTTACCGCGTCGAAAGAACGGAATGAAGATTAGCACCGCCAATACAGCGATGAACGGTAGCACAAGATTGACTGCTAACTGACGCCAGTCCAGCACATAGGCCGCGGCCGGAAGGGCCAAGAACGTGGCCGAACTGACGATCGTCCCGAGCATCGACAGGCCAATCACCCAGCCAGAGAACGATCGGTTCCCGACAAAGTATTCTTCGGTCGTGTTGTTCCGCCGCGAAAAATAGATGCCGATCCCAATCATCGCGGCCAGGTAAGCCACGATGGCGGCAATATCGAGCGGGCGTAGCATGAGTTCCATTGAATTCCAATCAAACAAAGCAAGTCACGGAAAAGGCTACGGTCGGGGTGTCACCAAAATGGCATCCACCACCGTAAAGTTGCTTGCTTTATCAATCGAGACTTCTACGGATGCATTCCCAGGGGAGAGTTGGTAAGTACCCAAGCTATTCCAGATACCGCTGTCACTATTCTGGTTAATAAGAACCTTCTTCGTCCCATCGGTATGCGAGATTGTGAACGGAACATCGGTCGCACGACGCCCGCGAGCATTCCACAATGTGAAGATCTCGTAGTTACCCTTGGCAGGCACATTAATGTTGAAACGGACCGTGCCGCTATCCGATGGATTCAGGAAAAGATAATCATCACCGTAACGCTCGGAATCCTTATCACTCGACTTCCAAGGTCCAGTGATCGTGACTTGCTCACTGTTGCCGGCATCGAGAATCGTATCGCCCTTCTTCGGCTCATACGGTGGCGGCTTGACCAGCGGCTTTTCCGGCATAGTCAACGCGTCAAGTTCTTCCAACCTGATCTTTAGGACTTCCACCGTTTGCTTTTGTGTGGCAAAGGCAACCAAGAGATAGCCGTCATGCTCGATTACATGTGGATAGTCGACATGCCTCCCTCCAGCCAAGTAGCCCATCTTCGTAAAGACGACCCCATCGTCACTGATCGAAAGAGCCAACGGATTGCGCCGTTTCGGATGCGGGTTAGATACTAACACGTATCGCCCATCAGTCAGCTGAACGCCGCTGAACTTCGATCGAGCATCTGGAAAGTCGGTACGATGCGGTCGACTCCATGTGCGGCCGTTATCTTCCGAAAACGATCGGTACAGATAGCCACTCTGGCGATTATCGCGGAAAAGTGCCGTCAACCGGCCATCGGGTAGAACCCACCAATATGGCTCCTCCGCGGCGAGTTCTTGGCTGGATCCTAGCACAGGAAACGAATCCCAGGAGTCGATCGCTTCGACGCCACCAGTAAGGAATTCAACACCATGCTTGGAGTAGTCGTGCGTCCGCCGCGACATCATCCATTCGCCGCTGGGAATCTTTTTAGGTGGGAAGTTGTTAATAGCGTTCTTATGCACTAGGCCGTGGTCGACCCAAGCATTGTCCTTTTTGTCCCAGCGAAATGCTCTGAGTTCAAGACTTTTGCCGAAGAAGCCTGCACCTTCATCGAGCGAACATAACGCAAGCAGTTCACCGTCTCGCTGCCAAAAGCCACGTGAAATCCAACGAAAACCTTTTTTGCTGCGCGTGTTATAGTACTCGGAACCCTTGCCTGAGCCAGGCGGCTCTGGCGTTAGATACTTTGGTTTACTCCAGTCGATGCCGTTCTTACTGATTGCGAACGATACACGTTGACCAACACGGTCTTCCACCGCTGGTCCATCGCTCCACATGGCCCAATAGTTGTTGTCGTAGAAGGTCAAGTAATTGTGCTGATTCACCCCGCTGGACTTGCGGACGTCGCTGATCACCACATGCTGGGAAGGAATTTTCGGCAGGTTGTCGAAATCAATCCAATGCGGACTTTCCGGTACCCAATCGCCAGAGAGCATGACCGAGGAGTGTTCTTTAGCGGTTGTCTCTTCGGCCTGAAGTCCATAGGCGTTTAGGGCCAAGGCTAACAGCATTGACAATGTAAGGATGCGAAACATGATGATAAGCAACTCCAGGTGAGGAAGGGGGGAAAGGGTCTCGATTAAGTAAGCCAGGGGCGCTATGAAAAGTCGGCTAGCGATTCCCCGTCAATCAGGATCGGCTCGACGATGAGCTCGACGCGGCGACCACTTAGCTGGGGCTGCCGGATGTTCCAGAGCAGTTGCTCGACGGCTCGCCGCCCAGTAAGTTCCGGGCCCAGATCAATCGTTGCCGGACGAGGATGAAGCCCGGCCAGGTATGGTTCTTCGTTGTTGCAAGAGACGATTTCGATATCGCGTCCCACTTCAACGTTTGCTCGTTGCAAAAGTCGGTAAACAGTGGCCGTGATTTGATCGTCTGGTAGAAACAGACCGATCGGACGGGGCATCTCGGCGAGCATCGTCTCGACCAATAGAGCAAGCGACTCTTCGAGTTGTTGAGATGACATTTTTTCAAACGGGACATCCTGCTCGCTTTGAAATCGCCTGATTTCATGTCCGGCAAGATGGACGGCGTAGCCAAAGCCATCGCCGCGAGCTGCAAATCCAGGATGATCGCTGTGAACAGTTAGAAAGCAAAGATTCGTGTGGTTTTGCTTCAACAGATACTCACCAGCCAACTGCCCGATCGCCGCATTTCCCTGCGAAACAACGCTATCGGTACTGCTGACATGCGACGAAAGCCAAACGGCGGGGATCCCTTGTAGCTTATCAAGTAGTTCTTTCGAGCCCCGATGGCCCCACAAAAGGACACCGTCGAGCTGCTTTTGAGCGATTGCTGGCACGTTGACCTCGCCGCTGCTGACATCGGCCAGAATCATGTTCATTCCGGCGATGGCGAGTGCCTGCTGCACACCTTTGAGCTTCGCCATCGCCAATGTCGGATGACGCTGACAGCTTTCATCGAGCATGACGACCGCTACGTTTTTAGGGGGCTTCACAGGCTCGGAAGACTTACGGGCTTTTCTTGGGCGTGGCTGGTATCCGAGACGCTTGATCATGTCGCGAACCAACTGAACCGTTTCCGGAGCGACGCCGGACTGGTTGTTAATCACGCGCGACACGGTGGCCTGAGAAACACCGGCAGCCTCCGCGATTTCGACAGTATTGGCCATGAAACACTTTCTTTTTCGGGATTAACGCTTCTTCCGGTCGGTCAATTCGATATCGAGCGTCGAATCTTGTTTCGGTAGATCGAACCGTTCTTGATAGGTCAAACCGATCGATGCTCCGTACGGTGCATAGTCAGGGTTCACTTCTTTACCGTCGAATGCTTCAATAATCACGAGATGGGGACCGCCGACACTCGCTTGTCCCTGGAGCTTCGTGCTGAACTTGCCATCCTTAATTTGAGCAACACCATAAGGGCCGCTATTTCCTTGAGATGGATCTGGTTGAAAGACAATTGAACCGACCGGCACCGATTGTCCTTGATAGGTGACAACGCCTTCAATGTGAAACTTCTCAACATCGTCCTGCTGACTGCATCCACACGCTGCGAATATCGCCAAAAACAACGACAGTGCTCCTGCAAACCACTTCACCACGGCAATTCTCCTTTTCTTACAAGGCAGTTAGGGCATCGAAACGACTTCGCCACCACCGCGGCTAGCCAAAGCCAGGTAGGTGGAGATTTCGATGGTCTCTGGTAGAAACGTCACGGCACCATCCGCCATTGTGAAGTTCGCGCCACCGGGATGCTGACTGCCGTAGCCGCCATTGTTGGCCACCATGGTAAAACTGGGATTCTTCACTCCAATATTGATCGGGTAACGATGGTTTTTGGTTGTTGCCAGATAAAGGCCACTCGAGGTCCAGTGCAGCCCGCGATTCCAGGCTCGGTAAAAGGGATATTCGTTCCAGGATAGCTCTCCCAATAGAATCGTATTCGACGAACCATCGGTCGAATCTCGCAGGCCAAGCTCGCTACGCAATTTGAAGAGACCTTCGTCCCCAACTTCGCCAAACATCGAAACGTTTTCACGCGATGTATCACGTGCATAGTTTTCGTTCGTCGTAGCATTCAAACCAATCGGCCCAGCATTGCCAAAATAATGAGTCGTCGGACAAGGAGCTTCCGATGCCAGCGTCGTGATCGTTTGAGAACTGCTGGGGCAATGCAACGTAGCCATATCGGACTGCGAGCAAAGGGACAGGTTATCGCGCCAAGTGGCCGAGAAGTTGTATTGATCGTATAGGTTGCCTGCTTCAAAGAAGGGGGCCGTGCGAATCCACATCCCATGCGACTTGCCGCCATCAATCCCCGACGGAGGAAAAGAACCGAAGGTATCGTGATAGTTGTGCAGCGCGAGGCCCAACTGCTTGAGATTGTTCGTGCAGCTCATTCGCCGCGCCGCCTCACGAGCCTGTTGAACAGCCGGTAGCAGTAGAGCAATCAACACACCAATAATCGCAATCACAACCAACAGTTCAACGAGCGTAAAACCACGAGCCACCATCCGGCGGTCGTCCAAAGCACTGTTTGTTCTTGGGCGAATGTTCATCGGGCACTCCCAAAGTAGAAAAGGGGGAATAGGATTTTTGGTGGGAAATCAATCACACAGGGCAAAACCTACGGCTGCAAGTCTAACTATTCATTACGATTATTCAATGCAATACCGGCGACTTTTCTATTATATTTTTATTTTCCTCTTTCCACACAACGCGTTCAGAGGCGAATTAAAGTACATTAAATGGCCTCTGAGATTGAAGAACCTAAGACCTTTGGAAGGATTTCAGCCTAGACTTGATGGATAAACTCTGATTTATCTATCACCCGGTCATGAATATTCATAGATCGCAATAGCTGCGGAGATTGCTTGCGTATTGCCCTTACTGCTTACGGCGAAGTAGCACGAATAAGAAGGCCGGTGGTAGCCATCACGATCTGCGCAAACCACTTTTCAGCAGAGACTTACCACCACAACTGATAGCAAGGGCTTTTCTAATCGGAATGCTGGCATGTGGCACCGAATTGAGATTCGAGTGTCGGTGAGTACTCCGGCGAAACACTACGCAGACTCACGTTCAATCAGCTGCGGCTGGATTAGGACCTGCCGTTGATCAGCAGGCAATTCTTCTCCTCTAATCATTTTCTCCAGCATCGATACCATTTCCGTTGCCGCGCTCAGGTGATTTAGATCGATGGTTGTAATGGCAGGATCAGTAAAGTCCGCTAGATAATGATTCAGATAGCCGACCACGGCGACATCGTCGGGAACTCGAACCCCTCGTCGGTGAAGGCGTTTTATGAGCGTGGCTGCCCAGTAGTCGTCATGGGCAATAATAGCATCTGCGGACTGGCCGATGATGAGTTTTTCGATCAGGTCATCGATTACCTCTTCGGGAAAACTCCATTTCAAACTATCTACATCGTGGCTCGCGTAGGCGTTTTTGTGTTTAGGCGACGCATGAAACACCAACTCCGGCGTAAATTTATGGCCATGCTGACTTAAGGCTTCTTTGTAGCCGATGAGGCGGTCTTTCTGGCTCTTCCTGGACTTCACGTTTAGGGCTAGCCCAATTCGCTCTCTTCCTTTTTCAATAAGAAAACTAGTGGCTTTCCGGATCGCAGCCCGGCGATCAACTGTTACAAAACATGCGTTCGGCGTTCCCGGGTCTTCGTAAAAGACGGTACAAGGATGCTGTCCTAATAGGTCAGCCCGATCGCCTGGCAGCCAACTGTGCACAGCGCAGAGAACTCCATCGACACCGCTATTAGTAAATAGCTGTACTGTCTTTTCGAAACGATCAGGAGCAATAACCGTGTTTCCGATCAAGGTGCGATTGCCATGGGCGACCGCTTCTTCATCCAGATGCTGAATAAGAAACGACCGCAGTGGATCTCCTGCCGATGCAACCAGCAAGCCAAAGGTATGGGAACGTTTTCCAACCAATTGGCGTGCAGCAAGATTGGGCTGGTATCCCATCGACTTCGCGACGAGCTGGATCTCTTTCGCCTTTTGCTCTCCGACGGTAACGCGATTGCCGCCGGTTCCCAGCAGAACAGCAGAAACGGCTCGCCTGGAAACTCCGACTTTCTCGGCAATATCCACCAAGCGAACACGTTTGGGCCGGTCAAACTCAACGTTCATAGAGCCTATTCTGTCGAAAAGCAAAGGATAGCAACAGGAGAAGACTTTCCCGTGCTCTTAAATTAAGTATGCCAATTCAAGGGGACTCAACATAATGCGGATCCACCTTTTCGCGAAAGGGCTTCTGCTGTGCATCGCGTTCCAGATCGCCTGTACTTCGAGGCGGGATGAGCCTGCTGAAACCGAAGTAAAACACGGTTCCCGAAATAAGCATGGTTGCGGCTGCGATCGCTGCCCCATTCCAGCGACCAAGAAAAAGTAGTGAGAGCGCAAGAATACCGGCTGCCACCATGACCGTCCCGAACGGCGCCACAACGAACCCGGAGGCGATACGGCCGCGCGGAGGAAGCGGCTCTCCGGCAGCCTCGGCGACGGGACGCCACAAACCGAATGGCCGAGCTTGCCGGTAAAATTCTATCAAATGCGACATAGGCTCCGGCGGCGTCAGCCAAGCGACTGTTACCCAGAAAAGAAACGTCATTCCCATCGAAACAAAGATAATCATGTAGTCGTTATGGGGACCAAAGTCCAAGAGACTCGGAAAGGCAAACCATGGATTGGGAAAAACAAACAGCTTGTTCATGACGAAAATAAGTGGTCCGCCTAGCGAGGCTGCCAGTCTGGCCCAACCATTGAAACGCCACCACCACCATTGAGCCCAGTTTGCCGTTAACTCGGCCGATGACAAGCCTAGCATGAAAATTGAAATTTGGATGACATTCGTCGCGGCGACTGCCACCAGAATCCCAAGTATCAAAATGCCTGCCGAAAACACTTTACCCATCAGCAGATAATGTTTGACAGATGCTTTTTTGACCAGTGATCGTTGGTAAACGTCATTCACTAGAACCTGGGCACCGAAATTCATATTGGAGCTGACGGTGCTCATGATCGAAGCCAGGACGGCGCTCAAAGCAAGCCCGAGCAGCCCCGGTGGTAAATATTTTGCGAGTAGCATGCCATAAGCAAGCTCCTTTTGCTCAGCCGTTCTTACCTCCGGCCAATGGACCATCGCAGCCAAAGCCGGAAGTGTCAGTGTTGCCAAGAGGACAAAGAGCACGACCGTCGTCCAGACATACATCTTGGCCGATTCCCGTTCATTACGGCAGGAAAGGATGCGTTGCCCTTCCATTGCCCCTGCCATAGGTGCAGCATCACCTCCATATCCAATCGCTGTTCCCATTGTCCAGGCAGCTATCGCGATTAATCCAAGAACCTCGTGGCCTACCGGGGGAAAGACACTAGCAGCCTCGGTGCCAGCCGATTGTATTAATGCATCGTAGAGCTGAGTTGGGCCACCAAAGTCGACCAGTACGATGATCATCAGCAGAATTGAACTTCCGATAATGATCAGGGTTTGAAAAAAGTCGGAAGTTACAACGCCCACATATCCGGATGCCAACACATAAAACAGAATCACCGGAATAACTACGGCAAGAGTGGTGAAGATCGACCATTCAAGCAGTGGCGACGAAATTTTATGCAATCCCAATAACCCCGCACCGGTCCAGGCAGGCAAGGCGATCAACGCGCTTCGCAATGCCACCCAGCTACGCATTGTCAAAGCGGGTCCACCACTAAAACGCAGCTCGTAAAACTCCGGAGAGGTTCGCAGATTTAACCTCCGCCATAAACCGGCAAATAGCAAAGCTGCAATCATCAATGCCAGCCCAAACCGGGCAAAGTAAAACCAGCAGATGAATGCCCCCGTTACCACGGTCATCCCGCAGTAGGCAGGAGCAACATCGGCATTCATACACGTCGCCGCATACGAAAATCCATTTAGCCAACCAGGCAATTTGCGGCCGGCCAAAAAGTAGCCTTCTAAATCGTCTCCACTCCGCTTGCGAAGCAGGACCCCAAGGAGAAGAAGCCCACCAAAATAGAGCCCCAACACACTCCAGTCGAGCAAGCTAAGCTGCGTCGATTCAAACAGGCTGGGCATGAATTACTTCCTCGAGTAGCTGCCAGCAGTAGTGCTGCATTCTCGGCAAATGAAATGGCCCCTTCCATTGATTGCCCTTGATCGTGCTAGAGAGTGTTCCATCACGATGCAAATAGCCAAACCACTCCCCAAATTCAGGGTCAGCGAAATGCTCATACGCCCAATTGCTTATTTTTATATGCCAATTCCAATATTGGTCATCGCCTGTCAATCGCCAAGCGAGAAGCGTCGCGATGATTGCCTCGGCATGTGGCCACCAGAACTTCATGTCGTGCCAGTACTCGGAAGATGGGAGCCCGTGGCAATCTCGATAGTGATACAAACCACCGTATTGATTGTCCCAGCCTAACTCCAGAGACCAATCGAGAATTTGCCTCCCCAGCGAAGCCACCTTCGGTAAATCACGCTGGCGAGCCTCTTCCATAAGAAACCACGACAGCTCGATCGAATGACCGGGATTAATCAAACGCCCATCGAACGTATCGATCAGCTCGCCTTGCGACCCGACGTTTTCCAGTACACAACCTAAATCATCCTTAACGAAGTGACTGTGAATTTCGTCGATGCACTGATCGATAACCTCGTTACACTCAACAAAACCCGTTGCTTTGCGAATCTCTTGGGCAACGCCGATCAGTATCATTGGGTTAGCCAATGATTTCATCGAACGTACGTCAGGTCGCACTTTGGGTTCCAATATGGAATCGGGGCCCAAGTATTGTCGAATATTTTGAAACAAGTCGACAGCTAGTCGGCAATACTCGTCGCTTAGAGCCGCCTTCCCGTAGGCTGAATAGGCCATGGCAGCAAAGCATTCGGAAAATACATATCGGCGTTTTCGTAGTGGCTGTCCATCCTTGGTCACCAAGAAGAAGTATCTTCCATCGCGATCAATGCAGTGACGTTGAAGGAAGTCAATGCCGTGCTTGGCTCGCTCTAACCAGTAATCACGAGGCTCGACCGTTTCAGCGATGGTTGCAAGCATCCAAGCGAAACGCCCTTGAAACCAAACCGATTTATCTGTTTGAAGCTGCTTGCCGTCGCGATCAAACGCGGTGAAGTATCCGCCATGTTCTCCATCAATACTACGATCAAGCCAAAAAGGAAGTGTATCTTTAAATAGGTCATCTCGAAATTTGGCAGATGCTACTCGAATCTCATCAGACGTCACTTTGCTTCCTTCTTCTCTGAGTTAATGTGATTGAGTGCGATCTCGCTCACGAACAGCCACGTCGGCTTGCCTGCTGCGTGGTGGCCAACAGGAATTGTCCCGCGGCTTACGACTTCGACTTTAATGCGTTTGCAAGAGACCGTTTTGCCAGTAACTTGAATCCATTTAACTTGCCTGGGATGTGAATCATCTGGCTTGAATTGCAAGCTTGCCCACGGCTGGAATTTTCCATCGCTATCTGCGACTGATACACGAATGTTGCGTGGAAAGTAAATTCCGACCGGCGATGCCTGGAGTACATGGACATCAACCGTCTTGAGGGTTTGCTGTTTCTTAAATTCAAGTTCAGCGATAAGCGGCTCTCCTTCAATGCCAATCCACTGAGCGTCTTGATGCGACATTGGTCCGACTAATCCATTGGTCAGCGCGTGGGCACCCAAGGCACTGTAATGAGGTGCAGGCGTAGTGGCCAATTGGACCGAGGCGCCGTAACCATCATGCTGAGTGAGTTCTTGCTTGACCTGATTCACCATATCATGGGGCAACAATTGTTTACGATACTTGGCGTAGTCCCGGCGTGCATCGAGTTGCTGTGTCATCTCCCATAGGCTCATGTTGGCTTGCCGCATACCGAGCACTGCAACGATCCAGCCCTGCGTCCAACCAGATTCAATGGACCATGCTCCCCAACCAGCATCTCCATTCGACCCCCAGTACTCCCATCGCTTGTAATCAAATGCCCGCATCCAGGCACCATCTAACTCAGGATGAGCCTCACTTTTCGTTTGAATACGACAGAGAAATGCGGCCAGCTTGTCTTCGGCATCTTGATAGAATTTATCACCGGTAGCGGCAGCAGCTTCATGCAGCCCCAGGAACGCAAAGTTTGTTGTATAGAGCAAATCGCAAATAGGTTCGCCGTTTTCGTGAATTAAGGGTGCCTCGTGGGCACCAAACGATTCGTTGCTACGGTGAGGTGGATAGGCTCCTTGTTCAAGTCGTCCTAACTCTTCTCGTATCGCCCCGGACTTATCTTGGCAAGCAATTAGATCCTCGGCGATTTGTCTTAACCAGCGACGATGCTGTGGCTGGTCGTCCACTCGAATCAACCAGGCAAGCGGCAATAACATTCGGGCCCGCTCTTGCTGTAGACCGTTAGTCCACCGCCATTGATTGGGATAGCGAGACATCATGATTCGCATACCCGTACGAGCCCGATCTAAAAGCAACTCATCTCCAGACTGTTCATAGGCCCAAAGGTAACAAGCCCATAAGTAACATTGAAAGTGCGGGGAAGGATAGACGCTCGACTGTTTGAAGTAATACTGCCAGCCGTTACGTGACAGCTGATCTTGATCGATCCTTCCTGGCTTGAACCCCAGAGGTCCGGTTGTGCGTAGTCCGGCAACAACCGCCCGCGATATGTATGGGTTCCAGCGATAGTCGCCTGTAGCAGCTTCGGTGGCCATCGACGCTAATAGAACCCGCGCAATGTCGTCCCCATAATTGGCCTTCTTCCAAGCATCGTTCGAGATCCCCCAGGCAATCATGCCGTAAGAAGGATGGCCTGGATCGCCACGCTCTGCGTTGACGGCACCGGATCGCAGATAGAGATACTCTTGAAGGTTTTTAGCAATGGTCGACATCTGCTGATCGCCCATTACCTCACCGGCAATGCCAAGCCCCATCGCTGCCTCACTGATACAGTCGCTCCGCTGAATAACACGAACGCTTTGGCTACCATCAGGAAGAATCCCTGAGTCGAAACCTTCTAACATTCCAAACCGTCCATCGCCCAACTCGTCACGGAATACTTTCGAGTGGGCTACCTCGGAGGTCTTTATTTTTTCGCGACTTGTCTCAAGTGAACTTTCAGTAAGCAATAAGCCAGATTTAATGAACCACTGTGCACCACGCCGAAGCGATTCCCTCTCGGCATTCTCCGGAAGTATCTCTTGGGCCGAATAGCTGGGCCGCACTGTTGGCTCCCAGTGAATTCGAATCCCAGCCAAAGACGAGTCAAGCTTTTCCAACAGTCCGCTCCAGACGTCCTCCCAGGCCTTCGCAGGCGCGTAGCGAGCGGTCACGAAATCGCTCATTTTGCTGGCCGAAACATACATCTCAGGTGTCGCGTCCGTAGCTGCGAGGTGTACTAAGAGAGGCTGAGCTGTATCTGGAATTCCATAAACGGCCGTGTCGAGTCCCGCGACGCGTGCCAGTACGAGAAGAGGGTTCTCTGACTCGATGAGCACATACCGACTACGGTTCATTGAGAGTATCTGGCGTGGCTTGAGATGCGAACTAAGCTCATTCGAGGCAACGACCACACGTTCCCAACTAACGTCTATCGGCGTTCCAATGGAAACTCCAGGAATCTCCCTGGGATACTCAAGGTAAACCCGAAGCTGCTTGTTAGCTGCCTGCGACCAAAACGAACGGGGGACGACGGTTGTTTCTTCCGGGTACTTATCGGCCAGAATGGCAACGGTTCCTTGGTCGCTGACATGCTGTAGTGCTTCGTTCACGCTGGAAGCTACAGCAAACTCCACGTCGTTCTTTTGCAGCACTTTGCACAGATCGCAGGCTTGGCTGCCGACAATTACGAACGACGCCCTGTCTAAAGCGTCGGCTCGGCTGACAATGCCAAGCAAGAGCATAAGGCCGGCTAGAAGACAGGTGTGACGGATCGCAAGATTAATTTCCAATGTTTTAAAACGCATTTCTCTCTCAAACAAAGGTTCTAATACCAAAACTGGCAAGGTCATTTTTTAGACTGGACATCAAGTTCCAGAGAGTTTTTCCCGGGCGTAATATCGACCTTCAATCCGCTAGTTGCTGCCACTGTCAGATGACGTGGGAATTTAACAGAGACCCGCTGAGACTTGGTTTCGTGTGGTGCCGGTGGTGGGGGCGGTTGAAGAGCAACCGCATAATTGCCGGGAGGCAATGGGGTAGGAAACGAGAAACTTCCATCCTCTACAATGGCACTTCCTCCCGTGCCATTAGATTCATCTTGAAATAGAATCACACCGGTCGATACAGGGGATCCATCCAAAGCGATCCGGCCATCGACTTCAGCACCCGTCGGAGTTTCGGAACACCCAACAAGCGTCCCAGACGTAATGCAAAGTATCGCTACAGCTAACTTGGTGACTAGTTGATATTTCATTGATCTGTTTTTCTGAATCAATATGACGTGGGAAAGTTAGAAAGAATTCGTCAATCCGTCATCACATGCACTTAAACGGCGCAAGGTTTCCATATCAATCGTTTCAGGAATGAATCTGGTCGATCCATCCCCCAGTAAACCTAAGATTCCACCAGGATGAAATGAATTGAGAATGGTGTTATTCTCGTAGGGCTGGCTACTGGACGAAGAGGTTTTGGTGTCGTAGTTGATCTGCCAACGTACGGTGGAAAGCCCCGTATAATAATAATTGTCAGAACTGCTGGAGATCGAACTGACGGGGTAGTCCGCCAACTGCCCTGTCCATCCCCCGCCATAGTTGGCAGCAATCACTTCATTACCAACCATCCCGGACTGTTCGGCTACAGCCAAGCTGTTCGAGGTTCCGTCTGTAGCATCCCGAAACTTGGTCACCTGACCCGGCCGAAGCATACCGGTGCCGGCAGCGTACCCCCGAGAAGTTTGTTTCACGACGTCCGTTCGGCCAGCAGGGTCAGGGTATGCTCCAGCAATCCCGACATAGTGGTGCATCATCCCTGCCTTGTCTCCGTCGGCAGGATTATTCAGCCCTCCCGGGGCGGCAATTAGTGGATCAATCGGACTTGATGGACAGATGTAACCATCAAAAACGAGTCCTTCTAAAACCAAATTGCTTCCGGCGAAGGGAAAGTTGCTGTACCCGCTAAAGCTACCCGTTTCAAAATCAAGCTGATCAAACAGAGCGTTCTGCTCGAGAAAAGGAAGGATTGAGGTTCTCCAATTCACCCCTGATAGATTGGGATAGCTAACCGTACCGGCTCGTGAGCCATAGGGGAACGAACCAAAGGTGTCGTGATAGTTATGCAGCGCTAACCCCATTTGCTTGAAGTTATTGGAGCATTGCATCCGTCGAGCTGCCTCTCGGGCCTGCTGAACAGCTGGCAAGAGCAGGGCGATAAGAACACCAATAATGGCGATGACAACTAAAAGCTCTACAAGCGTAAAAGCGTGACGACCGCTTCTCATGACAATGACCCTGTAAAAACAAGCACGATATGTTGAATAACGAGTTTCGGGAAAAGCATGGTTGGGAGAAAATCATCCCTCGTGGGATTACTAGAGTCTAGCGGGATTAATTCGTGTGTCAAGTTAAATCATCCATCTTATTTTCAGTGGATGAGCCACTTAGATGCAAGAAGTTTCGTTTCGTAGTGGCGTCCACGCCTGAAAGCTTCGCGATCTGGGCAGGCCATCCCTGGTAGTTTCGTTACCTAACTTTTTTTCAAGGTGCGCGGCATGCGCACTGCTCTCTAGATCACCACCAATAAGAACAACCATTTTTAAAGACAGGCATTGGAAATCGCAGAGAGGTAAATCCGTGCAAACATAGAATCAGACATCCGAGGAACTTGCTACAGATTCATCGCTAAGGCCGTATCTGCAATCCCTAAGGAAAAGCGAGTTGCGACAGCTCACAACTGGGCTTAAGGGAAAGCGCGGGACTTAGTCGCGTTGCATGCCAACGAGTCTCGCAAATCATTTTGCACAGTGGCTCATAACGACACTCGTTCACTGAAGACTTATGCCTATCTAACGAAGTTGGCAAACACTTCTTGCCTTTTAACAACTTGAAAACGGCTGTTTTAGCGCTACTCAATAGGTGCAGACGAATATTCCCGTTTTCCATCGATCCCAATCTCGTAGCTCGAAATTACGGAGTGGGCAGATCTAGCCGCATGGAGACGATGCGTTCATTTGTGGGTTCTAGGCACTGCCTATTTGGGCTTAATCCACTTGTTTTATCGAATCTTTATTGACGCACCGAACAGTGTTGGTACACTGTTTATTCAGTGGCCCCCATAAGTCACATCATGCTCCCAGCTGCCCAGAAATGCAGGT
The DNA here is from genome assembly GCF_013618625.1 of Bremerella alba. Taxonomy (NCBI): domain Bacteria; kingdom Pseudomonadati; phylum Planctomycetota; class Planctomycetia; order Pirellulales; family Pirellulaceae; genus Bremerella; species Bremerella alba. The sequence goes on along the minus strand of NZ_JABRWO010000003.1, from coordinate 102,633 downwards.
ACATATGACACTCCATCCCCCAAATAAGCATCCGGTTACCAAAGCCCAGCGAATATTTTTAGATCTGCGGTCCAAGATCCTAAGTGGAGATCTTACGCCCGAACGCCACCTGACGTTACGACCTATTGCTGAGACCTATGGAACCGGAATTAATGCCGCGTCCGAAGCTGTCAAGGCATTAGCTGCCGAAGGTTTGGTTCGACTCGAAGGAAAGGCCGGAGCGCGGATTCTCGCTCGGGATCTTAGCCGTATTCGCGGAGACTTTATCTTGCGATTGGCCATCGAGTGCGAGACCGTCCGCCGTGTTGCTGAAGTGGCCGACGACATGCAATTAGCTGCCCTGAAAAGAATTGCAGGGCACGTCGATGCCCTTTTCGCGGAGGGCGATTCGCTTCGAGAGTGCCGTGATTTAGACGTTCAATTTCACGATACTTTGGCCAGCTTTTCTGGCGTATCGCAACTACGTGAAGCCCTTGCTCCGCTATTAGATCGCTTAGTGTGTCTTGACCAAACAACGAATCGAAATGAGGAGATTCCAGGACAGAAGCACATGGAGGTTTTTGAAGCCATAGAAACTAGAGATCCCAATCATGCGGTTGAGGCTATGCGAATGCACTTAGAGCATTCCATGCATCTCTCGCTCGCTGAGTTGCAGTTTGGATAAATGGTGGATTCACAGATGCGCGAAAGATCAGCGATCAAGGCGTAAGCCTTTCCGGATCTATTCGTGGAACACCATCAGCCTTGCACGAACTGTGTGAGCTTGATGACCGAGCATCGTTCACCTGCAGGCGAAGCGAAAGCCATTTTGGGGATGACGTGTCATTCCGAATGGACATGAAATTGGGATCAGCTTACGAGAGTTGGCGACTTTTCAAGCAGCCAGTTCTTCACCAATTCAGCAGATTCCTATTTCATCAATCGTATTCGGAGTTAGCACATGACAGTCCACGCTACGCGTCGCCGGTATGCCGCTTTCACTCTTGTAGAACTACTTGTAGTGATCGCAATTATCGGTGTCTTGATTGCACTGCTATTACCAGCAGTTCAACAAGCGAGAGAGGCCGCACGCCGCATCCAATGTAACAATAACCTCAAGCAACTTGGCCTGGCGTTACACAACTATCACGATACCTTCTTGGTATTTCCGCCAGGCAAGATAGGCACAACTTTCCCGGACACCTATACCGCCGCAACCGCAAATCGCCGATTAGGTTGGACGGCGTTTATTTATCCGTTTATCGAACAAGACAACGTTTATCAGCAGTTCGTACCGTACATGAACGGTGATCTACAAATCGGATCCCCGGCAACTTGGCCAGCTTCGGAGACTAGAATACCTGCATTAAATTGTCCTTCGGATCCAGCCAGCTCTAAGAGTATTGGCTTCAACAGTTCCGGAGCCGAACGAGAGCGAGCCTATCACAGCTACGCTGGATGCATGGGGTCGACCGGCACCATGATTGGCTCGGATAATTCTGGTTCCCAACTAAATGGGATGTTCTATTCCGCATCCAAAACACGCATGCGAGATCTGACCGACGGAACAAGCAACACGGCCATGGTTGGCGAGATTCGATTGGCGGAAGCAGATGGCTCACAGTCAGGTGACTCCGGCGATGATTGGCGAGGATATACGTTCAACATGGCAGCACCAAATAATTGGTTTAGTACCCGAAACCCACCCAACACTGCGACGGCCGATCAACTTGGTCGATGTCGACAAGATTTCGACGACATGCCTTGTGTGAAGGTCAGCGTATCTAACGACAACATGTACCTTCACGCCAGAAGTATGCACCCAGGTGGTGCACTTACCTGTCTTGCAGATGGATCCGTACGGTTTATCCCCGAGACGATCCACACCGAGACATTTCAATTCTTAGGAAGCCGAAACGACGGACAGGTTCTCGGCGAGTTCTAAGTCTACCCATAGACGTTTAAACATCGGCATCGCTCCGGAATTTCAGCATGGGATTTCTGGACAGGGTCGCGGTACGTCTACGCACATGACCATGCTGACGGATTTTACGCTATGAGTTTCACCATTCGCTCAATGTCACATTCCGCTGTTCCATCGCACCGACAACAGCCCGAGGTGCGTACGAATGACCATGAGTTCAGCGCACCCATAAGGTCGAGTCAATGACACGTTCGTTAGTCTCTCACTCCCACTACTTCTGGCCAATGGCATTACTCGTATGCCATTGCCTGAGTTCCGGCTGTAGTCGCCAGGATACATCGCATGTTCGAGCTGGCTGGGTGTTGGCAGAAGGCAATGTATCGCTCGACGAGAAACCGCTGGACGACGCAAAGATATCGTTCGTGCCAGCTTCGTTAAAAAATCTCAAGGATCAAGAACAATGGTTTACCGCAGCCATTCTCAAAGGGCGTTTCAAGGTCGAACTCCCATTGGGTGATTACAAGGTGAGAATACAAAAATACCGGGAAGGGCCAGGCTATATCAGCATTCCAACGATTCCCAAGCAATTCAACGAAAGCACGGTCCTAACTGCCAAAGTAACAGAAGCAACGTTCAATGACTTGTCATTTAACCTCGATCAGAGCGAAGACGACTAAACCTCGTCTCAACACTACCTTGGCTCTGATTTCAAATCGGTCAACAAACAACTAAGGATACACCTATGCAAGAGAAGCCTGCCAACAAGTCAAACTCCTTCATTTCTCGACGGGACATGATTCGCGGTGCCACCGCCACCGGCGTTGCTGCCTCACTGACCGGACGGCCATACGCTGCTGGTGCGTCCAATCGACCAGGTCCCAATGAAACGATCAATATGGCTTTGATCGGTTGCGGTCATCGCGGGGTCGGCCGCGTAATGCCGGACTACATGATGTCGCTTCCAGATGTCCGGATGGTTGCCGTTTGCGATGTCAATGACGACGGCCGAATTGAGAAGGCGCAAGCTGTTGCGGGGGGAAGTCGAGTACGCAAATATCGCGATTATCGAAAACTGCTCGAGGACAAAGATATCGATGCGGTAATTGTTGCTACCAATGGCCATTGGCACGCCTTACCCACAATTCATGCCTGCCAGGCGGGAAAAGACGTGTACGTCGAGAAGCCAGCGGCGACCTCCATTGGCGAGGGCCGGGCCATGGTGGAGGCAGCGAAGAAGTATGGCCGCATAGTGCAAATCGGTACGCAACAGCGAAGTACAGAACACTATCAACGTGCCGCAGAAGTCATTAAGTCTGGCATCCTGGGAGAAATCTCGGAAGTCAAAGTGTGGGACTTCGACTACAAGTTTCCAGGCTTTGGTTCACCGCCAAACTCGAAACCACCAGAGGGATTGGACTGGGACTTCTGGGTTGGACCTTCCCCCGCCCAGCCGTACAACCCCAATAAGGTTGCCCAGCACTACTGGTTCTACGATTTCGGTAATGGCTGGGAAGTTGATTGGGGCGTGCATCACTACGACATCGTGCATTGGTTCATGCAGGTCAACGCCCCAAAAAGCGTGACTGCTATGGGAGGCAATCACGCTTTTCCACAACCATGCAACGCGCAATGGCCTGATACCTTTTCGGCCATTTGCGAGTATCCTTCTGGGGCGATCTCCAAGAATGGTTTCCTAATGCAGTATTCGAGCCGCGTCGGCAGCCGTGGCGAGAAGGTGTCACACGGAAAGTGTTTTTACGGCAGCGAGGCATCTCTAAGGATTTATCGTGGTGGTTACGAAGTGCGTGCAGAAGCAACCAAAGGCCGCGAACTTGGTGAGTTGATTGATTCATTCAACAAGACTGGTCCTAAACATGGTCAGGCTTTTGTCGATGCAATGCGTAGCCGCAAGCAACCATCCGCGAACATAGAAGTGGGGCACCACTCATCTAATCCCGGCCATCTAATGAACATCTCCTGGAAGGTCGGAAGAACCATTCAGTGGGATGCCAAGAAGGAGCAGGTCGTCGGCGATCCCGAAGCAAATTCGCTCGTGACTAAGCAGTACCGAGCACCATGGTCGCTGAAGGTGTGAAAGCCAACAGCAAGATATCGAGTTTTGACGACCGCGACCGGTTGTCGCAATGACTTCACAAAGTTCAACATCACGAAAATACGACTTGTAGAAAGATAAGGTAATTACCGTGGGAAAAGTATCTATTGGATTGAATGCGGAGTACTCGCGAAGCAGCGACAAGCCATTTGAATGGGCAGTCGAGCACGCCGCTAAGATGGGTTATAAGTTCTTTGAACCCATGGTTCATTTCGGTCGGGAACTAATGAGCGAAGCGGGGTACTTTCACACTGTCTCGCTATTCGACGATCCCTATCGAATCAAAAACGCATGCGATGAAGCCGGTTTGACGATCTCCGGGCTACAGAGCCACGGCCCCCTGGGTCGTCCCGAGGTTCACGGAGAGTACATCAAATTGGCGATTCGAACTGCAGCTGAAATTGGTGCACCTGTGGTTAACACCGACGAAGGCATCAAAGCAAAATGGACGACCGAAGAAGAAGACTTCGTTCTTATCAAATATACCCTGCAAGAGGCCGCTTTCGTCGCCGAGCGACGCAACATCAAAATCGGACTCGAGCAGCATGCACAATACTCTCAGCATCCTGAGGGGCTAGAACGAATCTATAATCTGGTAGATTCCGACGCGATTGGAATCAATTTTGATACCGGAAACGCGTATCTATGCGGCCATGATGTCTATGGCTGGCTCGACAGTGTTGTCGAGCGTCTGGTTCATCTTCACGCCAAAGACATTTCGGTCGAGCACTCTGACTCGGAACGCGGCAAGGTTACCGGTACACCGGTTGGCTGTGCCTGTGGCGAGGGAATCTTGGATTGGGAACGGATCATCAAGACGGTCCGGGATAACTGTCCTAACGACATTGTCTTCAGTGTCGAGTGTGGCACTCCGGTTCAGGCCGCTAGGAGTCTCGAGTACCTAGGGCAATTTGTTTAGCTCCATGGCTGCGACCGTAATCTGAAACTGTTTGCGGAGCAGATTGCGGATCACGAAGCCATTCGCCGACCTTGATTTGAAGTGCTTTCCATGAAAAGAAATTGTACTTTTACCTTTTGTGTCATTTCCAGTTTATTCGTGTTTATCGCTGTGTTTTCAGGCGTTGACACGTGTCGATTGAGCGCCCAGACAACCGAAGGGTTATCCTTCGGCAATCAACAGCTGGGCGAGCAATCGGCCGATGACCGTAAGCGTTTGCTCACTACGGACACCGAATCGGTTGTTTTAAAACCGAAAACGAATGACTCGGCCACAATACACATTCTGTTGCTTGTGGATGAAAAGGATCACGGTCCGGCAGGAAATGGCTTTCATGATTATCCTCTTTGGCAACGCCGCTTAGCCGCGTTGCTGAACACACCAGCGGATACTGATTCGAAAAAGGTTTCCGTAGAAATTGCCTGGACTTGGCCCAGCGATGAGCAGCTCGGCAATGCAGATGCCATTGTGGCTTACTGCTATATCGAGTGGTCCGAAAAGCGGATTGCACAACTGAAGCGATACCTGCACGACGGAGGTGGCTTGGTGTTTATTCACTCGGCAACCTGGACCAAGCCTGGCCCGGTTGCTGCCGTTGCCCAGGTGACAGGAGTCGGTGGGTTTGAGCTTTACCGACGTGGGCCTGTGCAGATGAAATTACCCGAGCCACAGCACCCAATTTGTAAAGGATTGCCAAACACGATTGAGTTGGCAGACGACGAAACTTATTGGCCGCCTGTTCCACTTTCCGACGATGCGGTTGTGTTGGCGACTTCCAGGGAAGGAAAAGGCAAGCATGGCAGTACCCCGGAGGCCGATCAACCAATTCTTTGGTGCTGCGAAAAAGGAAATGGACGGATTGTCGGCTGCGTCCCTGGGCATTGTATCGATACGTTTGACGAACCCGACTTTCGCTCGTTAATGCTTCGGTCGATCGGCTGGGTGGCGGGAGCTGACCCTGCTCGATTTGCCTCGTCATTCCCTAACCCTGATTAACTTGTGCGGTTTCCGCGCGGCTGCTTACTTGAACTAGTGCTTAGCCTGTTTGTACCTGACCTGAACGAAAATAATCCCTTAAACCGTTCTCATGCGGTTGGAGCGCAAGTCGAACCATGTTTTTCCGACGCATAATATTAACTACGATCGTCGCGATCACGATTTTAATATCTACAGAAAGCTTATCGCACGCTGAGAAAGCTACCCCAGCCCCGGCGACATCAGATGAGCTACCCCCCTGGAAAGAACAGGCAGTAACTTACGCACGCAAACTGTCTGAAGTGAAATGGATGCCCGTTGCACCGGGTATGCCCACACGAGGAGGTTATTTCGAAGAAGGCGTAGAGTATACCGGGCTCCCTTATTCAAGCGTCAAGTCGACCGGTCGCTATATCGGATTCGATATTTACCTAAAGACATTCCTGGCTGCCCTAGAGAATCCCGACAGTGTTCTCTATACGGAAAACCTCGCCGGTGAAATACCGAATGCCGAGAGTTACTACGGAACGGTTTGCTCCGCGTACACTTCTTACGCGTATCAATGCGGAATTTGGTATCTAAGCTGGTATCACGGCCCGACGCATCAACAGGGCGTTGAATTGGTAAAGCCGGCCAATGGTCAAACAGCCCAAGTTGGCGACGTGATCTTTCGACCGTCACGAGGAAAAAGTGGCTCTCACGTGCAACTCGTAACCGAGGTATTTGCCAACGACCAAGGCGTCGTTACCCACGTGCGTGTGGATGAAAGTACCTCGCCTCTTGCCAAGGCGACAAAGTATAGCGCTGAGGAGTTCAACGACCATCTCAACACAAGAGGAAGAGAGTTGTATCGAATCACCGACCCAGATGCCTGGCGTGCAGGCAATCGTGCAAACTCGTTTCAATTTCCTAATTATCAAGAAGACACAAGCACTCCCACCATTAACCGAGTCGTGCTGCTAGACCGCGGCGATTGGGTTGCCTATCAGAAAGATCAGTCCGTACGGTTCAACATTCTCGACAAGGATGATCAAGGCGTAAAGTCACTGGTCATCGAACGAGAAGGATCGGTGATCGAGAAAGTCGGCGTGACTGACAAGGGAATCGTTGAGCGCACATTCGAGCAGTGCGGGAACTACACCGCCCATTGTGTACTCGGTGACAACTCGCTGAGTCAGGAATGCGAGTTTTCTGTCTGTGATTTAGATTTTAGCCTTCCCACGAGTGGGGTGCCTGTTAGCGGAGCATGGGATCTCGACTTCCACACCTCCAATATGAATGCCGTTATCGTCTACTTCCGATGTGGAGTAAAAAGAGAACGACAACACACCATACTTATTTCGGAAGAAGACCGAACGCTCGGCAAAGTTGAGATTCCTGATGAGGTCGTACGTGAACTAGGAAACGTCGAGGTCTGGCTAATCGGCGAAAACAAATACGGACGCCTGAAAAAGAGAATGATGGTCGAAGTCAAAGATCATTCCTGAGGACCGCTTGGGCTCGGCCTCTAAGCTCTTCAAACCGCATTTGGAATTTAGTTTATGAATTGTTCATCTAGCCTGGGATCTGATTGCAATATGCGCAAACCAGCATCATTGTCTCACCTTGTCATTGCTTTCCATGCCATGGTGTTCCTGGCGTTGTCCGTGGGGACTTTGCCTGCCGATGAGCTGACACTTGGTTGGTCTAGCATCGATTTAACGCCTGATCAGCCGGTTGCCATGCGTGGAAAGATCCTTTCCGAAGGAGTCTTGGATCCCATTTACGCAACCGCGCTGGCAATAGAAAGTGGACGTGGCGAAAACTCGGAAAGAATCGTACTTGTGAGTTGCGATCTCCTCTGGATCCCCGATGGAAATCGCTACGAGGCAAACCTTCGCGATCGAGTTCGCGACTTAGTTCACCATGCCTGCCCCGAGATTCCTCACGCCAACATTATTCTCATGGCGACCCACACACATGTCGCTCCGTCAGTAAAAGCGGACGAGTCTTATGCTGAACTTGCAGCAAAGCGAATTTCATCGGCGGTAGTTCAAGCGTGGCAGAGACGTGAGCCAGGTGGAATTGGCTTTGGGCTTGGCCATGCAGCTTTGTCACACAACCGGATTGTAACCCATCGTGACGGCTCTTCACGCATGGTGGGATCCTTTCAGCAAGGCAAGACCAGCGATGACAAATTCAGTCACATCGAAGGCTTTGAAGACCATGCCGTTCAATTGCTTTTCACGGTCAACAAAACCGGCGACCTGACTGGCCTTCTGATCAACACGCCATGCCCTGCTCAAGTTCAGCGAGGAAATCTTATCAGCGCAGATTTCTGGCATGAGACACGCAATGAACTGCGGCGCCGTCTGGGCGACGATCTTTTTATCTTGCCACAAGTAAGTGCAGCCGGAGACCTGGCGACGTCGGTGATGGTGGAAACCAAGGGCGAAAAACGCATGCAAATGCTTAGCTTTCCAGATATCGAGGATACACGAGCGCTCCGGCGCCGACAAATTGCCACCCGGATTGCGGATTGTGTTTGCGATATCTTGCCGGTTGTACGCGACCAGACGGACTTCTCTCCGACAATCGCCTGTACCAAACAAATACTTCGATGGCCTCTCGGTTTTCCAACTCCCGACCCCAGTGCAGGGGACGTAGCCATTGAACTCAACGCAATACGTTTGGGAGATGTCGCCATGGTGACCAATCCTTTTGAACTGTACTGCGACTATGGCGTTCGCATCAAAGGTCGCAGCCCGGCAATCCAAACGTTCGTTGTCGAATTAGCTGGTAGCGGATCTTACTTACCAACCGCTCGGGCAGTTGAAGGAGGCGGCTACGGTGCAATTTCCAGGACTTGTCGCGTGGGACCTGCGGCAGGCGATGCGATTGTGGATGCCAGTCTGAAAATGTTGGACGAATTATGGAAGAAACAAAGGTCAAGCGAATGAACAAAACAAGTACCACAGTATGCCTTGCCTTCGTAGTATTCTTACTTGGCTTGCCGCTGGCAAATGGAGCCGATTCGCGCCCCAATGTTCTATTCATTATGGTGGACGACTTACGTCCGGAACTCGGGTGCTACGGAAGCCCGTACGTCCAATCCCCGAATATCGATTCGTTGGCGACACAAGGCCTAGTCTTTAAACGGGCCTATTGCCAGCAAGCTCACTGTCGTCCCTCTCGTTACAGTCTGTTAAGTGGCCTTCGCCCCGACTCTGCCGGCATCTGGACGAAAGAAGACGTTCGCCCGGCGCTGGCGGATACGCCGTTGCTGCCAGATTATTTTAAACAGCATGGCTATTACTGCGTCGGCATTGGCAAGATTGCCCATAACAATGAAGAAGATCCCGCTTGCTGGAGCGAACCTCACAGCATGCCTCAAAATTATCGATTTGAATATCGTACTCGAGCGGGACGTGCGATGGTCGATCAGATGCAACGGCAAGCTAGTGAGGCTGGACTTCCTAATCCCTTTGAAGGCGTATCGGAATCAAAACGTCGCGGAATGCCATACGAGTGCCTGGACGTCGCCGACAATGAACTTTCCGATGGGCAGATTGCAGATGAAGCGATTGCCGCACTGAAGCGGCTTCAAGATCGGCCTTTTTTTCTTGGTCTCGGATTTCTACGACCTCATTTGCCATTTGTGGCGCCGAGACACTATTGGGATCTCTACGACCCAGAGCAACTTCCTACAGTAGACCCAACGGCTGCCCATGATGGCATCCCCAAACTTTCTTCTGCGAACTCCAGTGAGCTGAGAAAGCAGTATCGGAACGTACCTGCCGAGGGTAACTTACCCGATGAGCTTAACCGGAATCTTTGGCACGGGTACTTAGCCAGCGTTAGCTATGTCGATGCGCAAATAGGCCGCGTCCTCGATACCCTCAATCGTCTGGGGCTCGCTGACAATACGATTGTGGTAATCGCGGGAGACCATGGGTTTTCTTTGGGAGAACTCGGACTATGGGGCAAGGCGACCAACTTCGAATCCGCAACCCGAACCACGCTGATCATCTATTCACCTGGCATGAAAGCATCGAGCGAGTCTACGGAATCCTTAGTAGAACTCGTCGGTCTCTATCCCACACTATGCGATCTCGCACGAATCCCAAAGCCGAATCACCTCCAGGGCAAAAGCTTCTCGACGTTGCTTGACGTTCCAGATCGAGCAACAAGCGACTGTGCAATAAGCCAATACGGACGTGGCGATAATATGGGGCGATCCATCCGGACCGAACGGTATCGTCTTGTCGAATGGCGACACCGAGAAAGCGGTAAATTAGTCGGTCGTGAACTCTATGATCATGAAAACGATCCAAATGAGACGACGAATTTATGCGAGTCTACCGAACACAACGGCACGCGAGATTCCCTACCCGAAAAGCTTCACGAAGTAACTCCTCACCGCCGTGCCGGCGATCAGTAACGTTGAATTTCCTCCTTCTATGCACTTTCGCAGCGACGAGGTGTTCTGAACATGGTAAAAAGTCGGTCCCCAAGAAGTAAATCGAACAAAGCACTCTGGGATCGGAAACCATGAGATCACCTTCCTCGCACGAATCGTGCACCCGGCGAGACGTGTTGAAACAAGCTGCATTCGGGAGTCTTGCCGTCGCAGCGACCGGCATGAGTAGCGTGCTTGCTGTTAATCAGAAGAGTCCACCGCTTCGAGTGATCTCCTACAACGTCTACAACTGCACGGGCTGGCCAAAGGATCGGGCGTTAGCAAACAAGGCAACCAACTTGGGACAAATGCCTGATCGCTTCGCTCACGAACTTGCTCTCTACGAGCCAGACATCATTAACTTCTCTGAGTCACCTAGTGAAGACATGGTAAAGGAAATCGCCAACCGGCTCGGCATGAACTACGTCCGCTTCCCCAGTGGAGGCAATTGGCCCGGCACGCTGCTTAGCCGTTTCGAGATCGTCGAGCCGAAGAACGTCCCAATGGTCGAAGGCGAACGGCCCCATGACCTGTTCACTCGGCATTGGGGGCAGGCCACGATCAAACTACCCAATGGTGAACCACTAATCGTCCACTCGGCTCATCTGCACCCCAGCGTTGAGCCAGATATTCGACTTCGAGAGATTCCGCTGATGTTGAAGTCTATGAAGCGAGACTTCAATGTCGGGCAATCAATGCTACTTATCGGTGATCTCAACCACACCCCAGACACCAAGGAGTACAAGCTCTGGGTCGATGCTGGTTGGACGGACACCTTTGCTAAGGTCGGCAAAGGCGATGGGATGACGATCAAGGCAGACAAACCGCAGCGGCGAATCGATTACGTGATGGCCGCTGGTCCGATTGCAAAGCAAATTGAGGAATCGCGACCATTATTCGAGGGAGCCTTCCGCACGAACATCGAAGACCCAAAATCCTTTGCTCTCAGCGATCACCTACCGCAGTTGGCCGTATTTGAGTAAGCCATTCAAGCTTTAAGTGGCGAGCTGCTATAGGTCCAACTTATTCGACTTTGAAACCAGAACATGGGCAGGCAGGAACGGAATCTCCTGACCAGTGGGTTATTTGGGAGATTATCTATCTGAATCAATCAAATGTGATTGGACAAAGCAGACGCGAGGAGCCGCAAAAGCAGTCGATTTTGGCCCGATCGCGGAAAGCTAACGATTATTAGGTTGTCGTAAATGGCTAAAGACAGAGGAGACCAATACCAATGGGGAAGAGGCTCTCTATCTCGCAGTAATCGATGAAGATGACTGCGTTGTTTACATGCGGACTGACAGCGAATTACTGGTCGCTTCCGAGTAATATGACCTCAATGACTAAGCGTTTTGCATATTGCAATGATGAAACCAACGCTGTGGCCGATTTTGTGCTAACCCGTCAGCCCCGCGAAATAGGCTGGCCAGTTTAGATGCTCGCGGCCGGCTGCCTGGCGGAAGTGGCTTTCGTTGTCCAGCTTTCCTTGGCGAATGCCTTCGTAGATTCCGGCAATGACCGTTCCCAGAAATTCTCCCAGTTCGGACTGGCGTTCTTCCTGGTATTGCTGAACGGTCATGTTCCGAAATTTCAGATCGGTGCCAAACGCATCGTTGATCAACTTCGTCAATTGCTTTTGAGTTATGGCCTGACCGTGTAGGTTGTAAGTCTGACCGTCGTGCTTCGACTGGGTCAACATGCAAGCGTAGGCATAGGCCAGCTCCTGACGCGTTGTGTAGCCCGCCTTACTCTCTCCAGCACAATTGGCAATCTCACCACGCGTTTTGTACGTTTCGATGTAATCGATGTCCGGCTCAATGTAGAGACCATTGCGCCCGATCACCCACGTTAGGCCACTAGCACGGATGTCTGCTTCGGTTTGCCGATTGCTTTGCACAATTGGGGAGAAAGCCGTACCGGTGTCCGCCCCTTGAATGCTCGTGTAAACGATCTTGCGAACGCCTGCCTCCTTGGCTGCCTCGATCACGTTACGATGTTGATCAATCCGCTTCTCAGGTGCATCCATCCCTGAGACCAGCAGCATGCTGTTGACGCCGGCGAGCGACTCTGCCAGTTCGCGGCGATGTGTATAGTCGCCGGCGCGGATCTCTACCCCCAGCGAGACAGCTTTGCTGGGAGTCCGCGCCAGTCCTACGACATTGTCCTGACCAACAACTTCGCTGACCGCTCGAACAATCGCGGAACCAAGGTTACCACTGGCCGCCGTCACGGCAATGAGTTCAGAAGACTTCATATCAGCAATGCTTCCACCTTAAGTATTCGTACTGGGAATTACGCGAGCACCTGCTCTAACTACTTAGAACCAGATGTCGCTCAAACGTCCTGACTCCAAATCATTGGCGTAGCTCAAGTAGTAATTCCGATTCGGGGCATTGTATTCCCGCGCTGCGAGACCACGTAGTGCCGCAATCTTCACCTGTCGGGCAAGCTTTCGGTCAGCGTCATCCAACCACTTAACATGGTCGGAAAGCTCCAAGGCCCACTGGTAGTCTTGCTTCTCTAATACGACCTGCATCTGCTCGGTAAGCCTCTGCGTTCCCCCGGCAAGCTCGGCCATTTTTTCTGCTTGCTGTTTGGGGGCCAGCGGATTAAGCGTCGTGGGATTGCCATCGTACCATCCCAACAACCCCGAATAGATGGCCCGAACCGCATGCGGTACGCTGCCATAGAACTGAATCAGGTACGGCTTATCTTTCAGATGCTCCGGCAACTTGACTTCATGCGCGATCTGACCTGGACTTTTGCCAGCATTGATTCCAAGGATCGTCTGGTCGTAAACACTTCGAATCGCTTCGCTATAGTCCTTAAGCGCCGTCGTGGATGCTTCCTCACCTCGGATTGGCATCGTGTGTCCCGGCACAAGCACATTCGGCCGAAACTCTGCCATCTCCGCGACACTTTCCGACCAGGTCAGTACATCCCGATAAGGCGTCCCTCGAATTGCGTACAAATTAGGGAACGAATGATAAAAGTTGTCGCCAGAGAACAGCACCTTTTCGCTGGGTAGCCAGATGAACATTGCATCATCCGTTTCGCCCGGAGCAATGTGGAACTCGATGTCGACGCCTGCAATGGTGGTCTTGAGACCACTGCCAGGTACCGTAACGGTCGGTGACAAATACCCTTTTCCACCATCGTGGTCGGTGGTCGAAGCCGGTGCGACACCACGATTGGTACTTTCAGCCGGCGAAAGGTTTCGCCCAAACTGACGTGCCCCTCGTTTCATCCCGATAGGACCGACGGCCTTATTCAATCCCGTGGCCGAGCCAAACCCCTTGGTGGCATAAATATCTGGTTTCTCGCTACCGACAAACGCACTCGCCCCACCGGTATGGTCGCCATGGCTGTGCGTGTAAACAATCGCTTTGACCGGTTTATCGCTGTACTTCCGAAATGCTTCCGCCGCTTTTGCGGCACTGGCTGGCCCACGGAGGGTGTCGATGATGATAACACCATCGGTGCCCACAATCATCGACGTGTTGGCCCCATGGTACCCCACGGCCGTATAGATGTTGTCGGCTACCTGCACGATCGCTTGTTCAAACTGATGCTGCTGAGAATTCAGCATTCGGATCGCGGTCTTCGGATCGACCTGCGTCTGCCCGCTGACAGCACCAGCAAGCCAAGTAAATGATAAAAGTAAGGCGAATGTTTTCGTCGGCGTACTCATGAGCGTATGTCTTTTCCAGAAAGTGCAATGCTTTTGACCCTTTGCGAGACGAACCGGCACAACGATGGGTCGACCAGCCCGACACTCAAATCTTAGGGAGAGAACTAAGGCGAGCCATGGTGGATGCCAGCATTCGAATGGTCAAAAGCGGACAGACGGTGGGATAAGCGACGATTGACCGCAGCAAAATTCACTTCTGCCACTGACGGCGAAAGACATCCGGCGTGCTACCGGCTAACCGTTGAAAGAACTTGACGAAGTTAGTCGCCTCGGTGAATCCCAGGCACTTGCCAATCTCCAAGGCACTATCCTGAGTGAATGCCAGCAAACGTCGCGATTCAATGGCAACTCGGCGGTCGATCATCGTCTTGGGCGTCTCGCCGCTTGCTTCCTTGCAGATACGGCACAAGTTCCGATACGAACAATCCAGCCGCCTGGCATACCACTGGGCATCGCGCCGCGTCGCATAAAACTCTTCGACAATCGTAAGAAAAGCGAAAAACAACGGCTGAGGAGGGCTTTGGTAAAGCGGGCTACTCGAAACGGCCGTGCGATAGGCAAGCGATGCCAGCCCAATCGCAACGTGCCTGGCCGCTTCGGGATGATCCCATATCCCCTGAGAGCAATGCTGCTTGGTTAGAAAACTAACCGTAGCCGTCACGAATTCAAGCGAAGGCTTATCAAGCTTCGTTGCAGGTGGCCAAAGGTATTCTGCCGGCGGCTGCGTTCCTGAGTCAGGGCCATAGAATTCAACCGGCAAGACCTCAGGCCGAAAGATGAGCAGGGTCGCTTCCGTGTCAATGTCACTGGCAAACGCATGCACCTGGTTCGGACTGATATGGATCAGCGTACCGCGGCGACAGTCGTGCATCTCGAAATCGACCATGTGAGCCCCGACGCCATTTTCGCAGAGGATCAACATATGAAAGTCGAGCCGCTGCGGCTCGGCCAAGCCAGGCCGCAGATCTCTCTCTCGCAACTGCCGCAAGGTCACAAGCTGAAAGCCGCTCTTAACATCCCGGCTCCAAAACACGCTACGAATTCGAGCCAACCAACCTTCCTCCACGAGAACTGAACAAGCCTAGCCATCGATCAATTAACCAACCGCTAAAGACTTGTTCTAATTCGTGCCAAACCTGATTGCCAGTACTGGCCAGTTGCACGTTGGCAAGTCAGTTGGATTCACCACGCATTGGTCGGGGGTTATACCTTCTAAAGTGCTTCATTAGTCAATCAAGTATTTGTGGCAGGCTGATTCGTCTACCTCGATGCGCAGGCATAACGCCTTTCTCGCGCATCGAGGTGCGAGAAAGGCGTTGCAGGGAAGCTTCGTGTCATCCAATTCGAGATGCACGGAAGCGATTCTAGTTGAACGCCGGTTTCTAGGGCTCAACAGCGCCGCCATCTTGGTTGCTGCCTTTTCCCTTGCCGAAACTACCACCGCTGCCCTGTCCTAGACCTGGCGGCTTCGCTAAGACGGTCGTCGTTATGCCCGGCAAGACTGCTCTGCCGGCGAGTAAGGTCGCCAGGAATTGACGTCGCTGAGAAACTATTCGATGCACATTAAGAGTTGACGACTAAGTCGGCTCAACGTTCGGTAGACGCCTCCGGTGACTTGCCAGTGTCCGAGGCGATGGCCTTCATCGATTGCTCGCCAGAACAGGCATTCAGAACCAAACGGCGTCTCTGATCAGGGAGCTTCTCAACGCAGCCTTCAAAGGCCCGAAGCTGATCTTGCTGGGCAGCCGGTTCCTCCAGCCCTTCATCGGAAATCAATTGCTCAACATCTTCTTCCAGTACAACCCGGTCTCGGGCTTTGACTCGCCGGTATCTCAAGACCTCAATTCCCACCGCAACTGTTGATCTGGATCTATGTGGCCGCCAGAGTGCATGTCACGGTAGAACTTCCTCCCCGGTTGGCCGACCCCCAACCGAGATAGTGATCGTCACTACGACTACCATCTAAAAGCTGGTAGCGGTTCTCGCCGACGAGGAACGTATTGGAAGATACATCGCTGATTCTGGCGAAATTGGTTCGTGAATTCTGAAAGAGAACTCCGTTGAAGTAAAAGCGTCTGCTATGGTTGCTCGATTGGCAGTTGGCAAGGTCACTAGCGCCATCCCCATATAGCCCTCATTTTTCCTGTCAGCGATCTTTCTTCCTAGCCAAGAGCTTTATGCCTGAAAATCAGTGGGATCGCGTGTATGAAAGTGGATTTTACCGACCAAAATCAGACACGAATGCGTTTTGTGGCCTTTAGGCGTGAAAAGGCCTATCACCCAAACCCGATAAAAAAGGCCGCTTGCGATTTCTCACAAGCGGCCTGAAAGTGGAGGCGGCGGGCGGGAAACTCCTTCTGAAAATCGGCATCGCAACGCCATGCGATTAAGACACTTACATAAACAGGTATTCTTGCTGCCAGGGTCGAAAAGGGCCAAAATCAGACACGATTTCAGACATATCAGACACGCATAGCTATGAGTGGTTGTATTCTGAATTCGCATTTCACGAAAATGACATAAGTGGATAATCATAGGACCTGCGGAATCAACAGGCAAAATGCTGAAAAACGCCTTACTCCCGAACGTGATTGAAAACGGGCATGCGATTGATACCCACGGTTTGGATGCAAGAGGAATCAAAAGACAATATTCCTCTCAGGCTGTTCACGGAATTCTCTGCTTCTCGTCCACCGAATCTCTTAGTGGCTCAAGCTGTTCCGAAAGCCACTCAGCTACTTTAGTTTCCAGTAGTTCTTAGCCTTCGCTTGACTGATCTACCTTCGTCGCCTGTCGGTCGACTACGAGGCCGCCACCAGTTTCAGTCAAGCCATCCTGCAACTGGACATGATCCGATTGATAGTGAGAAGACTGGCCAAATGAGGCTGCTCAGGCAGGTTCTAAATGGAAAATGGAAGTCGTCAACTTATTGCAGAATGTCGGCGGACGTGGCATCCTCCCTCAGATATTTTTCCCAAGAATATCGTCACCTCTGTCGGGTAAAGTTGTCGGATCGCGATTGTACCTTCGACAAGCCCGTATATTTTGTTGAAGGTGTCGTCTTATGTTTTGCAACTTCTTGGATTTCAATGCTTCCTCTCAAGCCTCGCCACGCCGTCGACTGGCCCGAAAACGGGGGCGACTGGAGACATTGGAATCGCGATGGCCCCTCTCGGTGAGTCCGATCTACGCTGACGTTTCGATCGATGACTCCTATGTTTCGTACGAATCTGGAATCGTTCTCGACGATGTCCTGTATTTTTCAGGCGAGACGCGACACGACCAAATTGGGCAGGAGTTCATGAAATACGATCCCAGTGCCAACGGGGGTCTGGGGCAAGCGTCACCGATTGCCGACATCAATTTGGGTTCTGGCGATGGCTCGAATACCTCTAACTTCAGTTCAAATCCCAGCAACTTTGTCACCATGAATGGCAAGGTTTACTTCACGGCAGAAACCTTTGATTCGTGGATCGACGTTTACGAGTACGACCCCGCCGCAAACGAAGGGGCCGGCCAACTCCGCCGGGTTTACGACCTGCCGACGACATTCACATTTGATGAGATGGAAGCGCTCAGCGGCAAGCTGTATTTCTCGGGCGACGACGGAGAACATGGCTACGAACTCTGGGAGCTTGATCTTACTAGCGAAGGAGGCATTCCAAGCGTTCGAATGTTAGCCGATTTCTTCGTGGGAACGAGCGGTTCGGTTCCGATGATGCTGACCGCACACAACAGCAAGCTCTACTACATGGCTAAAAACGATTCCATCGGTTACGCCATGTGGAGCTTTAATCCTGCTGACGACGGCGGACAGGGTACCATCGCCTTCGAGGTGGACGTGACTCAAACTCACCACCCTCCTAACCAGGAGTATCTGGTCAATGAAGAAATGGTGGTCATCGACGACACCCTCTACTTCCGAGAAAAACATGGCAGCGATGCCAATGAGGTGTGGGCTTACAACACCAACACTCAAACGGCACGCGTGATTGATATCCGGGAGGGCCATTACGGATCGGAACCGCAATACTTCACGGTCCTCAATGACCGGCTCTATGTGACGGCCAAGAAAGGGACTCAATTTGAACTGTGGCAATTCGATCCCCACGTCGGCGAACATGGCACGCTAACACTACTCACCGATGCCAATGGCTTCAGGCCTGAAGACACCTATGCCTATAACGGTCGGCTCTATTTCAATGTCGGGACCGATAGCGGAGATGATTTGTGGGAGTACGTCCCTGGTCCCGCTGGCTCGGTCGGGGAAACAAATCTGGTATTCGACTTTTCTTCCTATTTCAATGGTCCCTCGACCTTTATCGAACTGGATGGACTCTTGTATTTCGATGCGTATGTGCTTGAACTGGGGAACCCGAATTACGGCTATTTCCTGCACCGCTTCGACCCGAACCCTCCGCCGCAAACGATGTCAGATACATACCTTGTCGCCGAAGATTCTTCGCTGGCAGTGACGACCGGGGGCGTCCTCGATAATGACTCCGATCCGGACGGAGCCACCCTCACGGTTACGCTGGAAACGCTGCCGCAATTTGGGGTCGTGCAACTGAACGAAGACGGGACATTCACCTACACCCCCCACGAGAATTTTTCCGGGACCGATACCTTTACGTATCTTGCCAGTGATGGAGGAACGGGCCAAGCGATCGGGCATGTGACCATTACCGTCGAACCGACACCCGATGCCGCCGTCATTGCAGGAGACCTCTCGGCGACGATCACCGAAGACCACGGCACGCTCCAGGCCGGTCAACTCACCGTGACCGATCCTGACGAAGGTGAATCGGAGTTCCAACCTCAGACCGATGTTCCTGCCGAGTATGGTATATTTCAATTGGAAGCCAACGGCGATTGGACTTATCAGCTAGATCCAGAAAAGGTTCAACACCTGAACCTGGGCGACACCGCAAGCGAAACACATCTGGTCCGTGCGCAGGATGGAACCGCTCATGAACTCACCATAAACATTCAAGGTGCAAACGATGCCCCGACGGTTGCCTTCGATTCGATTAGCGAAGCCCCGGTGGTCGGTCAACCGATTGATGTCATGGTTTTGGCTGACGATGTAGACAACGCGAACGAAACGTTGACTTATACCCTTGAAGTATTCCAGGGCGATAACCCCCAGCCGATCGAAGTGCAAAGTGGTACGCATCAGACCCAATGGTCGGTGGTCACTCAAATCACGGGAGTATATACGTTATCCTTGACCGTGACCGATGCCAACAACGAATCGTCCACGGTGCAGAAAACCATTATTGTCGGCAACAGTTCCTCGCTTGATTTTCTCTTCACCACCGATGCCTCTCTGCCTGGAGCGATCAATAGCGAAGTCACCGCTCCCTCAGGCATGTTTCACGAGTGGGAAGATGCGACCGGGCAAATTTGGTTTACCCTAGGTAACGACCTTCCCCCTCGTCCCATCGATGTCGAATTTCAAATCACCTCGACAGCGAATCGGTTCCTCGCTCCCCATCTAATCAACGCCCTGGGCGAGGATCGACCATGGGTGCATAGCCAGGAAGACACCACAATTACTTCGACCGCGACACTGCAAAATGTCGATCTGTCCGAGTACCAACCAGGCGACCGTGTCCTGTTGGCGACGGTTATCTTTTCTCAGAACCTGGAAAACGTGGCCGGCATGCGGGTCGACGTGGAAGGACAATACATTACCCCCGCCAACACGCATGGTGTTCAGCTTGAAAATGCTCGAATTCTGGATACCAATCGTGCCATTGCCGTACAAGAAGAAGTGCCTGGCAACTTTGGACCGGTCATCTACGATACGAATGACGATGGCAAGATCGGTCTCAGGGACTTCGCCGATTTTATCCGTGAGTATGGAAAGTCGGTCGGCCCAGAGAACGGGGCTGCCTATCGTTTCGACTTCAATCGTGACGGAAAGGTGGGCCTCACCGATTTTGCCTACTTCATCCGTAACTATGGTGCTCGCAAAGCCGAGACCTCGAATCTTTCGTTTCCAGAATCTTACCTCGATGTCCCTGAGTCCGAGCCAGAACCACCATCGGTAACACTAGAAGGGGAGTTCCCTGTCACAAGCTTTGTAGAATCCCCGCAAGTCCTCCTCAGTGACTGGGATTCGGACTTCCTGAAACGTGAGGAAACGGCGAAGACGGCTCGTGACTCAATTCAAGAGAACACAGCGCCAGTCCAACCGCTTATGGCCAACCGAACGGAAGAGGAACTTCGCATCCTGGATGCTGTGTTCCAACAAATAGACAGCGATCGAGACCTTTCCGCTACGGCTGCCGATGATCACGCACCCGATCTACGCTCCCAAAGGATCGAGCGATGAAATGCTGAAGATTGGTGGGCGTCTGGTCGCCTAGTTCTTCGGCCAACTGCCAGCCATTCTTCCGCTCGACGCGGCTGATCAGCCCTTGCAGATATCGACCCGCGTGGGCTCGAAGGTCTCGTCGAGAATATCGATCCGCAATCCGTAGCGAAACGGCTTCCAGTTTACTTGCTCAGCCCTTAACATCCTGAATCGTCGGCATTCTTGCTCTTCCTGAAAAGATCGGGAGAGCATACCTTAGACCGTCAAATCAAGAAAGTCCAACTGTAGTACTTAGGCGGGCCACCGGGATTAAAGCGACTCGACTCCTGCCTGATATGTTGCATCAGGCAGGAACGTTTGTTCTTCAGCGAGGCATTTCACGAGGTTCATCAATATGTCGCTGAGAGCTTACCTACGATACTTCTTATCCAAGGCGTCTAAGAGATCGATCGCTCCGCGGCCTGGCTTCGAGAATTCCCAAGGGGTTTTTCGCTTTTGCATCGTTTGATTTCGCCAACCGCTGGTGGTTAGCACAAACTCATCTTGATGGACCGTGCTTCTGGACTCTTGTCGTAGCAATCGCTGCTGAATTTTCCAAATAGGGTTATCTGCGAGTAACGTGCCTGTGCCGATTTCGCTTGGATCTTTACCCGCGTGAATTCCTTCCGCCTTGAGTGCGTCACGCATGCCCAGTTCGTAGCGATACTTCGTGGTATGCGATACCCCCTTCGGTAACGGAGAGCGATCTTGAGGGCTCGATTCGATCTTGAGAAAAGGAATGTCATACTCGAAATACATGCCAAGCACCTTCGCCTTGGATGTGGTAAGCATCACTGTCTGGGGACCCGTAATCTCACCATTTCCACCTTTGGCGGCAAACTCACGCAGGATGGCCTTGCGAATTGAGTCCGCGCTAGGGGGAGGAACGATCTCAGGAATCTCAATATCCAACGAACCAAGCTTCATCCAACAGCGTTCTTGGACAGAGTATGTTGCCAGCTTGCTTTCAAATTCCAGTCGCTTCTGATTTTTGGCGAAATGCTTGGCGAGCGCTTGAGATGTTAACTTTGTGCCGGCCGTTTGATCGACGAGAGTCCAGTTTCGCAGCGCGTCGAACGATTCTTGATTGGCGGCCGTTTCTACTTGGTAGAACACCTCGTTTAGGTAGTGATCGAGGAGTTGCTGGTGACGTGTTTCCATGAATTGAACAGCGGCCTGATAGATCGCTTTGTGGGAAGCCGAATCCTGCAGCAGCGAATACTCCTGCGAAAATGCTGGTAGCCGCTTCCCCAGTTGCTGGAGTGTCTTGATATTTCCCGGCAAGGTGGCCAACTCTTCAAACTCGGCAACCAACTCCTGGTGAAGATGGTCGTATTGCTGGCGTTCGGCCTGAAGTTCCCGCCATTGAGCGGTTCTCTTTTGATGCTTGGCAAGATTGGCCAATTCGCCCTCGTACGGATTTTGAGGACGTCCCATGATTGCACGCAACACCCAGGGGTAAATTCGGTTGAAATTGGCAGCTGCCCCAGGATATTGATCGGGCTCTAGAATACGCTCCTGAAAATTCGCGTACCATTTCTCGTTGGCCTGCTGTTGAATGACATGCCCACGCAATATTCGGCGATCCCGATCGTTTGAAACATTCAATAACGCTGCAAAATTATCAAGCCACGAGAAATCTATGTCGGGAATATGAGGTACTTCTCCTCGTTGAATTCGATAGCACGCACCTCCTATAAAAACCCCAAAGAGGTATTGTTCCTGATAGTTCATTGCCAGATACGGCTTGCCAAACGCTTTCTCGAATTCTGGGCCGGAAATCATTGTCATGCCGCGGTGAGGCAGGTCGCCCCCGACCCATCGATCGAACGTTTCGTCGTTCATTTGATCTAAGAAATTCGCGTACCACGCAATCAGCTTGTCTACTTGCACTCGCAAACTGGGGTCCAAAGTCTCTTTCCGGAGTGCCTTCCTCAATTCTTGACCCTGGTTCATGGCACCTCTTCGAATATCACTAGGGCGGGTATATTCCGCAACGGCCAACTGTCGAAGCTGATCCATCGCTTGTCGGTCGCTAGAGAGTCTCACGTAGGTGTCGAGGCTGTTGACCCAACCTTGGATGGCATCCTCCTTCGGAAACCAGTAACCCGAGATCGCTGCATTTCTCAGTGTTTTATAACAATAAGGATGTTTTCCCGATTCCCACTCATCGACAAACAATGAGAATGTTCCCGACGCTGAATCGGACCATCCGACAAATGAAGCTGTATCGATTTTCTGCAGTTCGTCCGCCGGGTCTTTCCAAACCCCTTCAAACTCTTTGTTTTCCCGAATGCGATAAACGGTTAGACTACCTTTCATCTTTTCAGCATGGTCTGGATAGGCCGTGGGAATAACCTCGGATATTCGTCGTGCTAGATACCATCCTCCCCGCTTACCAAGATCACCTTGAAGTTTAGAGAGATCAATCTTGGGTTCTGGCAGTTCTCCGCCGAACTCTTCGACGGATATCTCAATCCAAACAAATCCTTTCCATTCATGATTAATTAGGCCGGCCCAGTGTTTTGGGAAATCGACTCTGTCAGGAAGGCGACCGAGGAATCCTTTCCCTTCCTGGTCTTTAGCACCGTGTAGCGAATTTAAATCTGGAATCGGAATGGATACGGGATGGGACGATGGAGGCGCTGGTTTGGGTATCACACGAGTGGGAATGGTCAAATCCCGAGGCAAAGACCCGGCCACCAACGGAATGTCATCCGCCGCCGCGGCTGCCTTCGCATCAACCACCTTGCTTTCGCGAGGCGCTGCTTGTGGACGCGTTTCTGTTGTCGTGGATGGCTCGGTCGACGATGGTTGGTTCGAGTCGACGGCAAGTGGTAACCGGACTTGTGGTTCCGAAGCGGGTTCATCGCGGGAATTTTTTGTTTCCGCATTTCGACTGTCATGAGAAGTCTCATTCTTCGTGCATCCAGAAACAACGAGCACAACTAAAAGCACACTGACACAGAGCACGGTAGTGAAAGAAGATTGACGGGCAGTACCCTCGCTTCGGCCTATTAAATCTGTTGAATTCATCTCATCCTTCTCTCATGATTCATGGGTCAAACACCAGGACTTGCCTCTTTACAGAAGTAAAGGACTAGATGAAGAATCGAAAAAGGAAGAACCTGCCCGACGTGAAATTGCGAGCCTGGTAGCGAATTCATATTTGAGATTAATTCGCCCAAGAAGCAGGGTGCTACCAAACTGAAATTGGCTACGTTATTCGTTTTGAGACTTGGGATCGTCCGCAGGTACCGAATCGTGGTCTAGCTCTGGAAGAAGTTCGTATTCCACGCCAAACGTACCGTACTGCGTTCGCAGGTTGATCAGCGGGTACTTCTGGTGGTAGTGGAGAAACGTATCTTTCGAGATGTCACTTCCTCTTAAGTCCATGTTGCCTGGACGAAAGCTGGGAAAGAGCGTTTCCAGATCTTCCTCTTGGAGGTCACTGTCGATCAACTCGATTTGCACAAGACCTCGCTTCGCCAGGTGTTGGGCCAGAAGCGAGGTGTTTGTCAAAGCTCTCCCATAGACGGCATGGAGCGGCTCAATGCGGTCGATTAGCTCGATACTTTCGGGTGTAACGTGAAATCCGTCTGGAAATTCGATTCGCCAAATCTGAGTTGAGGGATTTTCCCCCGGGGCTGGCACGGCGGTAATATCTGGTTTCGTGGTAAAGCCCATATCCAAAAGCTCTTTGGCAACGTGTCGCTGAACGGGATTACCTCGAAATGCCGTATGTGTTCCTGTCCACTGAGTAATGGCCAAAGTAGGATGCAAAGCCTGTATCTCTTCGATGATCGATTCGGAGAAATCGTTGCGAATGCCTAAGTGCAGCAGGCGTAAATCGCTATTTCGGAAATGCTCGGAGGCTTCCAAAGACTCCAACGACTCTTGTGTAGGATCGTCAATTCCTAAGATTCGAAGTCGCGGCATTTTGCTCAGTATTTCCCAGTTGTCGTCGACCTGGCTACTCCCTACACCAAACTCAAGCAGGTTCGATAGCCAAGCATGATCTGCCAATTCAGAAGTTTTCAACGTACCGAAAAAGATAATCAGCTCTTGCAGGGAAGACTTGAACTGCATCCCTTTCATCATTCCGGGGGATAATGAACCGTGAAGAAAGTCGAGCCTGGTCAATCCACGTAGATTGTCTAATTGCTGAAACTCGTGAGCTTGCTTGCTGTTGAGCTTAAGGCCTTTCACATAAGCGATAACAAATGCGTCGTCCGGCAATTCGCTCTTTTGAGTGATGGGTACTAGCGGCCGATCGGCAAGGCGTAAGTTGAGCGCACCTCCGTTTTCGAGAACCCAGTTGGCAACCCTGCGTTCGTAAGCCAAGTAGGAGTCTAACTCACGTTCAGTAGAATCTTTCTGCAACGGGATAAGCTGCGGCTGAAACGTTCCGTGATCACTATAGATGGTCAGCATAGGCGATTGCTTCTGGCATCTCAGAATCGTTTCTGCCGAGATGCTAGTTCCTCGAATATCGAGTTCCCCTTGCCGGTATCGGGAAGTGAATCTTATCAGCCCGTAGTTGGTTAAGTCGGAATCGGAGAGGTCGACGTAGCGGGTGCTGTAGTGCATCAGGTGCTCAATCAACTGGTCGGTGTTCCGCAGAGATGGAGCGGTTATTTTCGGAATCCATGTCGTCTTTGCTAGGAGTTGGACGATCTCGTTCGTTAGTTCGAGTTCCTTGGGAAAAACCAATTCACCCATTTGAAACGGCTTATCATCCGGAAAGGGAGAGTCCTTGGTAAAGAGTCGATCGCTTTTAAACCTGGAACGCGCCCGAACACCGAACCCAAATTCCATCAGCTCGCGAAGGGCCAAAGCGCGAACCGGCTTCCCAACATAGATTCGACCACCATCCAGAGTTTGAATGATGGAAAGATCCGGGCAGATATTCTGCAATCGACTTGCCGTCTTTTCGGATACGGAAGTGCCCCAGTCTCCCAGAAACAAATAGTTGAGCTTGGTATTGGGTAAAAACGTAGACTCCGCGAGCTGTCTCACGGCGTCCGTTCCTGAACCAAGAATCATGAGCGATTCGATACGTGGCAGAAGCTCTAAGCAACTCCATTTATCATCGACTTGCGACGCATGGACTTCAAACGCTGATACATTTCCTAAGCCAGAACATTGACGCAATTCTGAGGTCTTAATCTTGGTACCGGCGATATCGAGGAAACTCATGGCCGGACCAAAGTGAACCCCATTTAAGGAATCTTCGGGGATGTCAGGGTCGTGAATTTTTAGTTCCCGAAGCATCGTTAGTTCATTGAGTTGACGCAGTCCTTTCGATTCATCCGTTGACAGTTTCACTCCATGAATCTTGCGTACATAGAATGGCTCAGAAGGCAGTTTTGTCGCTTCCCTAACGACAAGGTCGGTGTGCGTATTGGCCAGCAGAATATGCACCTCGCCATGCTGAGCCAACACCCATTGAGCCACCTGACGTTCGTAAGCCAATACCTCTTCTAATGTTCGAACAGAAGGTGTTTCGTTTGCTACCGTTGCAACGCCCTCGGGTGGATGCAGCCACTCGATGTTGATGGCCGCGGTGGGACTGGTTCCGCGGGTGATTTCAAACCTGTCTCCTTCCAACTGAATGCCAGCGACATTGACACTTACCGTTCGTTTCTCATTGTTGAGTTGAATCGTTGTCGACTCATTTAATGACAACTCCTGGTCGCCAATTCTTAGCGCGAGTCGATGGGTTCCCGATGTTCGAATGCCTTCCCACTTCCCATCCACGAGAGATATTTTCTCTTGGTCGATGAGGACATCCACCGCCTGGTCATTCACGACCACCCGCAACGGGGCGCTCGGAGTTTGAATTAAAAGGACAACACCCCAAACGATTGCGGCCGCGAATAGCAATCCTCCGACGATTGTGGCGGCCTGCCTGGGGGTACGACTTCGACCTTCGCGAGTGGAGGGCGAGTCAATCGGGGTCTCGGCTTCCAGCCAGATATCGATCGCTTGGAGCACCTCTTGAAGCGAGGCGTAGCGATCTGCGATCTCTTTGGCCATCATGCGGCGGACGATCTCTTCGAGCCGCGGATCGATCGTATCGCGGAACGTCGCCATCGCAGGCGCGTCTTCGCTCATGATCTTTCCGAGAATGGCGGCGGTGGAACCCTCGAACGGTCGATGCTTGGTCAATAACTGAAACGTCATCACGCCCAGCGAGTAAACGTCGCAGGCAGGCCCCAACCGATCTAAATCGCCTTCTACTTGCTCTGGGGACATGTATGCCGGTGTGCCCAGGATTTGCCCGCTATGGGTGATCTGAGATGTACTATCATCGCTTCGATGAGCCAGGCCAAAGTCGGTGACAACCGGCTTGCCTTGTGCGTTAATCATCACGTTCGCAGGCTTTAGATCGCGATGCACGATCCCGTTTTCATGGGCCACGTGAAGCGCTCTGGAAATTTGCCGAACGAGCAGCATCACTTCACGATCGGTCCAGTCTTGCCCTGACTTCAATAACTCATCTAACGAGTGCCCTTCGATGTACTCCATCGTCAAGAAGTGCTGCCCGTCAACTTCGCCCACATCATAAACCGCACACAGATTGCTATGATTCAAGTTGGCAGCGGCTTTTGCTTCACGGTAGAAGCGAGCGATTAGTTGAGGATCGGAATGGTAGTCAAGTTGTGGCAGCTTGAGAGCAATGTGTCGCTCGAGTTGCGTGTCGGATGCGAGAAAAACACTGCCCATACCTCCTTCGCCTAACTGATGCAGAACACGATATCTCCCAAACTCGGCAGGCAATGAAGGAAAAAACGTTCTTCTGTTCGGTGCGGCAGATGGTTGAGATTTGGTTTCGTACGATACCTGAGTTGCTTCAATGTTCTGGTTGGACAGCAACTTAGAAATCTCAGTGGCGATCTCGAAATTATCAGATAAAAGCTGCTCGTTGCTGACTGGTTGCCCTAAATACAGTGAACGGTAATGCCGCTCAATCGAGATCAACTCTTGCAGAAGTAGTTCTCTTGTGCCTAGTTTCGTTTGCTCAAGAGTGTCGGCAATGGATACAGGCTCTTGTTCAATCCAAGCAACCTCGAACTGATCACAGATTTCGACGATACGAGCCTGATCTTTCGCTGACAAATCGAATAACACAGGTCTTGGGCTCATGGAAGGTTTACCTATTCAAGGAACAAATCGATTCCATAAGCTAATCGAAAATCAAACCGAAAGCCCGACATTTAAAGCGAGCGGGATTGCTCATGCCACACCAGAAGCCTCGGCATCGGCCAATTCCGTCCATGTTTGCCGGATCAAAACCAGGCGACGTTCAATGCTCCGCACCATCACGCCCTCTTTTTCAGCAATTTCGACGTTGGTATAGCCTTCCAGTTTCAATCTGGCTACTCTTTTAAGTGGCTCTTTATTTAACGCGTCAAGCATTCTTTTGGCCTCTTCTGCTGCTTGTACAGCTATTTCAGGCGACGCTTGCTGTCCGGCGAACTGATCGATCCATTTGCCGTCTTCCTCGTTGCTGCTTGCGGATACTACGCGACGAGCGTCTCGCTTCTGGGCACCTTGCCTCCGGTGAAGATCATGTGCCTTGTGAAGTGTCATGGTGACAAGCAGCGGCCAGAGCTCGGTTCGGTCGTTTAATTTGGGATATTGTCCTTCCTTCACCCGACCGAAAAAGCTGGTAAACGCACTCAGTACCACGTCTTCTTCGTCCTCGACACGACAGTAGTCGCGATGTATACGTGCCCGGGCAATCCGTACAAGCTGTTCGAAATACCGGTTCCAAACTTGTTGCTGAATCTCTCCCTCGGCACCGTCTTTCAGTTTGTTGATCCAATTAGTTACGGAACCCGCCTGCATGATTGCATCCCCAAAGTTTTCGATATTCGAAACCAAGTCTCCTAAAAGAGGTTCTCAGTCTAAATCGATACCGTATGCTTTTCCAGGGAAAGTTGGTTCGGAACCCAGGGGATTATCTTGTCCCGACCATCTCCGTTCGGTCCGCCCTTTCGCTACTGTTCAGACACTTCGAGGTCTTTAACATTCCAGCGATAGACCGTGGCATAAGGATCGTCCGTATGCACAAGTGACAATCCTGACAGTTCGGCGGTTACCGTAGGCTCGAGGCCTGGTTTTTGGGGATTATCAATCGCTGCCGAGCGAAAGTTGCTGAGAATGAAGTCATATTTGAGGACAACTCGCTTGCCATCGAGTTGACTGGAAATATCACGCGCCCTGGCAATGTCGACTTCTATTGTCTCAGGCTTCTTCCAGGGATTAGTTTTTACAAAGCTCATTGGCATTGAATATCGACTGGCCCCGCGTACTAGAATGTCTCGGTCACTATGGCGAAGTGGAAAACACTGACGATCGAAGTCATAGGTTTTAAGATCGACATTCTCCACAATTGTCAATCGAAGTTTCTGTGGCGTATCGATTTGGACCAGGTGCTTTTCATACATATCGATTTTCTGGGCAGTCTGCGTACCTCGCTCAAAGTCGTTTCGCGTATCCGTTGTTATTTTAGCTACCGCCTCCTTATGGCTCTTGAGATGAAAATACTCGTATAGCGAGTTGAAAACCTGGTACGTCTTAAACGTCTCTTGCTGTTGCTCGCTGTCGCCGGAATGCAACGTTCCTTCGAACCCTCGTTCCTTGAATTTGTTCGCCAGAGGTTTAAATGCGGCGCGATCTGTAAAGTAGGTGATGAGCGTTCCTATTTGGTCCTTTGCCTTTACTCGGAAGTATTCCTTTCGGCCCATCATCGATTGGATGTCGCCGATCACAGGCACCCCGTTGATCGTTAGCGGCCGGAACTGCGGCAAGAAGTACTCCAGCTGATCCCAGCCAGATGCCTGGGACATCCCTAGTTGATGCACTGGGGGAGGATCGAAGAGTCCCGCCGAATTTGGCTTCGTGCCGTGGCTGGCAGCATATTTCGCATTCCTGTCGAAAATGCGACTGTAGTGGTTTCGTAAGTATTTTTGGTCTTGGTCGCTGAATCGCTCGAAGCGTGCCGAAACCACATAATCGCGGTAGTTTGATTTCCAAATCATCAGTTTGCCGTCAAACGCAATACATTCGGCAACAAACGTTTCGTCATCCTCCATCGTCCACTCACGCTTTTCGGCAGAGGCCAACGCAGGGAAGATCAGCAGCAACACGATTCCGTAGTTCAGCAGTTTGAGGTATCGAGAGTCATTCACGTTGGTAGTAGGATGCGTCGGCATGGCAAGAGTTCCTCTAGGCTTAATAGTGCAGATATTCACGCGTTGGAAATTGCTTGGCAGAGAACATAAAGAGGCAACCGGCTATTCCTTTTCCGGCGACTTGAGTTCATCGACATCCCATCGATAGATCTCGGTATGAAGATCTTTTGCCAAGACCAGCGTTAAGCCTGTTAGGCGAACCGAGGCACACGGGTAATTACCTTTTTTGCTAAGGTCTTCGTAGTCGGTTCGGCGAAAATCGCTCAGGATGATCTCTTGTTTGAGAACGATGGAGCCGTCTTCCATTCGTTTGGCAATTTCGCGTGCTTTCGCGGCATCGACTTTCAACCCCTCTGGAAGTTGCCAATCGCTAAGAGGTTCAAGATTGAGTACGTGGCTCACTCCCTGGATTATTCCCATAGGCACGCGGTAAGTACTAGTATTTAATGGAAAATACTGGTTATCGAAGTCATAGGTACTCAAGCTGGCACTATTGATGAAAACTAAAGGAAGCTCTTTCGTTTCGCTGATCTTTGATAAATGTCCATCCATGAAGTCGACGCATTTAGCTTCCAACTCGCCTCGCTTAAAGTCGTCCTCGGTGCCGCGAGACGCGGACTTGAATTCTGCATATTCATCTAGGAAGTGTGAGTATTCATAAAGGGCTTCAAGTTGACTACTGGCCAGTGACATTGCCTGACGCTCTTCTTCCTCTCCCGATCGAAAGGCACCACTTCTGCCTCGTTCCTTGAATCTGGCGGAAAGCTTTTTGAAGCATTTTCGGTCGGTGAAATAGATCATCAACTCGGCAATTTGATTTTGGGCGAAGCTAATGTCGTAATAGCCATCTCTACTATTTGGAACCACTTTCAGGTCACCGATTACGGGAACTCCGTTGATCATTAAAGGTTTCCATTCCGGAAAAATCCGCTTGAATTGCTGCCAAGTAGTTGTGTCTAACTCCGTCTTGAAAGGCTGAGTTTTTGTTTTTGGCGATTTAGCTGCTTGCTGGGCATTCTCTGCGAAAACCCGGCGATACGTTTTTCGCAAGTACTCTTGATCCGCTGCGCAAAGGTCTTCCAGGTGTACCTTGGCGACCCGACCATTGGCTTCAAACTTGAGAACGACCAGTTCACCATCCGTACCATAGCACTCCGCGACCGCCTTTTGCTTGCCGTCGCTCGTCGTCCAAACGCGGGATTCCGCGATGGACAGAGATGGAGTGATCAATAGCAGGACTGCTGCGAAGTACGATAGATTGCGGATGGGAATAGATGTGCTGTTGAATAGTGTGTAGGCCAGCATTAAGTCGACTCCTGCTCGCTAGTTTCGGGATACAAAGTCCTTGCAAAAGAACAATCGAAAACCAGGAAGAACGCCCGACGTATAAAATTTAATTTTCACCTGGAAACTTCCGACATTCTCAACGCGAGCAATTATCTATACAGTCAGCTTGGGCACTTCGAGGACTACCTAGGATCAGAGCGGCTACTTTTCAAAAGCAGTTTTTAATTTTCTGTTGGAGAATCAGACACGAAATCAGACACACAAATGCTTGTTGACCGATTCACCACTTAAGCTGTTGCTGCAAAGCCAAAGAAAAACCCACCTTGCCTTTGCGGCCAAGGTGGGTCGGATGGAGGCGGCGGGCCGCCAAATACGCCGTCTTAACTATTGCTATTTAAAGACTTACGAAAACACCTCACTTCCAACCTGGCACGCTAACTGACACCCAGTTTGGTGACTGACACACGGGAATTGAACCCGTGATCTGGGAAATGCCCCAAGTGGAGGCAAGTTCCCTCTAACCCGTAGGTAAGCGTTCATTCACTTCGCTAAAGTGAATCGTTTGTAATCTCAGTCAGGTCTTATTTGCCTGCCGCAACGTCGCCAGTTGTGCTTCGAGTTCCTGAACTCGCTCTTGAAGCTGCTCGACGACCGGAGCAACTTCCCGCTGCGGAAAACGCTTGTGGATGTGCTGAGGACAGTTGATGTCCCACGCCTCAATTTCAAAAAGGATGGCACGTTCGACGCTGCCGGGATAATCTGGATCACGGAGCCTCTCTTCCAGTGCAGCATCGCCCTCTACAACTCTTGCATTGCCCCACAATTTGATGCGGCGGCTGTGAACATAGTCCATCAGGAAGATGAACGCCTTCGAGTTCTCTGCAAGATTTCCCAAGCTGATGTACTGCTGGTTGCCGCCGAAGTCAGCGAAGCCCAAAGTCTTTTCGTCAATGACCTTCAGAAAGCCGGGCGCACCACCTCGGTATTGGATGTAGGGCTGGCCTTCGGCGTTGGCCGTGCCGAGATAGAACATGTCCAGATCGGCAAGGAACGCTTCGAGATCAGGCGTGACTGTCGTTCGCCAACCTCCTCGCTCCTCCATCTTGGCGTAGGAAGACCGAGAACCGTTCTCCGACTGAATCGCTTTGACGGCAGGAGTGAAAGCGATGTCGCTGGGGTATTCGTGCATGGTCGTGATTCCTTATGCCGAGTGCGTGGATTGGATGGTCATGCGACATCAGGGATGTCTGCATCGTCCTTGGGACGTGGGCCGGGGGCTGGCCAATGGAACTTGCGTTGTTCCTCCTCGATGGCGACATCATTGATGCTGGCTTCTCTGCGCCGCATCAGTCCTTCTTTGTCAAACTCCCATAGTTCATTTCCGTAAGCTCGAAACCACTGCACCTCGGCGTTGTGGTACTCATACTGGAAGCGAACAGCGATCCGGTTATCGGTGAAGCTCCACAGTTTCTTCGTAAGTCGGTAGTCGAGTTCCTTTTCCCATTTGCCCGTCAGGAACTCTCGAATCCGCTCACGGCCATGAATGAATTGATCTCGGTTCCGCCACTCGGAGTCTTCTGAGTAGGCCAGTGAGACACGTTGCGGGTCACGGCTGTTCCACGCATCCTCAGCAGCACGCACTTTGGCGATGGCAGTTTCCAGCGTGAACGGTGGTCGAAGAGTGGTCATGATGGTTCCTTTCTTGATGATTGTTGTGGTGTCCCAGAGTGAACCGGGTGCTTGGACGGAGCCAAGCACCCGGTCAGGTCAGGTTGGCTCAATGCACAGAGCAGGCTTCAGTGCCGCAGTTTGAAGTTGAGCAAGCCTCGACCGGCTCGGCTTGCGGGACATCGAGTTCCGTATCGGCCACGTTGTTGAGAAAGTTGGTGAAGCAGCCCAGTACCACGCTGGCGACGATCTCCACGATCTCGGCGTCACCGAATCCAGCTTTCCGCACGGAATCGAGTTGTTGATCGCTGACCTTTCCTCGGCTTTCCAGTACGTCGTTGGCGAACGCCAGAGCAGCTTTGATGCGGTGGTCTTCGGACTTGCCCGTTCGACCTGAGAGAATGTCGGCAGCGGATAAACCCGCCGAGGGAGCCACTGCACTTAGAATCGACGTGCAGTAGTCGCACGAGTTAGTTTCGCTGGTGTTTAGCTTCACTTGGTTGTGGAGCTTCTCACCGATATTGGCCCCGCCCATCGCAGTGCTGAAGGCGAGGAAACTGTCGAGGACAGCCGGTGAATTCGCCATCACCTTGGCGGTGTTGGGGATCACACCGAATGCTTGCTCGACGGTATCGAGCAGCTCCTTGGTGCGGCCTTCGGCGACTTCTGGATTGACGGAATTGAGACGTTGCATGGTTGTTCTCCTGCGTTCGAGAAACACTTCGCGATGTGAACCGGGCAACACACCCGGCTGGCAAAAATACAGACAGGTCTGTATTGTATGGGTCAAAAAAAGGAGGGGCGGTTACTCAGTCAGTTGTTTGCCGAGGAAGCCTCGGATCAGTGAGGCGATCACTGCGTCATCTTCCTCAAGGGCAAAGTGGCCCGTGTCGAGCAAATGAAAGTCCACGTTCTTCAGGTCTCGCTTGTAGGGATGCGCCCCAGCAGCGGGAAAGATGGCATCGTTCTTTCCCCAGGCGATCAGCGTCGGCGGTTGATGCTTGCGGAGATACTCCTGCCACTGCGGATACAACGGTGGGTTGCTTCCATAACTGAAGAACAAGGCCAGTTGAATCTCTTGGTTGCCGGGACGGTCCAACAGCGGTTGAACATGCCCCCATGTGTCAGGGCTGATCGTTTCCACGTTGCGGACGCCGTGGGTGAACTGCCACTTGGTGGCATCGAGCGTCAAAAACGAACGCAAGCCGTCGCCATTCTCCTTGCTGCGGTCCTTCCAGTACTCTTTGATCGGTTCCCAGAAGTCGTTGTCAATTCCGTCGTCGTAGGCGTTGCCGTTCTGCACGATCAGCGATTGCACTCGCTCGGGGTGCCTCACGGCCAGCCGGAACCCGACCGGGGCACCGTAGTCCATCAGGTAGATCGAATACTTTTCCAGACCGAGCGTCTCAGTGAACTTCTCGATGACGTTCGCCAAGTTGTCGAAGGTGTAGTCGAAGTCGTTGACGGAGGGAGCCGAACTGGAGCCGAAACCGGGGTAATCGGGGGCGACGACGTGGTGCTTGTCCGCCAACGCTGGGATCAGGTTGCGAAACATGTGCGAGGAAGTCGGGAACCCGTGCAGGAGCAAGACGGTGGGAGCGTCTTTGGGGCCAGCCTCCCGGTAGAAGATGTCGAGGCCGTCGATCTTGACGGTGCGGTGCAAGACTTGAGTGGTGGGCGTCGTCGGCTCAGCGGCGTCGGCAAACGAGCCAACTGCCGTGAGAGCCGGTGCGATGGCGATGTTCTTCAGCGTGGTCATGGTTTCGTCTCCAGAGAAAAAGGTTGTTGAAACGGGTCAGTTGTGGTCTTGGACTATTTAAGTTTGGCCAACCGCTCAGCGGCTTCGCCGGTACTCCACAGGTCGCTGGCGAGGAAGCGGAAGTTGATGATCGCCGCTTCGTAGCCGTCGTAACCGGGTATCTGCGCAGCGGCGGTGGCATCACCAACGACAACCACCTCGAAGCCCTGTTCGAGCAATTCCCGCAGGTGCGACTCGACGCACAGGTTGGCCGACATTCCGGCGAGGACCACCTGCTCGATACGCCGCTTGCGAAGTTGCAGGACGAGATCATTCGACTGTGGGCCATAGACCTTGTGTGGACTGCACACGACGGTCTGGCCGTCATTGATGAGTGGTTTGTACTGCTCCACCCAATCGGCTCCCGAACCATCGAATCCCGCTGTGTCCAGTGGCCCCGGACGGTCGAACATCTTGATGTCGTGCATCAACTGTTCCAGCGCCCCCTCGAACTCCCACTTGTGATCGTGGGGGAAGTAGTAGTGCGGACTGACGAACAAGGGAATGTCGAGTTCCTTCGCCAGCGAGAACAACTGGCCAATGTTCTCCACGGTGCGGTTCTCGGTGACGTTCTGCCCGACGACGCCCCATGTGACACCCTGCGGACTGAGGAAATCGTTTTGCGGATCGGTGACGACGATGCCGACGTGCCCCTTGCGGAGCTTGAGTCCGGGTCGAGGGACGGCGGCATCCGGTCTGCGGCCACTGCCGTAGACGATGGTTTGTTGCGTGGTGTTCAGATTGGCTTCAGACATCGTTCAGTCTCCTTGGTTTTGGGTATCGAAACCCAGAATACAGACAGGTCTGTATGCTTACTTGCAAAAAAAGAGAGATGGCTTGTTGGGCTATTTCCTTTTCGACTGGGCGACCAGCGCCAAAGCTGCGTTTCGGGCCACGTCGGCAGGTTTTGCTGACTGCTCCATGACAGCGGTGACAATCGCCCCTTCCACCATCAGGGAGATGGCAGGAGTGAGCGATTCCGCCGCATTCTCCCCAGCGGTTTCGGCCATGATCCCTTTCAGCATCTCGTGAAATCTCTCCTTGTGACAGGCCGAGAACTTCGACGCTGGGTGTTCCGCATCTGCCAGTTCCGCACACGAATTTATGAACATGCAACCCCGAAATCCGGGACTCTTGAACCAGTCTTTCAGGGCGGCGAAAAAGGCTTCCAGTCGGTCCGTCTCTGCTTTGACGTGCCGCTTCATCCACTTCTCGAACATGGCATTGAACTTATCCTCCCGGTATTGCAGCACGGCGAGGATCAGGTCGTCCTTGGAAGAAAAGTGGTTGTAGAGCGACATTTTCGCCACTTCCGCCTCGGCGATGATCCGGTCGATCCCAACCGCCCGGACGCCCTCGGCATAGAACAGCCGTTCGGCGGTCTCCACGATCCGTTGGCGGGCGTCGGATTTTTTGGTTCGTGTCTTGCTCATGCCTGAAGTATACAGACCTGTCTGTTTTCGTCAAGCCTCAGTTTCAGATTTTTTGTATCGGCCAGAAGGCAGCGGTATTGGGGTGTTTGCCACCCCATCCTCGATCAGTCCGCATCAGCCATCTGCTCCAAATGCCGAACGATGCCTTGCTTGAGCAGAAACGAGATCAACCAGAGCACGGGTCTCGCCAGAACAGATTTCGGGTGCATCTCGAAGGAACACCCACGTCTCGTCGAACACCGTCGCCAGTCGGGACACGGGCGGAGAGAACTCGTGCATGTGCAAGCGCAAGCGTCGTGTCGGTTCCCATTCGACGATTTCTTCAACGTGGGTTGAGCCGTCCCGATTCGTAACCCGGATTCTCATCCCGACGACTTCGACGTTCTTGGTCTCGAACTCGGCGTGCTTGATCCCCGGCAGCGGGCCGTAGCCGTTGAACTCGGGCCACTTGCTCAGATCGAGAATCTGACTTGCGATCTCTTCAGGTGTGTGAGGCAGCGTTGCTTCACAGGAGAACGTGATCGGTTTCATTGGTTGGCCTCTGGGCGAGCCAGCGAAATCAACATCACGTCGGGTAGCCCAAGGCTGTCCCTCCATCTCTCCGCCAGACGTGAACGGGAGGTGAAACGATGGCTTCGATCTTCAAACGTACACGCGATAAGAAAAAGAAACACGCCGCCTGGTACGTTTCTTACACCGATCACAGAGGCAAACGACGGACGAAGAAAGGCTTCACCGACAAGTCACTCACTGAGCAACTTGCCGCGAAGCTGGAGTCGGATGCCCGGATGCGAAAGACGGGCCTGATCGATCCCGATCAGGAAGCGGCTGCCGAAAGTCGGCGGTCGGAACTTGAAACCCACCTGAAGGCGTTCGAGCAAGTTCTCGAACGCCGGAAGAATACGCCGAAGCACGTCAAGCTGACGATGGGACGAATTCGCCGCGTGATCGACGGGTGCAAGTTTAAGACCTTGGGTGACCTTAGAACCGAGAAGGTGGAGACATTTCTCGGCAAAATTCAGCAGGACGACGACCTTGGTCATCGCACGTACAACCACTATGTGCAGGCGATCGAGCAATTCGGGATCTGGTTGGTAGATAGCCGGAAGCTGCCATCGAATCCGGTGGTCGGACTGACGCGGTTGAACAATGAGGTGGACGTCCGTCGAAACCGACGGGCACTCACCCAAGATGAGTTCAAGAGACTTGTCCAATCCGCACGCGAAAGTGACACATCGATTCAGTGTTACGACGGCGAGACTCGTGCCAAGATCTACATCTTGTCTTATATGACGGGACTCCGACGCGGAGAACTTGCTTCCTTGACACCTGCCAACTTCGACCTGGCCTCGCAGCCGGCGACGGTAACGATTCCAGCGACGATCTCGAAGCATCGGAAGAAGGATGTCCTACCGCTTCATCCTGACCTCGTCACTTTCCTTCACGTGTGGCTCAAGGACCTACAATCGTGCGAAGTGCTTTTTCCACATCTTGCGAAACGCCGGACCTGGCTGATGGTGAAAAAGGATCTTGAACGGGTGGGGATCGCGTACGAGACCCCTGAGGGTGTCGCCGACTTCCACGCGGCAGGCCGGCACACTCATATCACCGAGCTTCTTCGGAACGGGTCTTCGCTCCCGGAAGCCCGGATGCTGGCTCGTCATGCCGATATCAACATGACGATGAAGTACACCCACATCGGCATCCAGGATCAGGCCAAAGCTCTCAAGGGTCTACCCAGTAGTTGGCAGCGAATAGGCAGCGATTCGGACGACTTTCAGGAGCAACCCAAGTCGTCGGATGGCAATGGCCGACGCACTCTTGGTCAAAAACGTAGTGACGTAAGTCCTGGCGATACGTCATCTTCTGACAACAAGAAACAAAAAGAGGCATCGGATGACTCCGATGCCTCAAGGTGGAGGCGGCGGGGGTTCTGCTGGCAAAACCACGCGTGCCGCAAATGCTGAATTGACATAGAGTTACGTGTTTTGCCATCGAGCGGCAGGTCTCAAAAGTCAATATTCGCACGATGCAAATCAACATTTCTCGCCACATCAATAACGCTGTTCGCGACCCCAGAATCGGCAATTTCGCCAACCCAGGCTTGGCGTTCGACTGATGTGTTCCTGCGTGCTTCGCGACATCACTTTCTGAGAGATGGACCAGCGGGACGGTCCACCCGAATCAGGAGAGAAAGTGATGACATCGACCCCAGATCGAATTCTTGGACTGCTCGTGATTGGCGTTTGCCCTCACTGCAACGGTGATGGTGTGTATTGGCACATCGACGATCAGGGGCCATACAACAGCAGATGTGAAGGCTGCAATTGTGTTGGATTTTTGCTTGACGTTCCCGACTATTGGAAGAAGGACGGGCGAATCTCGGACACTGCCGAACTGGACCAGGATGACGATGTTCCCTTTTGACTCCATCCCAAGGAACATCACCATGTCACGCGAACGAACTCCAGAGTGGGTTTGCCAACTTCGTTTCTACGTAATCTGTATCCCTGTTGGAATTATCGCGGCCATCGCGTTGCTCCCGTTCGCAGTCCCCATGCTTCTCGGTTTTGGCCTTACGCTCGTCATCTTCTGGAACTTCACACGCTTGTTCACCAATGCGGTGGTTCGCGTTGCTGATCCTGAAACTTACAAGGCGATGCGTGATCGCGGCGTTGATCCATTTGTCGCGTCGTTGGGTGCTCCGCTGAACTTTGATTCCGAGGAGGTTCGTCTTAGAGGACTGACTCACAATGCTTCGTGTCCTGCTTGTGCCGATCTGCTCTGGATCAATCCTGGCTTAACTTTGACATGCCCAGGTTGCGGTGCTTGTTGGCACAATGACCAGTGGTGGAAATGGAACGGATCGCAGTGGATTTTGATTCAGTAATGCTGATCATTTTCGGAACAGCGGTGCAAGTTCAAGAATGACCGAGCGATCAATGTCAAGTTCAAGCAGGGTGATTAAGGCTTGACTGGCAAGGATCGGCTCGTCGTAACCAACGATGAACCGCAATGCGGCTACGAATTCTGGCTCGAACGCACGCAGGCTCTCGACCGCCAGAACCGCAGACATCCTGACAAGACGGTCTTCGTCCTCAAGCAACGCCAAGACAACGGACTCAAACGGTTGAACGAACTCATTGCCGTGCGTGTCCGCCGCATAGCAAATGACCGAGAGCACGAGTTGTTTCACATCACTGTCGTTCGATTCCAACGCACCCAGCAGCACGGGGTAGCATTCCTCCCAGCCAAATGCGTCAATACGGTTCCAAAGTTCTGGGGCTGTGTGCGTCGTCGTGGGAACGGCAAGTAACCGTAGTAAATTCGGTAACTCGCTAATGAATTTTTGCGAATCAGCGTTCATTCGATTTTCTTCCATGCTGCGTTTAGCAAAAACGATTCCAAGTGTGGCTCAATGTACCGGTGAGAAATGGACCATGCCAACATGGTCCATTTCGCGATCTTCGGCGGTACCGATTCCAGGGTTCGAATTACTTGCCGCGAAAGTATCGCGGACCCCCAACGTTCAACTCTGGAGAACAACACATGAAGCACAATTCTTCGATTAGCCATCCTTCCGCTTTGCAAATCCACGAATGGATCGACTTCGCACTTGATCGTAACGAAGTCAATTACCTGTCCAGCATGATTCGAGTTCGTTGGAACAAGCGATTTGTTCGTAGGTTCGCCGATGCAGGTTACATCGTAAACCCTCCCCGTGGGATAATTCGAGTCAGTCCATTGATCTGGGAGCGTGCGTCAGAAACAGAGCGTCGAGAAACGATCATCCACGAGGCATGTCACATTGTTGCATTTCATCTTCATGGAACGGAGATCAAGCCGCACGGCGTCGAGTGGCGACAAGCGATGGAAAACTGCGAAGTGAAACCGGATCGCTGCCACAACATTCCGCTAATCGGGATCAATCACTTTCACGTGCGAGAGTGCCCGAAAGCAAAGTCTGAACGCTGTTCAATAAGTCGCCGAAGACTGGGCGACATGCGGCAAAACGGAACTCTGCTCCATTGTTTGACCTGCGGATTGCGAGTTGATCTGGAATCGCTTGAATTTTCATCAGCACCAAGAAGCGATCCGCCTTTGAAAAACATTTCGTCAAACGCTAAGTCCAAGTCCCTATGGGTAAGTCGAGATGTCTCGTCCCGTTCAGCACTGACCTGAGTTGCCCGACGCGTGACGAACACTCCGAGCGGGTCAAATGCACTTGTGGTTAGTCCAATAATACCGATTTTCTCGCGGCGGCGAATTTTCGATTTGCCTCTTCGCAGAAGTTTCAGCCCCCACAGCAGTTTGTTCGCGTTGCGAGTTACAAAGAATGCAACAACGTTATTCGCTCCACTGCTGGGGGTGGGGAACTGACGTGGAGATGTTCGTCTGGAATTGTTGGATTGCAAAAAATCGAACATCGTCCGTTCAACTAGCAAACAGGTCCGACTCAATCAAGGTTTCGGCTACTTGAGCGGAGTTCAAAAATGGATTGACCTTTCGTTCGCCGACCGCCTGAGCGATGAACATCCTGACGCTGTCGGGCAGAGCATCGGCTGCTCGATATGGAAGGTGAAAGGTTCGGTGGTCAGCAGTTCGATGAAGTAGCAGGATCAAGTAAAGCGTGGCGATCTCGTGTGGCATGGGCCATCGAAACCGCATGTAGCTGCTTCCAATAGAACACGCCCAAACCCACGCCAGTTGCCACGGCTCATCCACTGGTCGCATTCCGTGTCGCCAAAGATGAGATCGAACTTCTTTGACGAGACGGCGGCTCGGTCCGCCATGAAGATGTCGATGTTCGATCAACGTTTGAACCTCTTGACTCTGAACAAAAAATGGTTCGCCGCACCGTAGCACGGCGAACCCGCAACCAACCACTTCACTACTCCGGCGACCAGCCGAAGTAGAAGCGTGGACTGCCTTGGAACATTAAGGTGCCTTTGGTCCCGGCTGATTTGAGGCGGGCGACCACAAGCGGTGCCATGAAGCCAAGCACATCGAAGTCACGTTGGAGTTCCGATGTATCCCAGACCTGCCCGTGTTTCGCTTCCAGATATTCACGGCTACCCGGTTCGGATGCGAGATTGCTTAGCATCTCACGGCGGATCGTTTCAGTTTCATCGGTCATTCGATTGTCCTTTGAAGGAGTGAAGTGTGTCGTTCTGTTGATTGCGATTGGTCCGATCAATAGCAGTCCGGCGTGAGGACGCATGTACTCGTTCTGTCGGCTTCGGTGATGACCCAGATGCGGTCGTCATCGTTCAGGTTGTAAGCCGAGAACAACCGAATGCCGTCGTTCAACGCCGTCTCGTTGGCGTTTCGGTCCTCTTCGCAGAGATCGCCCCAATCGCCTTGGTGGTGACGAGTGATGAACTCAAGCGGTGTGCGACTATGCTGCTGCAACAGTTCGATAGCAGCGGGCGTAGCGACAATTTTGCCGAGTGCAAACAGTGGTTTTCTGTCATTCTTGGCTACCATGCTTTGTTCCCTTTGTTGAAGTGAGTTGGTGATGCTTCATCAGGCAGGTCCAACGCGGATCGACGATGTGTCTGCAAATAAAAAGAGCCGAGACTTCCTTGTCTCGGCTCTTTTCTATAACAGTGGTTACGATTCGATCTCATCCCAGCAAAATTCAGTTGGCTTCACACCTTCGGAAGCGAGACCCTCACCGTGATACATGCAAGGGAATGGCGTGTCGCTTCCTTCTTGTCCGTGAATCATGATGTGGTCGAGAACGAGAACCTGACCACTTGGTCCGTAGTGACGACTGTCCTCTGGGTAGTCGGCGAGATACTCATCTTCAACAATGATGTGATGACCGTGCTTCTCGGAGTCCGCCAGTTCATCGATTGCGTCAGACATGCTGTCAGCTTCGATGACGATGTAATGCGACGAATAGCTTCCGCCGATCTCAATCAGCCACGTTTTTCCGAACCAGTCGCCGGGATTGACGACTTCGATATCCCTGAGTTCGTGACCATTCAGGTTGCCGTTTGCTTTGATCGTTGCCATGCTTGTGTTCCTGGTCGAAGGTTGGTTGACACAAGCACGGCTGCGGTCCGATCACGCTTGAGCGAGTTCCGCTTGAAACGCTTCCTCATCTTCGGCGTCGAGATCAGCGAAGAAACTTGCAATTCGACGGGCTTCTCGGCGAGCATCGTCTTCATCGCAATTGTCAATCAGTTCGCCGCGAAAGAGCATCCCGTTTTCATCGAGTGCATAGCCGACGACAAAACGCCCCTTGGTCAATCGGAACATGAATGCGAGTGAACCCGACCAGTACCGTTCAATGATTTCGCATCGACAATCGAGCATTGTCTTTCCGCACCAACCTGCCAGCTTGATTCCGTGTCGGTCCGACTTGGTGTAACCGGTCACATGCCGACCGACCACCGAAGCACCGAGGGCGACAAACTCATGCCCTTGGTGCTCGATGATTCCGATTTCGATTTGTCCCTGTCGTTCGCATCGAGTAGTCGCCATTTCCATTTCCTGTCGTGGTGTAGTTTGTGTGCCAACACCACGGCAGTTCGGTCCCGTTAGAATAAAGCAATTACTTCAAAACAGATTGCTGAAAATTCTATCGAGGCTGGATAATTCGCTCGATTTCCGTTGAGCCAGTTGTTTTGCCTCTTCGCAAGTTCCTTTGAATAGCTCGCCGCGAAAGAGCTTCCCATTGCCAGTCGCGTAACCAACGATGTAGCGTCCACGTGTCAATCGAAACAGCAACGCAAATGTACCATCGCGGTACTGCTCCACGACTTGATGACGGCAGTCGAGAATTAACAGCCCACACCACTTTCGAAGTGTGACATGCGACCCATCGACTGTGGTGTAACCAATCACCACATTTCCAATCGCGGACGATCTTCGATTGGCGAGATCAAAGCCGTCGTTAATTGGTTGATCTTGGAATTGTTGATTCGACACATGACCTTCCTTTTGAGTATTGAGTCAACTTGATGCTCAAAACGTCAGGTCCGCTATGTTTCAGTACGAGATGTTTTCCGCCGCGTCCGAAAGAGATGAGTCCGTTCGTCGCGTATAGCGAGCGGTTGTGTTCAAGTTTTCGTGACCAAGAATTTGGGCAAGTCCCACCAGATCGTTTTCGTTGTCTGATAGATATTGGTGGGCCATCGTATGGCGAAGCAGGTGAGGCGTGATCTTGACGCCAATGATCGCACTGTACTTATCGCACAATGCACGAACACCCTTATCAGTCAACGTGCCGCGTTCACCCACAAAGACGTGTGTCGAGTTGACAGGTGGTCGAGTGTCGAGATATGACTGTAACGACTGGCGAGCAACGAGTGGAATTGGAACCGAACGTTGCTTCCCTCCCTTTCCATTTCGAAACGTGATCATCCCCTTACGGACGCAAAGCATCAAATCTGCGAGTTCCAGGTTTGCCAGATCGGAGACGCGGCAACCGGTGTACAGCATCACGGAGAAAATTGCACCGGCTCGGATGTCGTTTCGCAATTCGACTTCTCGAATTAGCTTGCGAACGTTGGCACGGTCCAATCCCTTCGGTGCTAAATTCTGTTGCTTCAATTCTTTGACGGGCTTTGCCGGATTGAGTTGGATTACCCCTTGTTCTGACAGCCAACCGAAGAACCGACGCAAGGTGACGAGGTTGCGATTGACGGTTGCAACCGCGTGGCCGTTGTCCTTTCGAAGATAGCACTTGAAGTCAGACACATCGCGTGTCGTGACCCGTTCAACCGCGAACCGTTCATTGTTGACTTTGTTAAACCACTTCGCGAACTTCCGAAGGTCCAAAATGAATCCACGCTGCGATCCAATCGCAAAATCGTGTGCATCGAGAAACCGGTTGAGCAGCCCTGTTTCAGCTTGCCCGACTTCAATGTTGATGAAAACATTTTCTCCCCAATACTTCATGTCTTAACTCCACGAATTTGACGTAAACGAGACTTGAATCTGACACCGACGAGTGAAAATTCAGGAGTAAATGGCAATTTACTCCTGACCTTTTCTCACGAATCCCGTCGCATCAGATGCACGAAAATGGTCCGAAGCACGTCCCCGTCGTCGCCCGTCTGACCATTCGGATACAACGCTTTGATCGCGGCGTCTACTTGTGCTGACGTAACCGTGGACATGCCGAGTTGTTTCAAACCCTCGATTATCGACTCATGGCGTTGGGTACTTTTGGGACAAGCGGACCCTTTACGCGAAGGTTCGACGGTGCCCGACCGAACTGGCGTCGTTCGCCTTGCATAGAACATGATGGGGCGATTGTTCAAACCAAAGTTTGTTTGCCGAACGCGAAGATTCGTCTCCTGCATCTCGCTGACATACAACGGACGCTTAGTCTTGATATCGTAGACTGGCAAC
The DNA here is from genome assembly GCF_013618625.1 of Bremerella alba. Classification (NCBI taxonomy): domain Bacteria; kingdom Pseudomonadati; phylum Planctomycetota; class Planctomycetia; order Pirellulales; family Pirellulaceae; genus Bremerella; species Bremerella alba. The sequence goes on along the minus strand of NZ_JABRWO010000003.1, from coordinate 58,438 downwards.
AAGAAGACGCCCTCACACGCCAATTGCCAAAACCGCTGGCGTGACAATCCAACCATCCTGGCCATCTGTGAAACGTTTACAATTGACCGAGATTCTGTCGTCATTGCGACACTCCATTTTCGAGATTTAGACTTGATTCATACGCAAATCTGACAGATGGTCCATTCCAGATTTGGTCAAAGTGCGTCGTCCGCCGTTGTCCTTGATGACGACTCCTGATCGAATCAAAAATGGCTCAATGACTTCACTGACCGTTTTACTTGGCATCCCCAAACACGACGCAAGCACGTTGAGTCGAGTCGGTCCTTCGCCGAGCAACTCAAGATATTTCTGCTCCTGATTGGTCAGTCCTAGATTGTCAATACGGTCGAGTTCGCAGGCACGTCGAAGATGAGCTAAGGTGATTTCAGACTCGCCTTCACTACGACTAACGCGGCGAGCCGATTGCAAAATACGAAGTGCAATGCGGGGTGTTCCGCGTCCACGAATTGCGATCTCGCTGGTGACACCGACGCCAAGTGACCAGCCGAGTGCTCGACCGCGTTGATGAACGACCTCGGTGAGTTCATCAGCAGTCAAGTATGCGAGTTCCAGCGTCATCTTCATGCGGTCTCTGAGCGGCGACAGAACCTTATGCGGGTCCGTTGTACTCAGTAGCAAGGAAAAGTTCGCCAACGGAATCGACAACGCACCCTTCTGATTTGTAACAAGCAGTTTCCGTTGATCCAGACAGATGAAGAGTGCTGTTTGCTGTTCGGTCGCCAATTCATGCACTTCGTCGATGTGGATAAGTTCGCCATCCTTCGCGTTCAACAGCAATGCATTGAGTTCAGCGGGTCCTGAGATCGACTGACCCAACGTCTCGTGTAGTGCGGTCGCTAACTCGTGTGCGATAACATTGGCGAGACTGCTCTTTCCCATACCGGGTGGTCCTGTCAACAGACAATCGCAGAAGCGAACTTGATCCTCAAAGGCCGCATCGAGTGCGACCTGAACTTGTTGCCGCACATGATCGTTTCCGATCAAGTGGCGGAGGCTCGTTGGCGTAAAGTCCTGTACATCATTCGCTTTCGTTTCACTCATGTCGCCGTTTTTCCTTTCTGCGTGATTGTTCGCGTCGATTTGAATGTAGTCATCAGCTATCCCATTGCTGATGCAAATATCGGTCTTGATATCGCTTCGTCCTCTGTTCCCATCGTGGTCCGCAAATCATATTACAGTTGGCGATGATACGTTGAGCCTTTTCGAGCTTGCCCTGGTCTTCGTATTCGAAGATGTTCAGTCGAATGCGTCGAAGCATTCGTTCGTATTTGTAGTGGCGACGATTGTTTCGAATCGCTTTCTTCAGCGTTCTCATGGCTGGCTCTCCTCTCGCAGTATTAACGCCGACCGAAATTGGTCGGCGTTCCTGTGAATTGGTCCAACTACTCGTTGTTGGTTCGTTCGAAAAGTGCATTCATTGCCCGTCGCATCGCTTCCTCGGATGGGTAGCCGCCCTGGTCGCTCGTGCTTTCAAGTTCACCGGAATCATTGTCTGACAACCACGAATAGACTTCGTATTGCCAGTCATCAGGCAACTCGAATTCGTCATCGAGTGACCTTGCAGCATCGACAATGTTTTCAACAGTCGCTTCGTATTCCCGATTCGAGTAATCCTCCTCATCGAGAATCGGATATTGGTCCATCGCCTCGTTCAGTTCGGCGTATCGCTTGAATGCTTCGGTCACCTTGCCCGCTGGGTCCAAGCATCGAATTGAAAATCCAGCGATCCAGCCAACGGCAAAGTGACTGTGTGTTTCCATTACCACATCGGGATCGTCATCATCTCTCTCAGTGAACGGCATCATCGCCTTGCCGATCACACCAGCATTGCTGCCGTCCAGCAATCCTGACTCTCGATGATGCGTGTAGATGATTGCCCAATGATCACTGTCATCGATCTCGCTTTCCCGAAACCAAGCGAAGGAATCCATCCGCTTCCAATTGCCCGCCAGTTCATTGGCGAGGTCCAAAACTTCGCTGTCTGTCAGTGTTGCCGTCGTCATTTTCTTGTCTCCGTTGAGGGGCGGTTGCCGTTACAGAGATCAAGGTTGGTCCGATGTTTCGAACACAAATGCAAAGAGCCAGCGACACGAGATCGCTGGCTCTCCATTGGTCACGGACTACACCGCAACCGGTTCTTCTTGCCGACTGAAACTCAGCACGAAATCGGCGGCTTTGCTTGCAGCGGTTGACGCCTTGAATATAAACTTCGGATCATTGTCCAAAGCGGACAACCAATTCTGCAAATATGCTTTGACGTTGGTCAGATCATCGCTGTTTGGGATATCCAATTCGGCACACATGAACGCTGCCGCCATTTCAGCCCGAAGCTCACCTTCGGCGTAGTTGCCGGTCCAGTCACATCGTTTCTCGCTCCAGTGACTCAGTTCGTGAAGTAGTGCGGCATAGAACTCCTTTTCGAACTCAAATCGATGTTTCTTCACCATCTGGATGTGGTCCGTTGACGGGGAGTAGAAGCACCTGTCGCCACCACACATGATTGTTGCACCAGTTGCCCGAATCGCTGCTTCAGCAGGAGCGAAGTCGATGAACTCACCGTTCTTCGATTCTGGTTCAACATCAGCCAAGTGTTGCAGATTTTCGGGCAATTCAACTTGTTCAGCATTGAACACGCTGTACTGCTTCATCATCGGGAAATTGACTTCGACCTCCTCACCGGTCCGAGGGTCTTCCTTAGTCCGTTTGATTGGGGCGTAGAAAATGATTCCCGCACCCCACTCACCCGGTGCTACGTCGTTCGGACGCCGCATCACGTTGGCACCAAGGTCCCGCCACTGGTTCCATGTTGCGTACCACTTGCTACGGAAGTCGTTCTCATGGCGATGCAATTCCAAGAGCAGTGGATTAATACCTCTGTAACGCTTTCCGCTCACGAGGTTCGTGGGTGCTCCGCAGTTCGGCGAAGTCGTCCACGGTTTCCGCCACGGAATCGTGCCTTGCTTGAGCGACTCGATGATCTTGTTGGTGATGTCTTCTTGAATTTGTTTGGCGGACTTTGCCATCGTGTGTCTCCTGAGTGGTTGAGGTTGCCGATGGTTGGCGACCTTGGTCCAAGGAGACATAAGGCGAGTTGCATAGTTGCAACAAAAGATAAGTTGATGGATTAGGAAGGCGATCTCAATCCAATGAGTATCGTCGTTTCACGCTTTGATGGGTCGTCGCAGTGATGAACGTAGATTTCGATTGTTGATGACCAAACGTTTTTCCAAGCCAAGTTATCGAAGCACTCCAATTCGCTGGCAACGCCTGATACGGACCAGCGTGAACCTGCTACACGTGAAGTTGCAACGCGATATCGAAAGCTTTGAATTCAGTAGTAGTCCAGAAAAGTCACTGTTGGTTTGTTGTTGAACTACTCAAGAATCTTGTCCACGAACCGCGAACGATCTTGTTGCTTGAAGTCTCCCCACGGCATCAGCCGCACGTTCGGGTAGGTGACATACAGCAGTCTTTTCGACCGTGTGACCGCTACAAATGCGTTTCTCTGTTCTTCGTCGAGTGAGGCTCCTTTGGCACGGTAGTCAGGGAACGTGCCTTCATTCATTGATATGAGGAATACGACATCAAACTCCATGCCTTTGGACGCATGGACCGTTAGCAAGGCAACACCATCTTCGTTTGGTTGCTGGGTTGTTCCCAGTGCAATTTGACTGAGGAAACTGGATATGTTGTGTGCTCCTCCAGATTCAGATCGCAAATACGCATTCCAATGTTTTTTCCATTCGCCAAGGTCTTGAAGAACCAATGCTCGTTGTTCAGTTGGAAAACTAACCGCCAACTCTTCGATTCTCGACAATGCCTTTTGGAAGTTGAACGCCTCGCCTTCAATTCCGAGTGACTCAAGAATTGTAAATACCAGCGAGATGGACGTGCCTGAGAGACTCTTCAATTGCGTGAGCAACTGTTTTCCAGTCAGTTCTCTCAGGGATGCGTTTCCGTAAATCTCTTGAATTGAATGTGTGACTCCTATCCGCTTGGCAAGCATTCCTAGATGCAGTCGGTCCAAAGGGTTCGCGAGCAATCGAAGAGCAAGTTCAAGTTCGGCAATCACATCGGATTCGCTCTGAACTGCCGTACCGCTCAACTTCTTGTAAAACTTGACATCGGATTCTTCGAACGCAGATTGCAATGCACCAAAGACAAACTTGTTTCTTCCGATAACGGCACACTTTTCGAGTGTGATCTCCCCCTCAACATCTGGGTGGCCATGTTCACAAAGTTCTTGGATAGTGGTCAGGATGAACTTTGCTTCGTCTTCCTCGTCCTCGCATTCGTCGACCTGTACGACTCCTTCAACGGGCAGTACGCCTTCAACACTGTAGTCATCATTGAGTTTACGAGCCGCCGCAACCACCGCCGCCGAACTGCGAAAGTTCTCTTGAAGTTCAACTCTCTTAGCAGAGAAATCAGACTCGAAAAGTTCGAGATACTTTGGGTGAGCACCGTTCCACATAAAAATGGCTTGCTTCGGATCACCCACCATCATGATGTTGAAATACTCAGTGCCACATAGAGCACACAAAACGCGATATTGTGCCTCGTTAAGGTCTTGAGCCTCGTCAATCGAGATATAGCGATACTGCCGCCGGTAGAAAGCAGCAATCTTGGGTCGCTCTTCAAAGAGCCTGTAGGTCAAAAGCAACAGATCATCGAAGTCCAACGCGTTTGACGCACGAAGTTGATTGTCATATTCTGCGTAAAGTCTCGCAAATCGCTCGTCTTCCACCATTTCTGGAACAACGAGTTCATTCTTTAGTTCGCCGATTCGCTTGAGCCATTGATCAACTTTTCTTGATTGGCTCCTGCTGTCGCCAGCATTTTCAAGTTCGCGTTTTAGGTCACTGTGTTGGCGGACCGCGTCTAGCAAGACCTGCTTTCGATCTTGGTATGAGTCAAAGATGTTCGGTAGTCCATTTACGCCGACTGATTTGCCCCGATTGGCGAGTACCTCGGTGCAAAAGCTATGCATAGTGCCGATAAAGGCCCGTTCATCAACACCAGGAATACCGGCTAAACGATCAGCCATTTCATTGGCGGCTTTGTTTGTAAATGTAAGTGCCAGCACGCGGAAGTGCTCGCCTTCCTGTTTCAGGAGTCGGCGGACTCGTTCCGTAAGTACGCGAGTCTTGCCTGAACCCGGTCCAGCGACTACAAGCAATGCACCTTCGTCGTGATTCACCACAGTCTGTTGTGATTCAGTTAATCGAATTGTCATTCTATTCCAGTTCTCCGTCGAGCTTCGCGGCAATCGGCAATGCTAAATCGAATGCCGCTTTTAGCATGGCCGGAATTTGCTCCTCTGGAAGCTCAATATTTTTGAACGCGTCTGCAACACGAGCACCATAGGCGGTCTTACTGTTACTCATTTCAGTAAGAATTTCTGCTTCGGTTTTTCTTTCGCAGGTGTCGCGGAGTTTTGAGATTGCCGTTTGGTGCGTCATCCCAGTTGTCTCGACGATAACTTGAAAAACCAGTTCACGTAGTGCGGGCAATGACTTTGGAGTCGTTAGATATTGCTCAAAACACATTCCACTTGGCAATATCACGCAACGATCATTCGCGTCACACTGTGGATGTCCAGATTTCTTGAGAGCAACATTCAAATCCCTGATCGCATTTGGTTCCCCATCAGAAAAGATTACCCAGGGAATATTGAAGCTTGTAACAAGTCGAAGAAACGGCAAATAGTTACCGGCTCCGCCGACCGATATGAAGGAAATACCAACCTCGTTTGGATGTCTTTTCCAATACAGTTCGGCAAATCGAGGAAGTGCCTGTTCCTCGGTCTCACCTTCAAAAAATACAACGCACCGACTAAATAATAGGTCTCCGCGAGTGTTCATGACACGACGATTGATAGCCCTCAAGTCATCCTTGCTGAGCGTAGTGTCGCCCGGTCGATAAAACCGTGACACTTTTGTTTCGTGCCCATGCTTAAAAAAGTGGACGAAGGACTGAATATCAGCTTGAGAGCAAACGTATGGCGAGTGAGTGCTAATCAGTTTTTGCCCAGGAAGATTAACGAGAAGTTGAAACAACGACCTTTGGGCTTGCGGGTGAAGGTGGGCTTCGGGTTCTTCCACTGCGACGAATGGGTGCAATGCGTCGGTAGCCTGTTGCTTTTGCCGCCAGGACATGTACGCCCGAAAGAGCAGAACACTGGTAAGGCTTCTCGTTCCCATCCCGTGTCGTGATAATGGAAATTGCGGTGCTCCCTTCGTCGCCAAAACGACATCCATTCCTCGGCTCAAATCTCTCAGTCGCCGAGCGACCGGATTTACCGATATGTCTTCTTCATTGCAGTTGACAACGTCACTCACTCGATGAAGGTGCTCTTGAACGTGCGAAAGCACGCCGCTCTTATTCACCAATAATTCGTTGATCGCATTCAGTTGTTTCTCAATGGTTTCAACGTCTTCATTAGATAGTCCGTGGTTTGAAACCAAGCGATTCCATACTGATCCACGCGTCTTCATTTCCTCGGCTGCATCGCGTTTGGCATCGAGAAAGTACATTGACAACGGAGCAGTTTGAGCGGCGGTTACTTGAGTAATCTGTTGTGCAACTTCCGCTTCAAGCATCTCGGCGAGCGACTCTTTCCACTCTTTTAAAAAACGCCGTTGAGTGAAGTAATCGCCTTTGATTTGATCCCAGGACATTGTCATTCGAATCGCGACAAAATCGCGATCCTCGTCGTCTTGGACGATTCCATTCCCCCAGAGTTGAAGCCAAGGGCTACCCTCAGGGAACACATCGATGCGAACACCGTGTTCATCAGCGGGAATGATGAGAAGGTCAACCGTTATGCTTCGTTCGATTGGTGGCTTCAACTCGCTGGCAGCAAGATAGACATCATCCTCGCTCAGATGTCGTGGGCCGCTACCCACAACCGCGTAGATTGCGTCGAGAAAACTGGTCTTACCGGCGTTGTTTTCGCCAATCAAAACGGTGGACGGCGTCAGCACTACTTCAACTTCACGGAGGCACCGAAAGTTCGAAATACGAACGCACGATATCATGACGCCACTTGTGCAGGGCTTTTCGCTAGTCTCCGTCGTTGCCATGTGATGACGTTCCTGCTTCGTAAATAAACCGAATCATGTGGTATCAGGACCGTCAACGATTCTGCTGGGTTCGCTCGGTCTTGGTAAACTGTGCTCTATTTGCGATTCGCTTCAGGCCTCGTTCGTTTAAGTGAATTTAGCAACGCATCGATGGAGCGGTCGTCCATCGCCGCAATGCGGCGGAAGACTTCTGGTTTTTGTTGGATTCGCTGACGAATCTTCTTGGGGACTCTGTCCGTCAACAAAAGCAACTCGTCTTCGTCGCATTCAAGTACGTCCGCGAGTCGGTGGACGAACTTCTCACTCGGATATTCCCCCGCGTTCAATCGTTCGTTCTCAACTTTTGACACGTAAGAGAGGCTAACCGACAGCCGTTCCGCCAATTTTTGTTGCGTCAATCCACGCATCTGCCGAAGTTCACGAACCCGATTGCCGAATCGCATTGCTTCGTCCTTTACCCTGGATTGTCGGTACCTTCCGCACACTGTACGGTAGTGGTACAACTTGGTCAACAATCAGAGACGTTGTCGAGATTCTGCAAATGAGTCCATTTAAAGAAGCCCAGCTTGTTAGGTTCAGTTGTCGTGGACGGAGTTCAAAGCTATTTCCCTCTAGCCCTTGGTTTTCGTAATGGAGCATCCAGCGTCCATACCAGCCGGACGATGATGTTCGAAGAACTGTCCATCGTGATGGAGAAAGTTAATCCAAACGCCGGGGCCGACGTTTATGGGGCAGCCATTGTTGATGACAACATCCTCGGAAAGCCGACTCAAACCACACGTCAGCGTTCCGCCAAGCGGCTCTCCGAACTCTACGCAACCGATCCGTCTTGCACGGTATTTCGACTGCTCCGTCACTTCTGGAATGCGGATAGTGCTGGACGCCCAATGCTTGCCTTTCTAGTTGCCGTGGCACGGGACCCGCTACTCCGCGACATGACTCCCACAATTCTTCTGGAGCCATCAGGCCAGGATGTCAACGCTCGCGAGATCGCCGTTTGGCTTCGCGAGAAGTTTCCAGGCCGGTATCGTGACACCACACTCAAGTCCACGTCCCAAAACCTCGCCTCAACCTGGACACAAGCGGGCATCCTCACCGGCAAGATCAAGAAGCAGCGGGCACGGCCTGTGGTCACTCCTGTCGTTGCGGCATTCGCAGTGCTGCTCGGTTATCTTTGTGGTCTCCGGGGAAAGATGCTCCTGGACTCCCTATGGACACGGATGCTGGATCGCCCTTCATCGGACGTTACTGATTTGGTGGCTGAAGCATCGCGACAAGGCTGGTTGAACTACAAGGCGGCTGGCAGCGTCGTGGAAATCACTTTCCCCGGCCTCCTGAGATCGCAAGAGGAAAGGGCCGCATATGAGCAGGATTGATGTCCTCCGCAAAAACTACCAGCGGATATGTAGCCTGCCCTGGGACGAGCATGTCGCAGGACCGCAGCGAGTCTGGATGGCCGTTTACGACAAGGAAGATGAGCGAAAACTTAGGTTCCGACTCGGTCTTTTCAAAGAGGCGACGGAGCAAGCTGGACACCAGTGGCACGCGATTGACTTTACGGATGCTTTCGCGGATTGGCTTTGTAGCCCGCCGTATTCCGACTACGCAGAAAGTTATTTTGAGTCACCAACAAGGCTTGGCACGGCTCCAATGGCGGCGTTCAAGAAGTCGGTTGCCAGTCAATTGACCGATGCCCTGCGAGCGGTCGAGCCAGCCGAGAACACAGTCGTCGCGGTTTATGGAGTCGCGTCCTTGTTCGGGTTCCTCCGCATTTCCGAGATACTACCACTGTTTGAGAACAACATCCGGGGGCGACTGCTGGTCTTCTTTCCCGGCGTGTACGAACAGGACAACTACCGACTACTCGATGCCCGCGACGGTTGGAATTACCACGCGGTTCCAATCACTTCCACCGAAGGGGAATTGCGACGATGAAAAACCGAGAGATTTACGATGAAGACCCTCGCGTAAACACGCTGCTCAACCAGGGTGTCGCCAAAGTTAATGCCCCGGAATCAGACCCCGAAGGCAAGACTCGCTGGCTCGACACGCTTCGGTTCGAGTTAACGAAATTCGTCTGCGATGGGCAATACGCGGAGGGAATGACTCGTATTCTCAGCACTTATCTCGGTCATCTGGACAAGGCGGAGCAGCCTGGAGTTTGGGTCAGCGGATTCTTTGGCTCCGGTAAAAGCCATTTGGTGAAGATGCTTCAGCACCTATGGATCGACTTCGAGTTTCCCGATGGCTCCAAGGCTCGCGGGCTGCCAAAGAACGTGCCCACGAATATCAAGGACCTTCTCAAAGAGTTATCGACCCAAGCAAAACGGATGGGTGGATTGCACGCTGCTGGTGGAACTCTTGGAGCAGGAGCCGGTGACAGCGTTCGCTTGGAGGTACTCAGCATCGTCTTTCGGTCGGTGGGACTGCCCGAACACTTCGCTAGTGCTAATTTCGTGATGTGGCTTCGGCATGAAGGTTTGGAAGAGGCCGTCCGCGAACAAGTGAAGAACGCCGGACGAGATTTCGATCTCGAACTGGCGAACTTGTACGTGTCCGATGTGATGGCGAAAGCAATCCTCGCAGTCCGACCCGATTTTGCGAACTCTTCCGCCGAAGTGAAGATGCTGCTGGAAAAGCAGTTCCCTGAAAAGGATGACGTTACCATTGACGAAATGGTCGCCAAGACGAAGCAGGCACTCACCCGCGATGGCAAGCTGCCATGCACGCTCATCGTCCTCGATGAGGTTCAGCAGTATATTGGCGACAGCGTTGAACGAGGTTACGAGATCGACATCCTGCAAAGGCAGTTCACGTCGAAGATGGGGGCCTCGTTGATGGTCGTCGCCACCGGGCAGAACGCCCTGAACGGCACGCCGTTGCTCCAAAAACTCCAAGGTGACTTCCCGGTTACTGTAGAGCTACAAGATACGGACGTGGAACAGGTCACACGGGAGGTCGTCCTGAAGAAGAAACCTTCTTCGGTCGAAACCGTCAAGAAACTACTCGAAGATCACAGTGGCGAAATTGAGCGGCAACTTTCCAACACGAAGATCGCCAGCACGACCCGTGACCGACAGTTGATCGTCCAGGACTATCCAATCCTTCCGACTCGTCGCCGATTTTGGGAAAGGGTACTTCGGGCCGTAGACAAAGCAGGAACGGGTGCCCAACTACGCAATCAACTGTGGATCGTTTACGACGCCGTTCTCAAGACCGCCGACTACGATCTCGGTACCGTTGTGAGTGGAGCGTTCATTTATGATTCGTCAATCAAAAGCAAGATGCTGCAATCAGGCGTTCTGCTACAAGAAATATCCGAGACGATTGCCAAGCAGAAGCAGGAAGATGACGGCGACCTGCGGTATCAACTTTGTGCATTGATCTTCCTGGTTGGCCAACTTCCGCACGAAGGCCCTGCCGATGCTGGAATTCGAGCGAACCCCGACACCCTTGCAGACTTGTTGGTCACGGACCTGAACGTCAGCAGTGCCGAACTTCGCAAGAAAGTTCCAGAACTCCTGGAGAAGCTCGTCGCGTCCGGTGCAGTGATGCAGGTGGAAGACGAATATCGGATGCAAACCCGTGAAGGTGCAGAGTGGAACCAAGCCTTCCAGGAAGCTCGCAACAAACTGCTGACAGACTCAGGAAAATTGGCGAGCGAGCGATCCCAACTTCTCAAGACGCATTGCAGCGAGATTCTCAAGAAATCGAAACTCGCCCACGGTGTCAGCAAGGAAACTCGCAAGTTCGCATTGCACTTTGGTCCCGACGCTCCTTCCACCGATGGAGGCGAGATTCCCGTTTGGATTCGTGATGGTTGGGAAGTCGAAGAGAAGACCGTCCTCGCCGATGCTCGTACTGCCGGTGACGAAGCTGCAATCGTTTATGGATTTATTCCGCGTAGCGACAAAGCCGAAGCGATTAAGCAGTCGATTGCCAATTATTACGCGGCTGAAAAGACGTTGGAGATCAAGGGAACGCCAAGCAGTGATGAAGGCTTGGACGCGAAGAAGTCGATGGAGACGCGGCATACTCAAGCCCTCAAGCATCGTAATGACCTGGTTTTCGAGTTGCTCGATGAAGCCTCCGTGTACTTGGCAGGCGGAGAGCAAGTCAACGGACTTTTGCTTACCTCAAAGGTTGAGGATGCAGCGAAGTCGTGTTTAGATCGCCTCTATCCACAATTTCACCTTGCGGACTCTCCCGATTGGCACAAAGCATTTGAGCGTGCCAAGAAGGGTGATGGCGATGCCTTGGCGGCTGTGGGTCATAAAGGTGATCCCGATGCTCACCCCGTTTGCAAGGCGGTTCTCGATTTTGTCGGGACCGGCAAAAAGGGAACCGAAGTGCGGCGGAACTTTGGCAATCCACAATATGGTTGGCCCCAGGACGCCATCGACGCCGCACTGGTTGTCCTTCACACCGGGGGGCAGTTGCAGGCACGCATCGGAAGTGAGCTTGTCGTCAAAGGCAAGCTCGACCAGAAGAATATCACGACCGCTGAGTTCCGCGTTGAAACTGTGACGTTGTCCAAAGTGCAGTTAATTGCACTTCGCGGCCTCTTCAAGAAGGTTGGCCTCAACACGACGCCCAACAACGAATCAATTGATGCTCTCAAGTTTCTGAACAGGATGGTCAAGCTGGCAGAAGAGTCTGGTGGAGACGCCCCGCTTCCCAAGCAACCAAGCACTGCCCACTTGACCGACCTAAGCAATCGAGTCGGCAATGACCAGTTGATGGCGATCCACGAAAACAAGAGTCAATTGGAGCAAGAGATTGCGGACTGGCAGTCTCAACGTGACGTGATTCTCAAGCGTCTACCGAAGTGGAAACAACTGACGGCGTTGCTCGACAATTCCATTGATCTGCCAGTGGCCGCAGAAGTCCAACCCGATGTTGACGCAATCCAAGAGAACCGCAGCCTTCTGGTTGATCCCGATCCTGTACCTGGCCTTGTCTCAAAGCTGACTGACGCGTTGCGAGAAGAAGTCAACCAAGCTCATGCGGCTTGTACTGCGAGCCATGAACAAGGTCTTACCGACCTGGACGATTCTCCTACTTGGCAGCAGCTAACTGCTGAGCAACGGTACGACCTGTTGTCTGCGAACAGTGTCAGGCAAGTGCCCAACGTCGCCATTGGTACAACGGAAGAGATTTTGGAGACGCTTCGGCAAACGAAGCTCAGTGAAATGAAGGCACTCAGCGATGCTTTGCCAACTCGATTCACCAAGGCCGTTAATGCCGCTGCGAAACTGCTGGAACCCAAGGCACAGCATGTGTCGTTGCCGGGTGGCACGATCAAGAATGGCGACGATTTGAAAACATGGCTGGTCTCTGCGGAAGAGGCAATAAAAGCGAAACTGAAAGATGGTCCGGTCATTGTTTGACATAACGACATAGGTGACTTCTCATGCCAGCACTTGAATCCAAACTTCGATCCGACCTCGATACCGTTTGCCAAAAGGCCCGCGAGAAGGCGGAAGAAGCGGCACGTTCCGCGTTGCAGAAGCGGGCGGTCGATGCTGTTGAACCGTACAGCCACTTCACGCCTGCGGAACGAGAGCTACGGAATCGTCTCCGTGCCCGTGGTCGTCAGGTTGGTGACGTTCGTAAATCCAACAAGACACAGACGATTGACCATCTGACGCAAGAGCTTGCCTACGAATACTGGCATCGAATGCTCTTCGCTCAGTTCCTGGCCGAGAACCATCTGCTCATGCACCCGGATGGCGTGGCGGTCAGCTTGGAGGAGTGCGAAGAACTGGCGGCTTCAGAAGGGGCGACGAACGGCTTTGTGTTGGCGGCTCGGTACGCCAGCACCATGCTACCCCAGGTCTTCCGAACTGACGATGTTCTTCTGGAAATCGAATTCGCCCCTGAACATCGTTTGGCACTGGAGAAACTTCTTGCGAGCCTGCCGAGTGAGACCTTTCTCGCGGACGATAGCCTGGGGTGGGTTTACCAGTTCTGGCAGACCAAACGGAAAAAAAAGGTCAACGACAGCGGAGAGAAGATTGACGGTGACACGCTCCCCGCAGTGACGCAGCTTTTCACAGAAGATTACATGGTGCAGTTCCTTTTGCAAAACACCATCGGTGCATGGTGGTGTGCAAAGGAAGGAATTACAGGGCCTCCGGGTGGAGCAGGCATTCCCCCAGAACAATGTCCGGTTGAAATGCCGTATCTTCGTTGGCGAGAGGATGGATCACCCGCCGCAGGATCATTTGATGGCTGGCCCAAGACTTTGGCCGAGTTCACGATGCTTGATCCGTGTTGCGGAAGCGGACATTTTATTGTGAATGGATTCAATCTCCTCGTTCCATTGAGGATGCACGATGAGGGGCTTTCCGCCAGCGAAGCCTGCGATGCCGTACTACGCGACAATCTGTTCGGCTTGGAGCTTGATCCTCGCTGCACTCAGATTGCAGCGTTTGCACTTGCCTTAGCGGCATGGCGAATCAGGGACGAAAGCGGAGAGCAGCTAGGCTATCGCGTCCTCCCTCAACCACACATAGCATGTTCTGGCCAAGGAGTTGCGGGTAGAAAAGAGGAGTGGTTGTCTCTTGCTAATGGTGACTCGCGGCTTCGCAATGGCATGGACAAACTGTATGACTTGTTTCAAAAAGCACCACACTTGGGTTCACTAATCGACCCGCGTCGGGAAGCTGGTGATTTGTTCGCAGCAGGGTTCTCTGAATTGAGACCATTGCTGCAAGCTGCGTTGTCTACTGAACGAGTGGGGAACGACGCCGACAAAGATGCAATCGGAGTTGCAGCGATGGGCATCGCTGCCTCCGCACATATCCTCAGTAGCACGTTCAACTTGATTGCAACGAATGTCCCTTATCTCGGTTTTCGGGATCAAGCCGAGGTATTGCGAAATCGTCTGGAGTCTCACCATCACGATGCACTCGCCGATCTTGCGACCGCATTTGTTGAGCGATCCCTTCGCTTAGCATCTAAAGGTGGTGCAACAGCACTAGTCACTCCACAAAACTGGCTATTTCTCAAGCTCTATCGAGACCTTCGCAAAAAGCTGCTTCGAGATACATCGTGGCGACTGGTGGCCAGACTTGGGCCACGGGCATTCGACACGATCTCAGGTGAGATAGTTAATGTGGCCTTAGTAGTCCTTTCGCTTGATCCTCCGACTCAATCGCTTGATTTCGTTGGCATTGATGTGTCGCATGAGCGAACTGCAACGCTTAAAAGTCAGTCACTTCAGAACACAGGTGCCGTGTCCACTCCGCAATTGTCGTTGACAAAGAAAGCCGACGCCCGCGTCGTACTAGGCGAAACATCACACAATGAATCTCTTGGTAAGTATGCACATGCTTACAAAGGTCTCGGCACAGGTGACGACCCACGCTATCGTCGAAACTTTTGGGAAATGGACCATATCCCTCAAGGATGGGTTCGATTGCAGAGCAGTGTTGATTCCACGATGGATTTCGGAGGATGTGAAGGAGTGGTGTGGCTCGATGCGATGACGAATCCCATCCAACCTGGCGTGTATTTGCGTGGTGAAGAAACATGGGGTAGGCGTGGAGTTCTGGTGAGACTCGTTGGGAATCTTCCGTGCTGCTTATCTGTCGGGGAAGCGTTCGACCAGAATGTTGCCGTCGTAATGCCTAACGATCCTAGCATCTTGCCTGCTATATGGGAGTTCTGCAAATCGCAAGAATTTGCACCGACTGTTCGTTCAATTGACCAAGCTCTGAAAGTCACGAATGGCACTTTGGACCAAGTTCCCTTTTGCATGGATGATTGGATTGAGGCCGCAAATGAAAATGCAGTTCCCGAACCTCACTCATCCAATCCTACACAATGGCTCTACGACGAAGTGCTGCCTAACAGTGATTGTTCGCTTCAAGTTGCAGTATGCACGGCGGTTGGTTATCGGTGGCCGTGTCGGCAAGTAGCAATTGATGAGCAGCATGGGATTCTTTGTGTTCCAGCCGTAAGAGGGAAGAAGACCGCGAAGGATGTTGTAGAAATGACTATTAAGTCGGCCTTCGGAGACGATTGGAATACACATACAGTTGGGGCGATGTTGGCCTCATCTGGATTTGGTAGCAACTTGTCTTTATCGGATTGGCTGCAAACCCGCTTCTTTGAAGATCATATCCGAGTGTTTGAGAATCGTCCTTTTGTTTGGCACATTTGGGATGGTCGCAAAGACGGCTTCTCTTGCTTGGTGAACTACCACAAACTCAATTACAAGATGTTGGAAAACTTGACATACTCCTACCTCGGAGACTGGCTGAAAGCTCAAGAGGGCGATGCAAAATCCGGTAAGGCAGGATCGGACCTTCGGCTGGCCGCTGCCAAAGAGCTTCAGGCGAAACTCAAGCTAATCCTAGATGGCGAGCCTCCATATGACATTTTCGTTCGATGGAAGCCATTACATGAACAAGCAATTGGTTGGAATCCTGACTTCAACGATGGTGTTAGAGTAAACATTCGGCCTTTTGTAGAAGCGGGCATATTACGAAAAACGCCGAACATCAAGTGGACTAAGGATCGCGGAAAGGAGCCGGAACGCACCAAAGACGAATTTCCTTGGTTTTGGGATGGCAACACACCAAAAGGTGAGCGTGTCAATGACGTTCATTTGACCAACGCGGAGAAACAAGCTGCTCGTGAAGCGAAGGGGGTCGCATGAGCACCTCCCAAGCCCTAGAGGACCCCACCCTATTCGACGCTATTCTCCTGTCACTTCAGAATGCTGCCGACTATCATCGCGACGATGTTGTGCAGCCTGCCGCCGTACTTTGGCCGGACGAGAAGCGAGAGTGGGAGCAACTGGTTCCTCGACTGCGAATGGTACTACCCCATTTTCTTGTTTTCGGGCCTTACGACCAGACTAATCGAAGCGGTCCCGCCATCTGGCTGCGATGTGTTTTGTCTGGCAGAGTTTCTTCCGTCTCACTGGCCGAAGGCACCGTTCCAATCATCTATCTGCCAGGTGTAAGCCGAGCGACCATTCGTGCAACGGAGGACTGCCCCGCCGACCTCAAGCCACTTGCTGAATTGCAGTACCGGGGCGTCTTCTGGTCGCAGTACAACGGCAAGGACTGGACGATCAATGCGTTTCTGCAAACCAATCACGGTGGTTTGGAACTGAAGATCGCCAAGGATCGTGCCACTACGGAATCCATACGACGAGCCTTGGTCAAGCTGGTGGATGTTCCGGTAGCCGACCTTGAATCGAAGGCAAACAGCGGAGAACTCAACAGCACTTATTTTGATTCGCTGGTCAGCGATGATTTCGTAGACGACTTGTTATCGTGGCTGTCTGATCCGAAAGGGACGCGAGATCGGTGGGAGACAGGTCGTTGGGAAATCCTGTGTAGTCGCTGTATCGCCGACTTCGGTTTCGATCCGGCCCGTGACGGTGAGTTGATCGGTGCCGAGTTGTTGGGCAGGCAGGAGAAGAATGTTTGGAAGACGGCCTGGAAACGGTTTGCAGTCGCCCCCTCGCGTTACGCGGGATTGGCAGAGCTTTTGCGGAAGGCCAAACCATCCCCCAAACCTGGCGATCTGTTAGGGCACTTGCTCGTCGAATCGTGGCCTCAAGACAACGACGCGGAAGAAGATCGACTTCGAGCAGCACTTACGGAATTGTCTTCGTCGAGTCTGGACGATGCCCGAAAGAGTTTGCTGGAACTTGAGAAGCAACATGGGACTCGACGTAAATGGGTTTGGGCAAAAGTTGGGCACTCACCACTCGCGTTCGCCATCCAGCACCTTGCCACACTGTCCGAGTCCACAGAGAAGTGTCTGGCAGGAGCAACCACAGCAGACATGGTTGAAGTCTACACCAAGGGTGGATGGCGTACCGATGCCGCGATGTTGGACGCTCTGGCCTCAGTCACTCGCCCTCCTGACCGTGACGCGATCACGGTGGCAATAGTAAAGGTCTATGCCCCCTGGCTTCGAGATTCGGCGGAACTGTTTCAGCAACGAGCCAAAGTGCATCCGTTACCAAATCGTGAAGTGCCTCGCCTGGCTGATGTGCCGAAAGGAACTT
Organism: Bremerella alba; assembly: GCF_013618625.1. Lineage (NCBI taxonomy): Bacteria > Pseudomonadati > Planctomycetota > Planctomycetia > Pirellulales > Pirellulaceae > Bremerella > Bremerella alba. Next base: position 41,275 of record NZ_JABRWO010000003.1, on the reverse strand, counting down.
GCGTACTGTTTGCGGACGGGCTGCGTTACGATGTGGGTCAGAAGTTCAAGGAGGCCCTTGAGACGAACGTCGGAAAGGTTGATTGCCACCACCATTTTTCCGCCCTTCCCTCGGTGACACCAACCGCCAAGCCCGCTGTTTCACCTGTCGCATCAAAGATTACGGGGTCCGAGGTCGGAGAAGAGTTCCGCCCGTGTGTTGAAGAAGGTTCAAAGCCGCTGACGATTGATCGTTTTCGTAAGCTGATGCTCGATGACTGTTTTCAAATTCTGAAATCTGACGAAATCGGCGATCCGACAGGTAGAGCATGGGCCGAGTTCGGGAACCTGGACAAAACTGGCCACCAGGAGGGAAGCGGCATGGCACACCGTATCCCCGAACTCATCAGTACATTGGTCTATCGCGTAGAGTCGCTGCTTGAGGCTGGTTGGCAAGAAGTGCGAATTGTGACGGACCACGGCTGGCTCTTGCTACCTGGCGGATTGCCGAAGACCGACTTGCCAAAATACCTGACGGCAACACGTTGGCGGCGATGTGCAGTCGTGAAAGATTCCTCAAATACTGAATTGTCCTGCTTTTCCTGGTTTTGGGCAGACCAAGTGCGAATTGCTTGCCCGCCCGGCATTGACTGTTTCATGGAAGGTGCGGAGTACAGTCACGGTGGCCTAAGTCTTCAGGAATGCGTTGTACCCCAACTGTCGATCAAAGCAGGAACTCAGCCTACGGCTGGAGCGAAATTCGAGACGGTTAAGTGGGCTGGCCTGCGAGTGCGAATCAAAATCTCAGGTCCCTTCGATGGTTGCAAGGCCGACTTACGGGATAAGGCGGCTGATCCTTCCACGTCTTTGGCGGGCGAAAAAGCGATTGGCACCGATGGCACTTTGTCGTTGATCGTAACGGACGAATCGCGAGAAGGGAGTGCTACAACTCTGGTATTGCTTGACGCCACTGGTAGTGTGATCGACAAGTCATTAGTGACGGTGGGAGGTTAAATGGCTGCCATTGAATTGGACCAATTAGATCGCATCGCCACCAGAGCCTTTGACGGGTATATCGTCCGAAAGGACCTCGTTCGGCAATTTGCACGACAATACCCGGTGCCGACATACGTCTGCGAGTTTCTCCTGGGACGCTACTGTGCGAGCATCGACGAAGAGGAAATTCAAGAAGGACTGGCAATTGTTGAGCGACAGCTTCGAGATCGAGCGGTTCGCAGCGGCGAGGAGGAGCTTTTCAAGGCTCGTGCCCGAGAGTCGGGGTCCGTCAAAATCATTGACATCATTTCTGCCCGCCTCGACACGAAGACCAACTCGTTCCTGGCATCTCTTCCGAGCGTTCAACTTAAAGACGTGAGCATTGGCGACCGGATCGTCCATGACAACGAGCGAATGTTGACGGGCGGCTTCTACGCCGAAATCGACCTCAGCTACGATGCGGTGATCGCGGAGGAAAAGAACGGAAGACCATTTACGGTATCCGCTCTGCGGCCAATTCAACTGTCTAAGCGTGACGTTCTGGACGCACTGTTTGAAGGGCGACGAGAGTTATCGACTGAAGACTGGAAACATTTTTTACTACGCAGTATCGGTCTTGAACCAACTCAGGTTACGGGTCGCAACTTGGATGCCATGTTGCTGCGAATGGTGCCGTTTGTTGAGAACAACTACAACCTCGTCGAACTTGGTCCGCGAGGAACAGGCAAGAGTCATCTGTTCCAGCAGATTTCTCCCTACGCTCATCTGGTATCCGGGGGAAAAGCAACGGTTGCTCGGATGTTTGTGAACAACAACACCGGACAGCGTGGGTTGGTATGTCAGTACGATGTGGTCTGCTTCGACGAAGTGTCTGGCGTTTCCTTCGATCAGAAGGATGGCGTCAACATCATGAAGGGATACATGGAGTCGGGAGAATTCAGTCGAGGCAAAGAAAGCATCCGAGCTTACGGCAGCGTCGTGATGGTTGGCAACTTTGATGTAGACGTGCAACATCAACAACGCATTGGACATCTATTCGGACCTATGCCACCTGAAATGCGACATGACACGGCTTTCATGGACCGCATCCACTGCTATCTCCCCGGTTGGGATGTCCCAAAGATCAGTGAGCCGGTCAAAACGAATCACTTCGGTCTCGTCTCTGATTTTCTCAGCGAATGCTGGAGTCGCCTGCGAAGCCATAACCGCATGGCAGTTCTGCAAGGCCGGGTGACCTGGGGCGGTGCCCTCAGTGGCCGCGATCAGAACGCCGTCAACAAAACAATCAACGGATTGCTAAAGCTCATTCATCCCTGCCCCGATGACAAAGTGTCGGACGACGATCTTGAGTGGGCGATCCGGTTGGCATTGGAATGCCGTCGCCGGGTCAAGGAACAACAGAAAAGAATTGGAAGTGCTGAGTTTCGCAACACTCAGTTCAGCTACACGCTCGGTTCGGACGGAATCGAGCAATTCGTCGTCACGCCAGAACTTCAGAGCGAAGACCACATTGCTCGCGATCCGTTACCGCCAGGGCAAGTTTGGTCGATAAGCCCAGGTGATCAAGATGAAGGTTCTGGTCTGTATCGCATCGAAGTCACGGAAGGACCTGGCAGCGGCGTCAGAATTCTAAATCGACCGGCTCCTCCAGCCTTCGCAGAATCAGTTAAATATGCCGAGGCCAATCTCTATTCCCGTGCCGGTGAATTGGTTGGGGATCGTAACCCACGAGAGCATGATTTTTCGGTTCAGCTTCGAGCGTTTGACGCGAGCAAGGGTGGGCGAGCATTGGGAGTAGCGGCGTTGCTGGCAATGTGTTCCGCTCTCATCAGCAAAAGCCTGCGTGGCGGACTTGTCGTCGTCGGTGGCATCAATCTTGGTGGCTCGATTGATCCGCTCCACAACGCAATCGACGTTGTTGAGCTTGCGGTCGAAAAAGGTGCTTCCGTTGTTCTCATGCCAGTTTCAGCACGAAAACAACTCTTCGATCTTTCTGACGATTTGGCGACGAAAGTAACTGTCGTGTTTTACACCGACGCTCGCGAAGCTCTGATTAAAGCGATTGCGGATTGATGCTATTTTGGTAGTGAAGGAAACGGACGAATCGCTCGTTGCGTCGCCGCGATTAAATCCGGTCCAATCTACAGCACGCTTCCAAGCCTTTCATTTCGTCAATCGGGAATGTGGTTTATCCAACCAAAGATCAGCGGCACATGAGTTGCCTAAAGCGTGCCGAATCGTCGGATACTGACCCAGCAACTGGCTGGCGATAAACTTCTGTGCCAATTTGTATTCGGTGCTATGCTGTTGCTCTGAAAGCTCCATCTCTAAATCCTCAATAAAATGCGTTTTCTACAGTTGGCGAAACATAGTGCGTGAAATGCTTAAAAGCCTTCTTTAACCCACGACTCGTCGATTTGGCACTCGTGAGTTTTACGCACGTCGGCGAACATGCTCTCATCCTCAGCGACGGGAATCTGTTCGAGAGAAATTGCAGTTGTAATCAATGGCTCCAGTTCAGAAGTAACGCAACAGGTTTCGTCAGAATACTGGCCATGCTCAAGAACGAAGTTCGTCAGTTTTTGATCGCGGATTATCACTCCTTCAATTCGAGTGCCATCCGATTTGTCGTCAGTCTTGAATGCCGTAGCCACAAACTGTCCGTAGGTTCTACCCATTGAAACGATGAAGGCTAATATTGCACTCCATTCCCGACCAGGGCCTTCGACCGTGCCATGCCAAACGTCTCCACCAAGCGTTGCATCGCGAATTTCGCTTCGAACCCGATGACTATAAATAGACGGTCCTTCAGCTTCGTTTTCCGGCAAGTGTTCCCGCAAGGTATCGTAGTGATCTTCGATTTCTCCAATGCTGTTGTTGTCAGAATTCCAGATTAGCTCTATCGATATTGAGTGAGCTTCTAGGTTTGAATCGATCTTTTTTACTTCATTACTCATGATTTGAATTCCTGATCTAAGTATTTTGATTTCTTGTTTTGATCCAACCAAGCCGTTTGCATTTGGTTGTTTCGACTGCTTCGTTATACGAACGAATTTGGGTTTGACAAACAAGAATGTTGCCGATTTGCGATCCAACATTTACTCGTGTTGCAACGGCAGTCAAATGTCTCGGAAAATGCTTGGTAGCACGTCAACTCTTAAAGCAGAGAAACCTTCAAGAAAAGTTTCCCTCATCGCCAAATTCTTGAACAATGACTCCTTCAATCGACTTTCGCCCCACTCGCTTCCAGAACGACAACCATCTTGGATCGGCAAGATTCTTTCGATCAACGAGTCCATTTCTGATTGCTTCGAGTGCGAGTGGGTCCATCGCAATGTGATTGATTTTCGAGTCCCATATCTGTTTGGGAGTTCGACTCGCAAGTTCCTTCGCTGGCTTTGTATAAAAGTTGCCCACGGTGAACGTTTTTCGTTTCTCGGTCGCGAAGTTGCTGAATGATTTTGAGAAGTACCGAAAGACTGCTCTCTTGGATTTGATCCTCGAAATTGAGAGTCGGAGACTCTTGCTCTCGACACCCTGCTTGTTCAGGAGCATGACTAGGACAGAACGAAATTTGGCTTTGTCAGGATCATCGTGCCACAAGAAATGCAGGTGACTTCGCTTGCCTCTCTTTGATCTTTCAACCTTTGAAAAAAGGGGAGCGACAAGTCCGTTTGCCGCTCCTCTTGATAGTTCTCTTCGAAGCATCGCCAGATCAAAATCAACCGATACGTGCATCGTTCCCTGAAAATTGATCGGGTTGATCCTGTCCTCGGCAAAGAGAATTCGACAGGTACGCTGTGCCGTTCTGGTTCTGCTAATTCTCTCTTTCTGATCCATTTCAATTGTCTATTCGTTTCCTTCTATTGGGATTTTGTTTCCTACTACATAAAGATGATCACGTAGATTGGTAAATCTGGAATTCGCTTGTGCTTGCGTCATCTGAAGCGACTTCGGCCAATGGCTGATTGCTTTGATGTTGCTCGGAGAGTGCTTGGCTCTCGGAAATTCGGTTAAGGATTCCGGCTCGATGGGCGATGTTCATCACACGCTTTACGGCGTCCGCGTTCCGTTCACCTCTGATGACAATCGTTACCTGGTTATCGTTGCCGACCAAATGCCAGTTGTCTGCATCACTTGCACGAAGTGTGAATGGCCCTTTTACAGCCGGTGTCTCAACAACTTGAGTCGGCATGATCGATGCCAACGGGTGCCCCGCTTCTTCCAATATCCTTGCGGTTCTCTCCGCGTGCCATACATAGCTATAAGTTCCATTCGTGTCGAAGTTCTTGCTGACGAGTTTTCGCTGGAATGCCTCACTCGACGGTGAACCCTTTTGATTCCTTAATTCTAAGTCTCTCAACCACTTCCCAACGTCATGGCTCGTGGCGTTGAAAAGTTGTCCCAATTGGCGTTGATTCATATATTCATAACGTAGCTTCATTTTGTACTCCTTCGTCGGTATTACCGACTTCGATTGTCTTGCCAAAGTATTTGGCGATGGTATTGACCTCTGATTCGTTAAACGCTCGCTTATTAGCGATGCGAATCTTTGGTTCCAAGATCGATCCGTTAACAATTGCGTATTCGATCTTGTGTCTCGCGATGCCAATTTTACGACTGACATCGCCGATGCTTGATAAGTCTTGATTCATGTTGAACCTCCTTTGCAGATATCTATGTGGCAGCGACGATTTCTTCATCATGGCGACGAAAACTTCTTGGTCTTACGCGATTCGCAGATGACGTGCGGGCGTGTTAGCCGGTTCAGATAATGAACGGCAAGAGAAACCGTTCAATTGCACCTAAGTGCTTGCAAGAAAGTAAGTTACGAAGAACCTGACCGTTCGTTTTCACTGGGGTGAAACGTAAGAAGTAACGCGATCCGTTATCGTCAAACGTGGTGCAAAAAGATTTCGCCGATTGAGATGCAACTAGATTGCGGCGAGCGGATTGCAGATGTGTTCATCCAGTTGAATGATCGCGTCCATCGTGTCTTGATCGAGCAATCGCTGAAAGTGCGTTACGCGGCGTTGGGCGAGGCTAACATAATCAGAGGAACAGTCGATCCCGATAAACCGTCGATCACGTATCAGTGCAGCAATTGGGACTTGGCCACTGCCGCAACAGATATCTACTACGACATCGCCTCGGCTTGACCACGAGACGACGTGATCTTCGGCTAACTTCAATGGCATTACCGCTGGATGCTGCTTCCACAAATTATCTGGGGCGGTATGGATTCCTCCCGCGTCATACGTCCAGATGTTTCGACGCACTCCTAGCGTTTTTCCTTTCGGCTTCTTCACCGTCTTCCGCAGCGAGCCGTCACGATTTCGGTTCGTGTAGTTGAACGCTTGTCCCGCACATTGGTTTTGACGGTCTCGAATTTGATTTACTGTTCGCGGCTTGCCCTTCGAAAACACCCACATGAACTCGAAGCACGGATAGTACCGAATCGTGTCTGGGTAACGAATGCCACGCTTTTCATAAATCATCGTGTCGTGAATGCGGAACCCTGCATTTCGAAAAGTTAGGCATTGAGAAAAACTCGATCCCGACTCCGATCCTTGAATGGTTTCGTCGGCGATGATCCACACGACCACGCCACCCGGCTTCAAAACTCGAAGCAACTGTTTCGCGATAGCTGCGACATCGAACGAGAAACCGTTGTACGCTCGCAGCGTATCGTAGGGCGGACTGCTGATGCAGAGATCGATTGACTCATCTGGGAATTGACTAAGCACGGTTGCAGCGTCACCGTGAACGATTGAATCAATCGGGATGGGTGGATATGGTTGCATATGTTGTCACTTATTGAACCCTTTGTCGGCGGATCGGCGGCGAGGTCGCTGAAAACCGCGTTCGCGGAAAACTGGAAAACTGGAAAACTGGCGTCCGATCTCTGTGACTCAATCACACGGGCTGAATTTCTCGCAGTCGCTTGTAGTACGTGGTCTTTTTGAGATTCGCCTCTTCCATTTGACGCTTGGTGTCACCGGGGAACTTTGCAACAGCATCTTTCACTCGCGTTCGTTGCTCCTCGATATCATCTGACTTCGTTCTCGCCACTGGAGTGCCGAACAACACTTTTTTGAGGCTGGTGCGAACAAGGTCTTGCCACGGGGTTTCAGCGTGGCCATGCTCCCATTGCCTTCGGTCTTCGAACGCTTTCGTCATGTGACGTAGATCAAGACGTTCATCGAAGTTTCGAGTTTCTGTGATGACGAAATCGACGACCTCGCGGCACTGGACTGGCGACAACTCCTTGTGGCCATGCTGAGAGAAATGACGCATGAAGGCAGCAATCTCGTCATCGCTTGGCTCGTGTTCGACTTGAGTAACGCGACTCGCCACGGCAGTCGCCAACGGATCGTTGCGTAGGGGAACGTTGCTGATTGCGACGATGCCGCCCGCGAATTCAAAAGAGATGTCCTTGTCTTGCGATTTGTACGTCACTTTCCTGGGCTTACTTGAGTCCCCATCAAGTGCCGCCATCAAGATTTGGACGGCTAAGTCGTTGCGAAACAACGAACCAATGTCATCGAGAACCACAACGTGTTCTGGGTGCTCGTTCAAAAAGTTGAACAAGCCCATTGCGGACATACGAGCGTTGCGAATAATGAATGGAACGTCGAGCTTCTCTAGCTCCTGCTTGACCGTGTAAGTCTTCGACGTACCAGGGCGTCCCACTAGATAGCAGGCGGTATAGTACCGATGGGCCACGCCCCGCACTCGGTCGCGTATCAGTTGCAGCTTCCGTTCGAAGCTCGCGAGCAAGATCGTATCTGATGTGGACAAATCAACGTCTCCTATGAATGCTTCGCTACGGGTGCGTAAAGCCGTACCAATAGCGTTTTTGTGCCCTGGGATAAGATGGGCTGAATAGGCGGCTTTTGCCGCAACGTGCGACAAGCCATAAAGCTTTTTCATAGGAGTGACGCGGCGGCAGATTCGTGATCCATCGTCGCGTCGGGAGGATTATACGTAGCTTTTTTGATTTGACAAAGTTGCGGTGCTTGAAATTCCTCCCACGACTGCGAGCGTTGGTGCGTGGAATAGATGGATAATCTGAGAAGCGAGGCTTTGTCTCGGTCAATCTGTGCGAACTGATCGCGGAAGATAAATCACGGTTGTGTGTCTCGCAGTCCAGCACGTGTCAAGTGTCGATAAACCGTCATGACGGAAACACCAACCTCATCAGCAATTTGGTACGCTGAACTCCCAGCGTTATGCTGCTCAATGATCTGTGCCGCCTTGTCGCCGATGTAGTTCTTGGGCGGCTGCTCAAACGCAGGCCGCTGGGTTGCCAGAAGCGGTCGCACCGTTTCGCCGTATGCTTTCTGTGCCTCGTATAGTTTTTGCCAAGGGATGGTTACATACGCCGAAAGAATTTTGTCTTCCGATGGAATTCCGTGAGCCAAAATCATGCTTGCGGCTTCTGCATCAGCAAGTTCGATGATCCGAATGGCAGCCGTTTTACGCAGCTTACCGAAGCTATAGCGGTGGAACTTGGGATGGTCTTTTTGGACGCGATCTAACAGATCAGTCCATCGTTTTGCTATCCCGTTGTTGTAGTTGCCCGCCTTCGATTTTTTCCAAAGCGGTTGCCCACTTTTCTCCGACAGAAAGAATATGTCCTTGCTCGTTTCTTGCTTCGGAATTGCCTTCCGGCGATTTAGCTCCCACTGAAGTGCTTCAACTGTTTCGGGCCACAAATGATGTCGTGTATCGCTCCCCGTTTTGAAGCGAATGCCATCAATTTCAGATGTCGCGAACTTTACGTAGGGGATTCGTAGGTTTCCGATTTCACCAGAACCGAACGCACAATTCAGTCCCAGCACTAGCAGCACACGTTCAACCGGAGTTGCGTATTTGACTAGCGTTTGAATCTCGTCGTCGGATAGCCGCCAACGCTCTTTCTTAAGCTTTTCTTCGTGTGACTCTTGTGGGGTCAACTCTGCTACTTTGAACTTCAGTTTTCGGAAACGCGGCGGTTCCCACCAGTGCCATTCATCCGACAAATCGAGCCAATCGAAGAAGTGCTTGATCTTTTTGTTGATGCTCAACGCCGTTTTGACCGCCATGCGACGAGACTTCTTGCTCTCGAAAGTTAAAGGTCTGTTTCTCGTTGCATCGACCATTTGCTGAGCCTTTGCAGGTGTGACATCGGCTAGATCAGTTTGCAGCAAAAGCAATGGAATCTTTTCTCCATTTCGACTCTCTGTCGCAACCTCCATGTAATGACGCCAGGACTTCAGTTGGTCGATCTGCGTCTTGCCCCAAGGGGATAGGTTTCCGTCAGGCAACGTGTACTGGGTGGTAAGGTAGTCTGTGAATGCATTAAGAGCTTGATTCACGGTTTGTCCGGTTGGATCGCGATCAGGATTTGTGCCCAGCAACCACGCGTTAGTCAGACGATGTCGCTTCTGATCGGCGGCTACATCTTCCAACGCATCAGCGAAGTCTTCTGAGCATTCAGGTTCAAATGCATCGCCTCGGCGATTAAGGGCTGCAAGAAGCCGAGCATAACTTTCCCCGGACTGTCGAATGGAATCCGTCTCGTTCGCGGGAAGGGTTAATCGCGGCAGTATGGCCTGCTTGCCCTTTGCGATTTGCTTCGCAGCCTTGAGTTGGTCGGGGAACCACGTTCCGCCGTTAAGCTTCGCGGCATCCACCTGGGCTTCGTAAAGTGCAGTTATTAGTCGAAGGCGACGCTTCGCTTCGGCTTTCTCCTTACCCAGCCTAAAACACTGCTTCGTGCCCGACTCGTTCTCTCCAAGCCAACGTATCCAAACGCCTTGGTCCTGCTTTAAGTCTGTGTCGTAAACTGATCCCACTCTGACTTCCCTCCACCCACCGTAAAATATTGAAGTTGAGCCTACAATACGCTTTCTGGGACCAAGCGGGAAGTCCAAAGTCAATATTTCGCCCTTTGAAAGTCAACAAAATGTCCAGGTGTGGCTGGATTTATGGCCGGTAGTGTTACACAAAAGGATTTAAAAAACCAACGAAAAAAGGCACCCAGAGTAAACCTGAGTGCCTTTTCAAAAATGGAGGCGGCGGGAATTGAACCCGCGTGCCGCGACATTTCCATGCAAGCGTCTACGTGTGTATGCGATTATTTGAGTTTCGCAACCTGGGACTCCAATCGTCAGGATTCCCAGGAAACTAGAGGAGAACGGTTTTTAACCTCAGGCGTGCTCCACATGACCCTTGGCTAGTCGGAATTGGCATCCAACTTTCAGGTCTCTCCGACAAAGACCCTCAGTTGGGGCTACAGCTAATTAGGCAGCCAGTGCAAAGTTATCGTTTGCAATTATTGTTTGGTCGGCTTTTTACGTGGCCTGCTGACCAACCACGACACGCAACTTACACTTCAGACTATCCGGTCGATACCAGTTCGCCCCCGTGTAACCTTCCTCAAACCTAGGTTCCCATTTCTGAGATTTCGTCTTCTACCTATCGGCAGTTGACCCCACAAGCTTGAGTAATGGAGTACAAAGAGGTAGAACGTCCAACGTGAACGCCCTAACCTCAATTGTTAATTCTAGGTTGTCCTTGTCCGGAAGAAAAGCGACCAACACGTCAGAAAGCGCGAAACAACAGATGCTTTCGTCCGATTTTGCCCCTTTGCCACGAAGGGCAGGGCATATTTCTGGACTTTTCGCGATGGATCGTGGACTTTTCCTGCTTCCTTCCCGCATTGCTCTCGATGTGACACGACGTCAGGCCATTGGGTTTATTTCTCACGCCCACATGGATCATGCCGCCCACCACGCCATGGCCCTGTGTACCGAACCGACAGCAAGACTCGTTCGTTATCGTTTGGGAGATGTTTCCACCAAGATCATGCCGTTGGGAGAAGCGATCGAAATTGCCGGCCTTAAACTCACGGCACACTCTGCTGGTCATATCTTGGGTTCTGCTATGGTCTACGCAGAACACGACAAGGGAACGGTGCTTTACACCGGAGACTTCCGACTAGGACCTTCGGCGACGGCGGAAGAAGCCCAACTTCGGTCGGCGGACTACTTAATTATGGAGTGTACCTTCGGCCATCCGAATTACCGACTGCCGCCCCGGGACACTGTGATTGAGATGCTTTTGGAAAAGGTCCATGAAGCCTTCCGCCGTGGAGCAACGCCGGTTATCTCGGCTTACGTGCTGGGTAAGTCTCAAGAGGTCACCAAGATCTTGACGTCCAACGGCATCCCTGTCCTTCAGCATCCAGACATTTATGCGATCAGCCAGATCTATCAAGAGGCTGGCTGTGACTTGGGCGATTGTCGACCTTACCAGGGGCGGCCTGTCCCAGGCTGTGTCGTGATCGTTCCCCCGAAACCAATAACGCCGGGGGGATTACCTGGTGCCGTCCACGTTGAAAAGTTCCATGTTACCGGCTGGGCCTTCGATCCTCGACGAAGGCGAAATGCCCCCCAGGATCACTGGATTCCACTCTCCGACCACGCGGACTTCGATCAACTAATTCGAGCCGTTGAAGAAGTTGAAGCGAAGACTGTCTTTTGCACACATGGCCCGAAAAGCTTTGTTGAGGAACTCAAGAGCCGGGGTCACGATGCCCGCTGGCTGGAATGATCCGCTTCGATTTGCTCTTCAACATTCGGGCGGGCCAAGAAGTCTATTACGATAACAACGATTGCCGCCAACACCATTAAGCCGAAGCAAATTGCAGACTCATTGGCAAAAGGCGTTTCCACTTCGTCTCCTTGCCATGGCCAGAGCTTGCGCAACGCTCCGATCATGAAACCACCCATCACCGAAAGTGTAACGGCTTCATGCTGATGTAATAGCCACTTGAGAACCTTGCTGAACGAAAGCAGCCCCACCAGGCATCCCACGGCAAAGCAGACAAATGCAAACAGATCCCCAACGACAATCTGCCCTTTTGCCAATGCCTTGGGAACACCACTAAAATAGTGGTAAGCACCAAAGACCAAAAGTAAATAAGAACCACTGAGACCAGGCAAAATCATCGCACAGATCGCGATCGCCCCCAATAGAAAAGAGATGAAGGGGCTAGGGGCCGAGCTGAAAGCCTCGAGTGCCGGAAGTCCGGTCAACCACCAAGCGAATGCGGCGCCGACTGATGCGAGTATCACACATAGTATCGCGTGGTTAGCGTTGGCCGGCCGAACCATCTTGCCGACAAGAAAGCCAGAGGCGACGATGGCGCCGAAAAAAACTGCATAAACTAAAGGCCGCGTCGAAGCCGGATGCCCTGCCTCTCCGATGAGCTCGTGCAATATCACTACGAAGGTAAGTAGGCCGCAAGCAATTCCCCCCAGCAGCACCAACAGAAACCAGAAATCGAATCGCTCAGCCAATGTTCGCCATTGACGCTTCCACAGCAATTGGAACGCTTCTACGTTCACCTGGCTGACTGCGTCCACTAAGCGACGGTAGATACCAAGCACCAATGCGACCGTCCCCCCTGAAATTCCTGGTACCGCGTCAGCAGCTCCCATGGCGATACCGCAGAGAAAATGTCGAATTCCGTTGATCTTCAAGGGTGCCATCGCACTGGTCCGTTTATTTCGCGTTCAAAGCCAGGATTCTAGAGAACCTTGGCCGAGAAGGGCAGGGCAATCTAGAGAACTTCGGGGCGTTAAGGTTTGAAGAAAAGATGTATCTTCGCTGAGGCTCTTCCTCGGATAGGTGGAATGCCTCGGATAGAATGGGGCGTTTGGCATCAACCTTAGTTTCATCCCAGACATTTTCTGCTTCCCATGCTTGAGGTCTCCGATAAAAAGTCTCGCCAGACTTTGCTGCTTTTTGCGGTAGCAATCGGGATCGCGTCCGCTGTTTGCTACCACCGAACGCTCGAATTCCCTTTTCACTTCGATGGCGAAAAACAGATTGTTGATAATTCACAATTGGGGGATCTCTCTTGGCACCATTTTCCATCGGGGCCACGAACCCTGGTTACGGCGTCATGGAGACTCAATTATCGGACCTCCGGAAAGAACCCCTTCAGTTACCATTTAGTCAACATCGCGATCCACACTACGAGCGGGCTCCTTCTTTTCGGCTTGGTATATAAAACACTTCGCTCCCAGGACATACCTGCTCGATACCGTGACCAGGCAGCCCTCCTGGCGGGAATCATTGCTCTGATATGGACGGTCCACCCACTGCAAACCCAATCGGTGACTTATATCATTCAGCGTTACGAATCGCTCATGGGTTTGTTTTTTCTGCTGGCCTTCTTTTGCTTGGCATGCAGCGTTGGCTCTTCGCGAAAATGGCTTTGGCTGGCTGGCTGCATCGTCGCTTGCTACTTGGCTATGGTCAGCAAAGAAGTAGCAGTCGCCTTACCGATTCTCTTACTATGGTACGACCGAACATTTATTTCACCTTCGTGGAAGGAATTGGTTCGCAGCCATTTCCCACTCTACGTCGCTGCCCTGTGTACTTGGCTGGTATTTTTACCTTTCGCCAATCAATCTGAACAAAAGCTAAAAGCTGATAACGTTGCTTACGTCGTCGAGACCTCGATTGTAGATGGACATGTTCAAGAACGGGCGATCACTGCTTGGGATTATCTCTTACGCCAACCTCAAGCCATTTTGCTCTACCTCCGGCTTGTATTTTTTCCGTATGGACAATCGCTTGACCACGGCTGGAGGGCAACAACAACCCTTGTCGAAGCCGTATTGCCGGGGCTATTAATCTTTCTTCTCTTGGGAGCCACGATCTGGTCGACGGTTCATTACCCACGATTTGGTTTTCTGGGGGGATGGTTCTTTCTAATATTGGCTCCGACCTCAAGCATTTTGCCGATCAAAGATGTTGCCGTCGAACATCGTATGTACTTACCGTCCGCAGCCGTGCTTGCGTTTTTGATACTGGTAGTGTTTGAAGGGCTTTGTCGTCGCTATGGTTCGAGTAAGCATTCCATATCCCAAGTGCGTCGCGGAGTGCTTATTTCAGGAGTTGCAGTTGCGTTGATATTTAGTGGCGTCACGCTGGTGCGCAACGAGGTTTATCGCTCGAAGCTTGGCCTCTGGACAGATGTGACATCGAAGGCCCCTGAATACGCACGTGGGTACTATGGGCTGGCAAGAGCGCATATTGATCTGAAACAATTTGAGCCTGCGATTGCTTCTTTGCAGCGAGCCATCGAGTTAGATCCCAGGTACACGGATGCCTACGTATCGCTGGGTAGAATAGTCCATGCAAGTCAACCAGAGTATGCAACTCAGCTATTCACAGCTGCCGTAAAAGTGGATCCCAATTCTTCGGAAGCCCATAGCAATCTGGGGGCAATGCTCACGGAAAAGATGCCGAAACTGGCACTGGTGCATTACCAACAGGCCATTCACTTGAATGAAGAAAATGCCGATGCTCACAACAACATCGCTAATCTGTTCGCTCGACGAGGACAATTTTCGGAAGCGGTCCGCCATTATGAAGCCGCACTTTCAATTCGGCCCGACTTCGACCAGGCTGCCATGAACCTCGAAACGGTACGTCATCTAGCCATCGCTCGGGATCAAGAACAAGTAAACCCGAACTAGCAGTACTTACGTTTCAATTCGAGCTCTCCCAAAAAGTCGTGAAATGCCGATACCAGAAACGATCGACCATTCCGCTAACCGCTGGAAATGGATTGCCATTGTGGCGATCCCTCTTCTCGTACTAGCCGTATATCATCGCACTTTCACGTACCCGTTTCATTTCGATGGCCAGGTCAACATACAATCGAATGAAAGTTATCAAACACTCAGCTGGGAAAATTTCCCCAGGACGCCGCGTTCGCTAGTTAACCTGACGTGGCGACTAAACTATTTTGCCGACGGTGGTACGCTCCTCGGCTACCACCTTGTAAATATCTCTATCCACATCGCAGCGAGTCTGCTGCTATTTGGTTTTATTTCTCAAACACTGAGATTGCCTAAGATCCCTGAGCGATATCGCGATCACGCGACCCTGCTGGCAGCCGGCGTGGCTCTCTTGTGGGCAGTCCACCCGCTGCAAACTCAGTCGGTCACCTATATTGTTCAGCGATACGAATCGCTGATGGGGATGTTCTTTCTACTATCGCTTTTTTGCTTCATCCGAGGCTTCACCTCGAAATATCATGCCGCTTGGTATCTTGGCAGCGTAGTCGCCTGTTTTGCTTCCGCGCTGAGCAAGGAGGTGGCAGTGGCCATCCCCTTAGTGGTTCTCTGGTACGATCGCGCTTTCTTAGCCCAGTCTTGGCTTGATTTGATCCGCAACCGATGGCCTGTTTACATGGGCTTGTTTGCTGCTTGGTTAATTCTCGCTCAGCTCGCTCTGGTTCCCCTTACAACTCACAACGAACATGGGACCGTGCTTGTTCATGAAGTGGACTTCTCGGCAGAGGAACCGATTCGCACCCTCGTCGGCCCGAAAGAATATCTGTACAGCCAAGCTCACGCGATTCCGTTCTATCTTCAGCTCACAATCTTGCCGATGGGGCAATCGCTCGATCACAGTTGGCGTGCTACGTATTCGCTGTCCGAAGCAATCTGGCCAGGTATCATTGTGGTAGCCGCTCTGGGACTAACCATTTGGTGTATATTTCGTGCTCCCTGCTGGAGTTTTGTGGGCGCCAGCTTCTTTTTAATTCTCGCACCGACATCAAGCATTCTTCCGATCCAAGACATCGTCTTCGAACATCGGATGTATCTCCCACTAGCGGCCGTGATAACACTGATCGTGCTAGGAATCTATGAAGGCCTCTGGCTGACGCAACCCATGCAAGCATCTGATTCTTCGCACTTGTCGGCGTGGCAATCGCTGATCGTTCTGATTGTCGTTCTGATTGCTGTTTATGGCGGAGTTACGATCGCTAGAAATGAGGTCTACCGAGATGGCAATTCGATGTGGAGCGACGTACTAGCAAAGAATCCAAACAATCCACGGGCCTATCATGGCATTGCCCACGCCTATATCACGCAGGGAGATTGGGCGAAGGCTATTCCATACCTCGAAAAAACCATCGAACTTCATCCCGAGTACCAGTTCAATGGAGGTTACGCCGATAGGTTTAGAAAGGGTGCCACAAAGGCGATCGAAATGGGCGACGTACCCTTGGCACTGCAACTGCTTGACTTGACAATTAAGATGAACCCAGAAGAGGCCGAAGGCTATATCCTGATGGCGAACCTTTTGCAGCACGAGAATAGGCGACAAGCGGTTGCTCTCCTACAGTTAGCGATTCGGCGGGATCCACAGAATGCCGAAGCCCAACAACTACTCAAGCAGTTGACGCAGTAGCAATATCACACGGAATTCACAGACCATTCCCCCTTTCTTATCTGGTCTGCGGTGCCCTATATGGCCCACCTGCGGTTGCAAAAACGAGAGCATTTCAAACACATCGTCAAACGCTAGCGAATTACCTTGACCGAGCAGTGAGGGGGGGATAAATTGCGTTAACACTCACCTAGTTGGTCGTAGTGTGCGCATTGATCGAAACAGAGAATTTGCTTCGTGAGACTCTTCCCTTTTCGACTGTTCTGGCACACGTTCCAGGACACCGTCGCGATCGTTAATAAGAATCTCATGAAGCATCGGCAGGGTAGCACGGATGTTGTTTCAGCGATTGGCTTCTAAGGTATCCGTTCTTGCTCCAGCGAAGATTAATCTCTTCCTGGAACTGCTTGAGAAACGCCCAGATGGCTTCCATGAGCTGGAAACCATCATGGTGGCTGTCTCGCTGTTCGATCGGCTGGAAGTCACCCCCACCGAGGCAAGTGACCTCATTCTCGATTGTGCGTGGGACTCAGGGCAACTTGCGAGAGCCACGCAACTGGGGCATAGCAGTCAACTACTTGGTGATCTTCCCCCTCAGGATAGCAACTTGGTTTATCGAGCCGTGAAGTTACTTCAGACGGAAGAAAATGTCCCGCACGGTGCAAGAATCGCCCTGCGAAAATGCATTCCTTCCGCATCTGGTTTTGGAGGCGCTTCCAGCGACGCAGCCGCCGCTTTATTCGCCGCAAGTCAGGCATGGAATTTGAATCTGCCAATCGACCGTTTGAGCGAGCTGGCTGCGAAACTAGGAAGTGACATACCGTTCTTTTTTTACGCCGGGCAACTGGGAAGTGGTCAGGCAATCGCCACAGGTCGCGGGGAAAACATTGAACCATTTCCGGGGCGACGACTCGACCTAGTGCTGATCCGTCCTCCCGGAGGCGTTTCAACAGCAGAAGCCTATCGGCGCTGCCAATTACCCGAAGTTCCTGATTCCTCAAACAAATTGCTTGCCAGTCTGAAGTCACATCAAAGCACTTCGATGCCACGCCAACTCACCAATCGACTGACGCGACCTGCTCGAGAAATTTCGACTCGAATCGACCAACTCGCTAAGATTTGCGAACAATTAGACGTGGTTGCCCACCAGATGTCAGGGAGTGGTTCCGGTTACTTCGCCATCTGTCGCAATCGTGTTCACGCTAGGCGCGTTGCCGCCAAGCTTCAAGCCCAGAACGTTGGCATGGTATTTCCAGTGACAACGTGCGGGCTCCAATCGCTGCGAAATTGACGCCGCACACTACGTCCGGGAGTAAGCAACCGTGAAGATCACCGAAGTCCGCATCAAACTGATGGAAGATTCCAGCGATCGGTTGCGTGGATTCTGCTCCATCACTTTCGACGATGCCTTCGTGATTCGTGATTTGAAGATCATCGAAGGTGCCAACGGCCCATTCGTTGCCATGCCTAGTCGAAAACTGACCGGGCACTGCCCAAGTTGTGGCTGCAAAAACCACTTACGAGCGGCGTACTGCAACCAATGTGGCATGAAGTTGAAGCAATCACAAACTGAACGCGGATCGGATCAACGAGCGAAGCTCTACGCGGATATCGCTCATCCGATCAACTCCGAATGCCGCGAGCAAATCCAAACCCACGTCATCGATGAATACCTCAACGAAATCGAAGAGGCAAAGACCCCCGGCTACCGCTCGAAGTATGACGACTACTTCAGCGATGCAGGCGAAGACTACGATCACGATGATGACGACCAGTCCTCGTCTAGTCCTTCGAGGACTAAGAGCGAATCGTCCCCCAAAGAGTCATCCGGTTCGATTGAGCGCAGCGAAAAATCTTCAGAATTAAAGGGGCCTCATACGTCCCCCTCCGATAAATCAAGCTCGTCCAGATCGTCTCGCCCCCATAAATTCGGGGAAGGTATCTTCGAGGATTAACCTCTGGGGCCCTCTTCTTTCGCCTCGGATCGAACCGTTTTAAAATACTCTCCCTGTCCCTCTACTAAGAATATTTAGCCACAGAGGGCACAGAGATCACCGAGAAGAGCCATGGGCGGAAGCCCCTGAAAGGCGTACCCACAGCAGATTCTTAAGCCCTGAAAGGGCAGTCGAATGGTACCAAAGCTCACTCGCGGATCTCCCGACTTAGATTCGTCCGATTAATGTCCAAGGATCTCAGTGCCCCCTGTGGTTAAGAAACACCCGCTTGATAAGGCCCAATTAATGTCGCAGTTCCGCACCGAAAAAGATTCGATGGGGGAAGTTCAGGTTCCCGCTAATGCTTATTACAGCGCTCAAACGCAACGCGCCGTCGAAAACTTCCCGATCAGCGGTTGGACTTTGCCGCCTGCTTTGATCCACGCCATGGGCTGGGTGAAGTATTCGTGTGCGGTTGCCAACCGTGATCTCGGTAAGCTCACCGGTACCGGCAAAAATCCGCTCAGCGATGATCAAGTCAAAGCCCTCTTAGATGCTTGCATCGAAGTCCGCGAAGGAAAGCTTGACGGCGAGTTTCCGATCGACGTCTTTCAGACCGGTAGCGGCACGTCCAGCAACATGAACGTGAACGAAGTGATCAGTAATCGGGCCATCGAAATCATCGGTGGCGACCGCTTGGCCGCGACCAAGCCGATTCACCCGAACGATCACGTTAACATGGGTCAAAGCACCAACGACACGTTCCCCACGGCCATCCACGTTGCCGCCGCAATGCAGATCAAGTTAAGCCTGATCCCTGCCCTGGAAAAGCTACACGCTTCACTAAAAAAGAAAGCTGAGGCCTGGGATAAGATCATCAAGATTGGCCGCACCCACTTAATGGACGCAACACCGCTTCGCTTAGGCCAAGAGTTCGGCGGCTTCGCTCGCCAAGTTGAACTTTCCATCAAACGTGCCAAGATTGCCTTGGAATCGGTCCTCGAACTTCCGGTCGGCGGGACTGCCGTTGGTACCGGCATCAACACCCATCCACAGTTTTCGGAAAAGGTCTGTGCCGCACTCGCGGAAGGTTTGGACATTCCGTTTATTGAAGCCGTCGACCACTTCGAGGCAGCTGCTAATCGCGACGGCCTGGTTCAGTGCCACAGCGAACTAAAAACGATCGCCACGACCATGTTCAACTTTGCCAACAATGTTCGCTGGCTGGGCAGTGGCCCCCGTTGTGGTTTTTATGAGGTCGCACTACCTACGCGACAGCCTGGTAGCAGCATTATGCCTGGCAAGGTAAACCCGGTGATGTGCGAAAGCATGATGCAGGTAACCGCCAAGGTGATCGGCAACGATGGCTGTATGGCACTATCTGGCGCCGCCGGTGGAAACTTCCAGCTGAACATCATGATGCCGGTCATGGGTCACACCGTTCTGGAAAGCATCCATCTATTGGCCAACTCGTGCGACGCGTTCGTCGATTTCTGCGTGGATGAAATGGAAGCGAACGAAGACCAGTGCAACGCGGCTGTGGAACAAAGCCTGTCGATGTGCACCAGCTTGAACCCACTGATCGGCTACGACAAAGCCGCCAAGATGGCCAAGGATGCGTTCGCCAGCGGCAAGACCATTCGCGAACTTGCCGAAGAGCAGGGGGAGATCGAACCAGAGGCCCTCAAGGATGCCCTCGATCCCTGGAAGATGACCTACCCGCACGAGTAACGGCGTGACAGATAGATTCTTCTCCTGATAAAATAGCCCATGTGTCGACATCTCGATGCATGGGCTTTTTCGTTCAAACTACGAAGGGGACACATCCAATGCGAATTCTTTGCTCGCTTCTCGCAGTTTCTATCGTAGGCATGGCCGCTTACTTCGCGTTCGCCCAAGATCAGGAAACACCTAAGCCCCTTTCGTTCGAGTCAAAACTGCTGGAACTGATGAAAGAACGACGGGCAACGCTTCACCAGGCCCTCGAATATCAAAAGGCTCAGTTTCTGCAAGGGACCGTTTCGCTTGAAGACATGTTGAAAACAGAAGTCGCACTGGCTCACGCCGATTTGGAGATTGCCCCGACGCTCGCCGCCCGGCAGATCGTCCACGAGCGACTGATTAAACAATTACGACAACAAGAAGAAGTTGCCCTAGCCAAATTCAAACTCGGTAAGGTAACGCACATGAATGTATTCGATGCCAAATCCGCCCGGCTTCAGGCCGAGATCGATATGCTTAAGGATCGTAGTGAATAACCTTGAGGACCTTTCGTTACAAAAGCGAGAGCCTTTAAGGACGTTAGAACAAACATCAACGGTAAAGATTAACACTTAGAAAAACCTGATGTCACGAACTCCTGCCTCGGAAACGATCTCAGTCGAACTGACACAACAACAAGCTCTTGTCTTGTTCGAGTATCTTCGCCGCTGCGATGAAGAGGAAAGGTACGTCTTTAGGGATCAAGCGGAACAGCGGGCTCTGTGGGATTTGGAGTGCTCATTGCAGTCACAACTTACGGAAGTGTTCGCCCCCAATTACGGTGAACTTTTAAAAGCGGCCTGGGCACAGCTGCGAGATGACAACTAGTCTGATCTATGCCAGGCATCGCCACCTCCATTCTCCCAACATCCTCTCTCATGCTATCATCCCGCCGAATCGCTCTATACCTCTTTCGGTGAACTCGCTAAAGTCGCCGCCGGTCCCCTTAGGCTTTCGGGCCTGTAGCTCGGTTTTTTGTGGCGAGAGTTGCTGTCATGCAGAAGATGCTTTGGCAATCCATTTGGACGTTGCTTGTTCTATTGGCCTGCGTTTCGATAGGCTACGGCCAAGATATCAAGGCCATGGTCACCGAAGCGGCGCAGCTGAGTGATACGGCCGAAAACCAGGACGAACTCACGCGTTTAATCCAAATCTGTGAAGAAGCCAGCCAACTCGAACTCGCTCAGTCTCAAGTCGAGTACTTCACCAAGCTTGAGGCCTGGGCACGCAACAAACGGGGTGAGATCTACGCTGAAACGTCCCTTATGACGGACGATCCCGAGAAAATCCAAAAGCTGGAAGCGGCCGCCCTCAAAGATTTTTCACTGGCCATCAAACAGAACCCTAAGCATTGGCAAGCGATTCACAATCGCGCCTTATCGTATGCCATGTTAGGCCAGACCGAACAGGCTTTGGCCGACCTGAATACAGCGATCCAACTAAACCCCAAATTTGAATCCGCCATCTATAACAAAGCCGAACTGCTGTACGAAGCCAGTCAATTCGTCTCGGCATTGAAAGAGTATCAAACCGTACTGAAGTTAAACCCCAAGGACGTGGGCGCGATGACCGGTCAGGCCCACTGCTTTTATCGACTGGAAAATTACGAAGCGGCCATGGTCGCCTATAATCAGGCCGTCAAACTTACGCCTGAGAACCCATTGGTTCTGGCCAATCGGGCCGACGCCTACAGTGATCTCGGTTATTTCAAAGAGTCGATCCTCGACTATAAGAAAGCCCTTACCCTAGAAAAGGATCTTCCGAGAGCCCAGCAGGGTCTCGCGTGGATTCTGGCTACATGCCCCGACGACACCTACCGCAACCCTGAACTGGCCCTACGATTCGCTAAGGCAGCGGTCACTCAATCCGACGGCCTCGATTTCCGTTATTTCGATACCCTCGCGGCCGCAGAGGCCGCCACCGGGCAGTTCGACGTCGCCAAGCAGCGGGTTGGCGAAGCGATCAAGAAGGCACCGACCTCGGAGAAGCCCTTCCTGCAACATCGGCTTGCCCTCTATGAAAAACGCCAGGCCTATCGCGAACCGAAACGGTAAGTCAGCCCTCTAAAACTCGTAGACCGGTTATGCCAACGAACCGTTCAATAGGCGAAAACACGCTCGTCCATGCTTTCTGAGGGCAGCTCCATTAATAAAAAACGGTGAATTTTCACCTTCCCCATTCGAGGGCCTTGGTATACAAATAGAGAGTCGAGTGGTTAGGGCGATTTGCCATCCCTTAACACTTTGTGATTCCCCATAAGGGACGCAGAGAGCCTTTTGATGGGCACTCGCGAGAGTTAACTATTGGCCAGATAAGCCTTTACAGGGATTTTGTCCCGCGCATTTATGAAGACTATCCATCTTCTCATTCTTCCGACGCGTCGTCCCATTGTTGTGGGACCAGGAATTTCAGCTGCCGCTTAGGCTGACGTTCCCCTCTGGACATGTGCGATGGCTTCTCCTAAGTGACCTAGCAGGAAAAGCCAAAACCAGTAAGATGCTGGATCAATATACTCAGGCTCCGCGAGCCCCCTTTAGGGGAAACTGGGGCCGATGTCCGAGACGAGTCAGCTGCGGTTTTACCGGATTCTGTTTCCGAATTATGGTTCGGGCCATCTCACCTAAAACCACCGAGACGCCTCGAATCTTGTTCGCCTCCTTACACCTGTTTTTTATTTCAATCGTGACATTATGGACCTGAAGAAACTACGAAACATCGGTATTTCGGCTCACATCGACTCCGGTAAGACGACTTTGAGCGAACGCATCCTGTTCTACAGTGGTCGTATCCACAAGATCGAGGAAGTCCGCGGTGGTGGCGATGGCGCGACCATGGACCATATGGAACTGGAAAAAGAACGTGGTATCACCATTACCTCGGCTGCTACCAGCGTCGCGTGGAATGGCTATCCGATCAACCTGATCGATACCCCAGGCCACGTTGACTTTACCGTGGAAGTGGAACGCTCGCTTCGCGTGCTCGATGGTGCCATCCTCGTTCTCTGCTCAGTCGGTGGTGTTCAGGCTCAGTCCCTCACAGTCGACCGCCAGATGAAACGCTACAAGGTTCCACGCCTGGCGTTCATCAACAAGATGGACCGTACCGGTGCCAACCCAGACAGCGTCATCAAGCAGATGCGTGCCAAGCTGGGCGTCGATGCGATCGCCTACCAAGTTCCAATTGGAGCGGAAGATAATTTCAAGGGCGTCGTTGACCTGATCGAAATGGAAGCGATCTACTACGAAGGCGAACAAGGCGTAACGGTCCGCAAGGAAGCGATTCCGGCTGACCTGGAAGAAACCGCGCAGGAAGCTCGCCACGACATGCTCGAAGCGCTGTCGAACTACAGCGACGAGATCATGGAACTGCTTCTGTCCGAAGAAGAAGTGCCCAAAGATTTGATCTACAAGACCACGCACGATGCCGTCGTCGGTCTGCAGATCACCCCAGTCTTCATGGGTACGGCCTACAAGAACAAAGGTGTGCAAACGCTGCTGGACGCAATTGTGCGTTACCTGCCGTCGCCACTGGAAGTGAAGTACAGCGCCAACACCTTCGAAGAATCGGAAGACAAAGTTCCGCTGGCTTGCGATCCCCAAGCTCCGTTTGTGGGCATGGCGTTCAAGATCGTGGAAGATCCGTTCGGTCAATTGACCTTCATGCGAATTTACCAGGGTACGATCGAAAAGGGTCAGCCCTACGTGAATCAGCGTACCGGCAAATCGGAACGTTTCGCCCGTATCGTGCGTATGCACTCCAATAAGCGAGAAGAAATCGATAGTGCAGGGGCAGGCGACATTGTTGCCGTCACCGGTGTCGATTGTGCTTCCGGTGATACGTATGCCAAGGACCGCGAATTTTGCTCGCTGGAAAACATCTTTGTGCCGATCCCGGTCATTAAGATCTCGGTCGCGCCAAAGAGCCGAGACGACAGCGACAAGCTGAGCAAGGCACTGCAGCGTTTCCGCAAGGAAGACCCAACCTTCCACGTGTTCACCGATCCCGAGACGAACGAAACGATCATCGCGGGCATGGGTGAGTTGCACTTGGACGTTTACGTTGAACGTATTCGCCGCGAATACAAGGTGGAAGTCGTCACCGGCCCACCTAAGGTTTCGTACCGCGAAAGCCCAACGCAAATCGTCGATTACAATTACAAGCATAAGAAGCAGACGGGTGGTTCCGGCCAGTTCGCTCACATTGTGGGTAGCATGGAACCAATTCCACAGGATACCGAAGACGCCGAAAACTTCGTCTTTGAAGACAAGATTAGCCAGGGTCGTATTCCCAAGGAATACATCCCAGCCGTCAAGTCAGGCTTTGAAGTTTGCATGGCCAAGGGGCCTTTGGCTGAGTTCCCCGTGGTGGGTATGAAGATCATCTTGAGCGATGGTTCGTACCACGATGTCGACTCGTCCGAAATGGCATTTAAGATTGCCGCCCAAGGCTGCTTCCGTGAGAACTTCATGAAAATGAAGCCAACCTTGCTCGAGCCAATCATGAACGTCGAAGTTGAAATCCCCGAAGCGTTCCAGGGGCCTGTTACCGGCGACATTATCGTCCGCCGTGGAATGGTCAATCAAACCGATATGAATGGTGACACGACGGTCATCCTAGCCGAAATTCCTTTGGCAGCCATGTTCGGTTACGCGACGGAACTTCGCAGCATGACCCAAGGTCAGGGCACGTTCAGTATGGAACTGGGTAGCTACAAGCCAACTCCTTCCCACATTCAGGAAGAAGTGGTTGCCGAACGTAAGAAAGAATTGGAATTGGCGAAGTAAGCACTGCTTGCTCCGTTTTGACATACGAGGCACCCCGTTTAGGTCTTTACACCTTTCCGGGGTGCTTTTTTTGCGCCTGTGGGTAAGAGAAACCAACTTCTCGGGTTGTCACAGATGCGTATTTTGGCGACTTTATTAGAAATCCATTGGGGCTCTGCAAAAGCCTTTTCACCTGGTTATTTCCCGCCGCCTACGGGGGGTCCAGACAGGGCGAAAAGTCGAACCTGACCCACGCTTCCGCCCCTCATCCTAACCCTCTCCCCAAAGGGGCGAGGGGACAAGAGAATCACCCATGAAATTCTTCGCCTTCCATTTGATGCCCTGGGACCGACTTCCTGAGGACTTTTCCGAGAAGTACGATACCGCGTGGACCTGGCTCCCTAACGAAATCTTCGATCCCGAGCACGGCGGCGAACTCTATAACAACTACCTCGATCAGCTCGTCCTTGCTGACCAGCTAGGGTTCGACGGGGTTTGCGTCAACGAACATCACCAGAACGCCTACGGCACGATGCCTAGCCCCAACCTGATGGCATCGATCTTGGCGCGACAGACGAAGAACTGCCGCATTGCCGTGGTGGGAAATGCCATACCCTTCTACGATCCGCCAACCCGCTGCGCTGAAGAATTTGCCATGATCGACTGCATCAGCGGCGGTCGGCTGATCGCTGGCCTCGTTGTCGGTGGCGGTCCTGAATACTACAGCTTCTCGAAGAACCCAACCTTTGCCCGCGAGATGTACCGGGAAGCGTTTGATCTCATCATGCGAGCGTGGACCGAGCCTGGTCCATTCGAGCACTACGGCAAGCATTGGAAGCTGAAGTACGTCAACCCATGGCCACGCCCCATTCAGCAACCGCATCCACCAATCTGGATCCCTGGCGCCGGTAGCCGCGAAACGATTCAGTTCGTGGCTCAGCGTCGGTTCGCTTATATGGGTATTCCCTACTTCCACATGGACTTCTTCCAACGCAACTTCGATATGTTCCGTGATGAATGTGAGAAGTGCGATTACACCACCGACCCGGAACAACTCGGCTGGCTTCTGCCCATCTATTGCGCGGAAACCGATGAACAAGCCTGGGCCGAGTACGAACCGCACCTCTGGTACTTCGTAAAGAAGCTCCTCAAAGGATTGGTCGTGTTTCCGCCAGGCTACACATCGGCCCGCTCGATCGCTGGCATCCAGAAGGGCTTGAAGCAATTCATGAGCACCTGCGAATCCCGCGAAGACATCGAAGCTGGCGGGTACGCCATCGTCGGCAGCCCGGACACGGTTCGCCAGAAGCTTTCAGAGCGTATCAAAAGATTGGGCGTTGGGAACCTGCTAGGCTTGTTCCAACTCGGCACGCTGCCGCACGATATGACCTGCAAGAATATGAAGCTTTTCGCCGAAAAGGTCATGCCTGGCCTCCGCGAAGAACTCGACGTCACCCTCTCCAGCTAGAGACATGATCCTCCCTCCCCACAGGGAAGAGCGCTAGGGCGAGACGCCGACCAAGGTACACGCAATCCACAACCAACCCACTCCGCGCAAGACGCGTTTTATGAAAACAGAAAACAAGACTTTAAATATCGCCGGCAAGAAGACGCAGCTCACCATCCTGGGCGAAGGGCCTCCGCTGCTGTACCTGCACTCGGCCGGGGGCGAGACTGAACCAATCGCGTTTCACAAGAAGTTGGCCGAGAAATACACGGTGTACCTTCCAGCTCATCCAGGATTCGCACTAAGCGAAGGCCTAGATCAGATTCAGGATATCCACGATCTGGCCTGGCATTACGTCGACCTGCTGGGCGAACTGAACCTGGAGAATGTTCCGGTCGTGAGCTATTCGCTGGGTGCGTGGACCGCAGCCGAAGTAAAACTGATTCGTCCCGACCTGATAGGCCCCCTGGTGATGATCGCTGCAGCTGGCTTGCACGTCGACGGGGCTCCCATGGAAGAACTGTTCATTGATAACTTCGACAAGCTACGTGAACTACTTTTCTTCGACTCGAAAAGCCAGCAATCAATCGACCACTTCCCCAGCGACATCAACGACCCACGCATCCTTATGTGGCTACGTGCACGTGAGGCAACGGCACGCGTCGGCTGGAACCCCTACCTGCACGATCCCAAACTGGCGAGTCACCTCCACCGCTTAAGCGGCCCGGTGCAAGTGATATGGGGGCGTCATGACAAGCTTATCCCGCTGGCCCACGGCGAATACTACGCAAAGCATTTGCCCAATGCCAAACTAACCGTCCTGGAAGAGTGCGGGCATATGGTCCCATATGAAAAAATGGACGAAGCTGCAGAGATTGCTTTGGAATTTATTGCCTCAGCTTAAACATACCGATGCATCGGCAGGTTATAGTGCGGAGCCCAACCCAGCGGCAGCGTGACGCCGGTGATCCAGCTGGCTTCTTCGGAGACGAGAAACGCCACCGCGTTGGCCACATCATGAGGAACGCCAACGCCCAGCGGATGACACGCTTCGATATCCTGACGCAGTCGTTCGACTTCCTCGCGGGTGTCGCACTCTTCGGCAAATCGCATGGCCATCGGCGTGGTGACGATGCCAGGGGCAACGGCGACAACACGGATCTTCTTGGGTCCCAGTTCCCATGCCAACGACTGCGTAAAACCGGTCAGGCCGGCCTTGCTGGCACTATAGACCGAGAAGCCAACGCACCCACCCAGCCCCAGAGCCGAAGCGACATTCAGCACAACCCCGCCGGGTGAGGGTAGCAACGGAAGGAAGGCGCGAGTCATGCGTATCGCGCCGGTCAGATTGATATCAAGCAACTCTTGCCATTGACCTTCTTCATAGTCTTCCAGGTTCTGGCAAAGCTCGATGCCCGCATTGTTGATCAGGTAGTCGACCTTGCCGAATTTCTCCTGGGCAGCGGTCTTCAATGCGGCAATTTGCTCGTCGCTGGTAACGTCACAATCTTGATAGAGAAAGGGCGTTTTCTGACGCTCTAGACGTTTGAGAACCCGCCTGGGTTCGTGACGATTCGCAACAACAATTGAGGCCCCTTCTTTCGAGAGACGCTCAACAATCGCTCCACCGATACCACGATCGCTGGCCCCGGTTATCAGGGCAACCTTGCCTTGAAATCTTAGAGAAGTGGAAGCATCTGTCATGCGTGGCTGCCCCTTAGCATCTCCCCTTAACCCTCTCTACAATGGGGCGAGAGACCAGAATGGTTTAATGCTTATTCGCGGGACGGTCGAACCACTTGCGAAGCGTGTTGAAGGTCGTTTCTCGGCCAACCCTGCCGATACTCATCGTCAGCGGGATCTTCTTCGGACAGACGGCTACACAGTTTTGAGCATTCCCACAAACCTGAATGCCTCCTTCTTCGGTCAAAGCGTCGAGCCGCTCACCGGCCATCATCTTTCCGGTTGGGTGCAAGTTAAACAGCACCACCTGACTGATCGCAGCAGGGCCCACAAAGCCATGACTGTAGGCGTCAAGCTTACGCTCCTCAAACTGTTCGTCCGATTCCCCGGAATGCGGCAGTAATTCAATCTTAGAATACTGAGGGCAAGCCTCCACACAGCAACCGCATGTCATGCACTCGCTCAGCGGATAGGCCATCTCCTGATTAGCACGCGACTGGCGTAGCCCTGGCCCTAGATCGTAGTAACCATCCGCTGGAACCCACCCCTTGATCTTTTTGAGCGAGTTGAACATCCGGCTACGATCAACGAACAGGTCGCGCACGATCGGGAACTTGGTCATCGGACGAAGCTCGATCTCGTTGCTGTCCTCTAGAAGCTTATCAACCAAAGCCGAGCAGGACTGGCGAACCTTGCCATTGATCACCATCGTGCAGGCGCCGCACACTTCCTCCAGGCAGCCACAGTCCCAGCAAACCGGAGTGGTCTTTTCGCCGCTGGAAGTCTTTGCCTTGGCGGCGATTCTCTGCAGCACGCTAATCACGTTCAGCTCTGACTCGTAGTCGAGTTCGAACCGCTGCCAATAGCTTGGTTTCCCCGGACCATCCTGGCGAAGGATTTTGACGAAGAACGTTTTCGGCTTATTTTGGGAATGGGCAATCATATTCTTAGCTTTTCAGAATCCAGTTTTCTGTGCCGTAGGTTCGGTCGAAACCGAACAATCTTTTACACATGGGAAGGCGGAAACTAATTGGCAGTGGCGGCTGGATCACCTTGAGCGGCAGCTGCTTCCTGCTTCTTTCTCTTCCGTTCCTTCCAAACATCGCTGATCTGTTCCGCACCAACGAGGCCATACAGGCGAGGCCTCGGTGGCTCGATGCTTGTATCTACTTCTTCGTAGCTGATGCTTACGTCTTTGCCATCGTACGTGGCGATCGTACTCTTGAGAAACTTATCAACGTTCGCCTCAAACTTATCACACCATTGTTCGGCCTGACGGCGATGCTCGGCAGGATTTTCGGCAGTTAGGCCAGGCAATTCGAATTCTGGCTTATAGTGAGCACCTCGGCATTCGTCACGCTGCAAAGCCCCCTTGAGGATAGCCTCCGCGATCGGGAACATGTCCTGCAAAGCCTTGGTAAAGAGCACGTTTTGATTCGACCAATTGCCGGTATCGCTGAGAGAGCACTTCCAGACTCGCTCATTCAGGTCAGCCAGCTTGCCGATGCCTTCGGTGAGCTGCGAATTTTTACGCACCACCGTTGCGACGTTGGTCATCAGATTGCCCAACTCCTGGTGAATCAGGTAAGGGTTCTCATCCCCCTTTTGCTTCAGCAGGCTATCGTGACGCACTTGGTGCTTCTTCACAGCTGCTTCGTACAACGAAGCCGGTTGATCGGCTGCCGACGTCCCTGGTGCCATGCTACCGAGCAGTGTCTCTAAGCCGGGTGCGACGAAAAGCCCTGAGAAGATACAGGACAACAGCGAGTTCGCACCCAAGCGATTGGCACCGTGATAGTGGTAGTCGACTTCGCCAATCGCATACAAGTTCGGAATGTTGGTGACCTGATTAGTCGGCGATCCGGCGACCAAGCCGCCACTAGCTTTCTTTTCGTAATTAGACCACAAACCGCCCATACTGTAGTGCACGGCCGGGAAGATCCGCATCGGCGTGTAGCAAGGATCGACCCCTTGGAACTTCCGATAGATATCGAGAATACCGCCCAGCTTACGATTGAGCTCGCTTGCTTCAATATGCGTTAGATCCAAGTAGACGCACTGGCGATCTTGCTCAACACTGAGGCCACCATTCACGCAGACATCGAAAATCTCGCGTGTGGCAATGTCACGAGGAACAAGGTTGCCGTATTCCGGATAACGTTCCTCCAGGAAGTAGTAACGCTCGGATTCGGGAATGTCTTTCGGGCCCCGAGAATCGTGAGGCGTCTTTGGAACCCAAACACGTCCCCCTTCACCACGGGCCGATTCGCTCATTAGTCGAAGCTTATCGGCACCGGGAATGGCCGTCGGGTGAACTTGAATACATTCGCCGTTACCATACTTAGCACCGGCCTGAACACAGCGACTCGCGGCCGAACCGTTACAGGTCATGCTCATCGTGCTGCGGCCATAGATCAGACCACAACCACCGGTCGCGACCACGACGGCGTCGGCCTTGAAGGAGCGAATCTCCATACTGTAGAGATCTTGAGCAACCGCCCCGACACACGTTCCCTCGTCATTCAGGACAGGTCCGAGGAAGTCCCACATTTCGTACTTCTTGACCATACCCTCGACTTCCCAGCGGCGGACTTGTTCGTCGAGCGCGTAGAGAAGTTGTTGACCGGTGGTCGCCCCGGCGAAAGCCGTTCGCTTGTACAGTGTTCCACCGAATCGACGACGATCGATAAAGCCTTCGGTGGTTCGATTAAACGGAACCCCCAGGCGATCCATCAGGTCGATCACCTTAGGAGCCCACATGGCCATCTCGTACACCGGTGGCTGGTGATTCAAGAAGTCGCCACCGTAGACGGTATCGTCGAAGTGCTTGTACTCGTCGTCGCCCAGTTGGCGCGTCGCGTCATTGACGCTGTTGATTCCCCCCTGAGCACACACACTGTGCGAGCGTTTGACCGGCGTGAGGCTCATCAAATCGACTTTGATGCCTAACTCGGCCAGCTTCATGGTGGCAGCCAGACCGGCCAAACCACCACCGATAACTAGAACTCGCTTCTCTGCCATTCCCGTCCACCTTTGGCTCTTGGATTTTTAATTGGCGGCGTTTCTCTTCCCGGTGTATTAACCGAAATGAGTCGCGTGGCTTTAACGCTTGGATTCGACCTTTGCAGCGTCGTCGGAATCTTCCGCGTGGTAGTATTTTGAATCTTTGGAATGCTTGTGATCGTTCGGCTCGATGTCGCCAATTTCGACCAGAAGTTCGTAGGCCTTGTCTTCTTCTTTGCGGGATTCGGCTATTTTCTCTTGGCTCATCGAGTAGAGTCCGACGATCGAAGTCATGCCCACGACGGCGAGCAATACGAAAAGCACGTTGGCAACCACCTTGGCCCGCTCTTGCGCTTTGGCACTGATCCAGAACCCCCAGGTAATGCCGAAGGTGAATAGGCCATTGCAGAAGTGGAACGTGATTGCCAAGACACCGATAGCGTAAAGAATTGGCACAATAATCGAGGCCTGCATCGCTTCGGCCCCACTACTTGCTGCGTTGTAAGGGGAAAACTGGGCACCGAATAGCGGATGAGCAATGTTATTCACCCAAAAGCTGGCATGAATCCAACCATGCATGTGAAACACGTGCCAGGCAATAAAGAGGAACGCAATCAGCCCTGTTGCCCGCTGCATCGTATAGCGGAAGTTGCTGTTATAGGGATAGTTTTGCGTATTGGGGTTGCCATCTTTTGTGATGATCAACCCATAGACGCCATGGAAAATGATCGGCAGAAAAATGAACGCCCACTCGACCAGCGGCAACAATGGCCCCAAGGCGTGGATATGGAACACCAACCGCTGAAAAAGAAGCGGCGACGCAAAGACACTGGCGTTCACCGAAAGGTGCATCACCATGTAGGCACCGATAGGAACAAGGCCGGTCAAAGAATGCAGGCGACGCAACAGAAACTCGTTGCGCTGTAAAAAACTAGGTGCCGAGCTCACCACAGACCCTTTCCCAAATCGAAACCTCGCTGGTAGGGCGAGATATCGCTTACAAGTGTTGTCTTCAGATCGCTTTTTGGCGCAATCAGCGCCCTTCGGCCGCTACTCCGACCATCCATCGAAGAGGGCCGCTCGCATGCCACAAGTTATAGCGGAATCACGACTTAGTTATAAGTACCCCTGTATTAAGAGACCGAAAATCTAAGGTAGTATCAACATTGCTGATAAAGCGGGCAACTTTCCTTCACTGTCCTGTCATATTGGCAGGCAACGAGCAGGGACAGACTGTTTAAAACTTTGAAAAAGGCTAGATGCTTGCCTATTTCACACGTATTTACCGCATCTGATCGATCAGTCTTGCAACGGTAAGGCTTTCTAGCCAAAAATGGGAACTACATTTGCATGTTGAAGCGTCAAAGGTTTTGTCCTGCCAACACGTTACGCGTGCGTAGCGACTTAGTGCCATGCGAAATTCTGAACATCCAACCATGCTGATCACCGATGACGATCGCGCTTTCCGCGAGACGATGGCGGAGGTGTTCGCGCGTCGCGGGTTTGAGCCGATCTTGGCGGCCAACGGCGAAGAGGCAATCCACGTGGCTCAGGGAACTACGGTTCACGTCGCACTATTCGATTTTCATATGCCTGAGAGAACAGGCTTGGAATCGATTACGGCCTGTCGCAGCCTGGGAATCAACATCCCTTACATTCTTCTAACCGGCGGCCTCGACCAGGCCATCGCCACCCAGGCAGAAAGTGTGGAAATATTCTCTCTGCTTGAGAAGCCAGTCAGCATTCAGATTGTGACCGGCGTGGTGAAAGATGCGATGGCAAGCCATTACCCGTGGTACGAAGCAGGGCGTTGAACCAGGCACTGCTTCTGCGTGTAGCAGAATAAGAATGATAGTTGGCCAGGGGCAGTTCGCCCGAGCCAACTCATCCTTTTAAGAGTAGTATTGCTACTAGATTCCCTGGTCGACTGAACCTGCTGGGGGAATATCGTCTGAGTTAATTTCCTTAGGCGTTCCATGCCGCTTCACTTCCGTGCCGGGCACAATTCTTGGACCGTCTGCGGTTTCTTCGATAACTCGTGTTAATTCTGCTGCGTCGACCACCTCTAGTTCCATCAATCGCTCTGTTAGAGAAACGAGGGCGGCCCGACGATCTTCCATCATCTCTTTGGTGCGTTTCAGGAGTTCGTCGATGATGCGTTTGATCTCCAGATCGATCTCACGGTAAGTTTCTTCACTGTGCGAGCGGGCTCGCTCTTCTGACTGTTCGGCAATGAAAGCCGAACGCCCGCTCGCTCGGAAGTTAACCCGTCCTAAGCGACTCATGCCAAAGTCGGTAACCATGCTCCGAGCGATCTCCGTGGCCCGTTCAAGATCGTTTTGAGCACCGGTCGAGATCTCTTCGTAGACCATTTCCTCGGCAAGCGTCCCAGCAAGCAACACTTGAATTCGGCTTTCCAGTTCGCTTTGCGTCATCAAAAAGCGATCTTCGGTCGGCCGCTGCATCGTATAACCGAGCGCCGCCAATCCACGTGGAATGATCGAGACTTTGTGCACCGGGTCAGTATTGGGAAGGCAATAGGCCACCAGTGCATGACCGCTTTCGTGATAGGCCACCCGAAGCTTTTCGTCTTCGTGCATCACGCGTTGCTTCTTCTCAAGGCCGGCGGTAACGCGTTCGACCCCTTCGTCGAACTCTTCCATGCCTACGGCGGATTTACCCTTGCGAGCGGCAAGCAGCGCGGCCTCGTTGACCAAGTTTGCTAGATCGGCACCGGAGAACCCTGTGGTGATTGCGGCCACACTTTTTAAGTTAACCGTATCATCCAACTTTACGCTTCGAACATGGACACGCAGAATATCTTCACGGCCGCCTGCGTCTGGCCTGTCGACTAGTACCTGTCGATCAAATCGGCCAGGACGGAGCAGGGCAGGGTCCAGCATTTCCGGACGATTTGTTGCGGCGATGATAATGATCCCGGCGTTCGCTTCGAAGCCATCCATCTCGACAAGCAGCGCATTGAGCGTTTGTTCCCGTTCGTCATGCCCGCCGACAATTCCGCCGCCACGAGCCTTACCCAACGCATCCAACTCGTCGATAAAGATGATACAGGGGCTTTTCGCCGCCGCTTGTTGAAACAAGTCACGCACGCGAGCAGCACCGACGCCCACGAACATTTCAACGAAGTCGCTTCCGCTCATACTGAAGAACGATACACCTGCCTCGCCTGCGATTGCTTTGGCTAGAAGAGTCTTACCTGTTCCAGGAGGGCCAACCAGCAGTACCCCTTTGGGAATACGTCCGCCGAGTTCCTGATACTTTTCAGGTGAGCGAAGAAAGTCGACGATTTCTTTCACTTCGTCCACAGCTTCTTCAATGCCGGCGACATCTTCAAAGCTAATATTTAGATCGTCTTGCATGTGCAACTTGCCACGACTTCGTCCGAACGCGATCGCACTGCCTGTCCCACCGATCCGACGAATCATGAAGTAACAGAACGCAATCCCTAGACCAATCATCAGCAGTGGACCGCCGTAGATTTCAAAGAAGTTGGGCGGACCGGTCGCTTTGTAGTCGGTGAATCCCACCTCGTCGAGCATCGATTGAATCTTGCCCGCAGCATTTTCGCTGCGAACCAAGTAGGTCACGATCTTCTGACCGTCAGTCTTTGCTTTGCTGGGGTCTTCGCTATCGTTGTTGTAGCGATCCACCACGGCCGTGACCGAGCTTGGCCCAATTTCGACATTTCTTAAATTCGAGTAGCGGATACTGGAAACTTTGCCATCGCTATCTTTTCGCTTGACGGTTAAACCAGGCTCGACACCTTCGTTCGGCTTGTCGTCAATCGAAGCAATCAACTTCTCTAGATCTGGCTGGGCCAGTTCTTCGGTCCCTGATTGCAATAGGTACATGGCGACCAAAAACACGACCGCCCCGGCCACCAAGATGTACCATAGATTGCCGGAATTTCCTTTATCGCCTCTCCGTTTGGGAGATTCGTCGTTGTTATCCATTGGCTTTCGCTTGGTTTCTGTAGATTTTTCGGGCTGCCCAGCGTCTCACGCTGCCTCGTGGGAATCTCATAGTATACCGGGCAAGTCCCTACGACCATCTTCGCCATCTGGCAAAACTAGACAAGCTGCTAGCTCTCGGCCGGAGGATACGGGCTGGTCCGGTTTTGACGACAGCCTGGACAACAATGCTCACTGACAACCTCTGCTGGAGGGTGCGTAGCGTATAAATCCGACCACCCGTTGGCCGCCACCAATTTAACAGAAGTAGTGATCATGTCGATTCTGGTGACCGAAGATGAGATCACTTCCAATTGCACGGAGGAACAAGAGCCTGCATCGAGAAGCAAGCTCTAAAGAACGGGCAATATCTTTCCATCGACATGTAAGCGACTGACGGCAACGTAACTGTCGGGTTTATAGCAGAAGCCACGGATAACCACTTGGCTACCGTAGTGGAGGGCTGGATGGCGTTCGCGTAACGGAATTGTTGTACTGCGGATCGAAGTACCAATACATGCCGCCTGGGCTTGAGATATCTCGCAACCACTGCCGCTGCGTCGGCATACGGGCATTCTGCATTAACGCATAGATATCGCTGATGACTGTCGTGTTGTCGCCATAATAGGCATGTCCCATCAAACTGGTATCAATTTGAGTGACATCGATGGTATCGATGCCATTGAGAATCAGTATGTTAGCTCCGACGTCGCCTGCTCTCGGATACCCGTTGACTGCCCGAGAGGCGATCAGGGCCAAGTCGTTCTGCGAGGCGTAAAGCGTAACATGCTGGGACAGGCCAGCGAGATTGGGAGCGATCTTCTCTTGGAAAACACGCGCGTCGACGTCGGGTGCTGCCAAAATGACTTCATTAAAGATCTTCTGATTCAGTTGAAGGTCTTGCGCCAAAGACTCCACCGCAGCACCAAAAGCCCGGTTCCCCATGCTATGCGCAATAAGGTGCACCGACTGTGCACCGCTGTGTTGATGTACTTTTAGTAAGAATTCTTTCAGATGGGACGCTGTCCAAAACGAGTTACCACGATCGGTGACATAACCGAGTAATTCCCCCTGCGATGGCCAACTGAAAAAAACAGGGGCCCCGCGGAAATCCAGGTCATGGGCAATCTGAGCTGTACGCCTGGCCGCGTCTTCAAAGGTAACATTAAAGCCATGGATGAAGATTAGAAGGTCATGGTTGGGAGACTCTTCAACACGCAGCTTAAGCATGTTGAAGAATTCTTGCTCCTCCTTTGACTTCACTTCCATCAACATGACATGGTCTTCGGGCTTCTCTTCAAATTCCCAGTGCACGACCGAAGGAGATTCGAGCTGACCGGCCTGATGCGATTTAGGAATACTGACCTTACAGGTTCCTAGCTCCAAGTCGCCCTGCTCTTTGCCATAAACGACGGAGTCGTTCGAGAGAAAACGATCGAACTTGTGGTACTGCACCCAACCTTCTTGCCCGACAACAACTGCTCCGGTCACGGCAACTACCACGGTCAGCCCAGCAACAATGTACTGCTTGAATTTCGTGAGCAGCAACGCGACCGCAATTCCTAAGATCATGCAAGTAATCGCGGGCAGGAGCGCATGAAACTTATGCGGTAGCACTCCGCCAGGCCATAACATGGGCGCACGGTCGGTTCCATAGAACACCTCGACGACATCGAACGGATCATCGCTCGGGGCCTCTGCTTGCATCGGTACAGGTTCCGGCTCTGCGGCCATGGGCTGCATTTCGGCGGGTGCCTGCATCATCCTGGGTTGCAATGGCGGAGCTTGCATGGCTTGAGGTTGCTGCATCTCCAACGGCATTGCCTGAGGCTGAGAATACGGACTCATTCTCGGAGCCGTACTTCGTTGCAGATTCGGAGAACTGTCAGAGGCTTGAGGTGACAAGCTTCGGGGGGCATATTGTGGCTGAGGAGCAGCCCCCGATGGCTCGGAATAACCGAACCTGACGTCTGGCTCAGCCTTCGGTGCGCCACCCTGGGGAACCAAATGAGGTTCGACCATCTCTGGCGCGAACGCCGGCTGCTGATGCATAGGTGCCGGATCTTGTACGGGCGCAACTACGGTAGGACCAGAAGGCTCGACATACGGAGCGTCATCCGGGCCTCCCGATGCAACCTCTTGCTCTCCTTTATCCTGTGCGCATCCCAGGACGATTGCTAGTAGAAATAGGCTTAGTGAAACCGCTTCCATATAGCGAAGAATTGACGGAGAGTACTTAGCTTGCTTTGCGTTATTGGACATGGTCCAACCCCCTATTCGCATCCATGCATCCAGCCCACTGTCTGGTCAGAGTGGGGGTGAATCTTAACGGCGTTCCCGAAGCGGCAAAAGATCGATTTCTTCACAGTAAGGATGATTAAGATCAACTCAAAATGTATTGACCTCTGACGCTAAAACGTTGCTAATTGGTTACTTACGGTCTAGAAACAAGTTAGACGCACAAAATGAGTAATGCCCGAAAACGGTAAAAACCATTTCCTGGCCCAATTCGTCTAAGTCTGAGATAAAGAATCTAGTCGCGACACTCTTCTCTCCTTTAGCCCCAGGGACTCTCTGATGTTGCCGCTATCTCGACCGCTGGCATGGACGTTCGTATTTGCGTTATGCCTGCCTGCAATCGCAACAGCTACGGAAATTGATGTCGCAGAAGCAACCAGCGTCGATGAAACGCTTTACGCCCTGGCCCCGATTACAATTCGAGATGCCCTACAAGATCGCGATTACGACGAAGCGATTCAGCGGATTGATGCGGAACTAGCGAATGACGAAGGCGACAAAGAGCAACTGCTCTATCTCAAGGGCCGAGCATTACATTTCGCCAAAAAATACGAAGATGCTGTACGGGTCTTCGAAGAACAATTGAAACGATTCCCTGACTCTAAGTGGTCGCGCAAAGCCCAATTTGGCATTGGCTTAGCACATGCACGACGAGGAGACTATCGCAGTGCCGAGGTGGCCTATCGCGAACAAGCCCGCTACTTACTATCACTCGATCGTAAAGAGGAAGTCGCTGAAATTTACCTCACTCTTGCCAGCGCAGCCTACCAGTGTGGCGAGGAAACGAATGACAACAACGAATATTCCAAGGCATTGCAGTTTTACCAAAAAGCTCTGGAAGTCGGTCCCAAGCCCAAAACACGGGACAACGTTAATCTCCAAATCGCTCGCAGTCAGAAGCACCTGGGCCGCCATGGAGATGCGATTAACGTCTACGCGACCCTAGTCGCCGATAGCACGGATCGCCCCATAAAACTTATCGCCCGCTATGAGTTAGGGGATCTCTATCTGCAAGCAGGACAGCATGCAGCAGCGAGGAAGACCTGGGAAGATCTTCTTGCCGTGCATCCAGATGAAGACTCAAAGCTTCTCCCCAAAGCAGCGTTTCGTTTGGCAGAAACGTACCACTTTCCCAATCCACCGTCCGAGCAAGATTTAGAACTCGGTGTTGCAGAATTGGAAGAGTATTTGACCAAGTATCCTGAGCACGAAAGTGTTCCAGAGGCCCATTTCCAACTCGCTCGTGCTTTCTCAAGTCGCGGTCGCGGAGACGACGCAGTGCAAGCCCTGCAGTCGTTCCTAAAGATTGAGCAGTATGCCAACACCGACGCCTACGCGGACGCACGATTCCTATTGGGATCGATCTATGCTCAACAAAACAAGTTCGATGAAGCGATCACGTCGTGGAGCGAATACCTTTCCAAACACCCCACACACTCGAATTGGAGCGAGGCCCAAAAGCGGATTATCAATACCCAGTATCAAAAGGCTGAGTTCGCCTATGCCGAAGAGAACTACGACGAGGCCCGAAAGCTGTGGCGTGAATTCCTGGTGAAGTATCCAGTCGACTCGCGTGCACAGCAGATTCAATTTCGCATTGGCGAGAGCTTTCATCAACAGAAAAACTGGCCCGAAGCGATCTCGGCGTGGCAGCAATTGGCTAGTAAATTTCCGGGATCACAGATAGCCGCCCAAGCAAAGTACAACATCGCGCTGACTACAGAGCAGAAGCTAGGAAAATTATCCGAAGCGATCGAGCTTTATAAAGAGCTCGCCAAGACGCCTTTGGCTTCCCAAGCTCAGCAGCGCATTACCCTTCTCACCGGCGAGCAGTTGGAAATCGCGACGCTGAGTAAGTTTCGCTCAAACCAAAAGCCATCGATCCAACTGAAAACACGGAACCTCGAAAAGGTGACCGTGCAGATCTATCCGATCGATCTCGAAACCTACTTCCGGAAAATGCAAACGACCGGCGGCATCGAAAGTCTCGACATCGCCCTGATCGATCCGGCCGAAAGCTTCACCTTTGAAGTGCCCAAATATGAAAAGTATCGCCTCGACACGCACAACGTCGAGATCCCGATCCCCCTTGCCGGAGAACAAGACGATGACAAGGTGACTGAGGCAGGGGTCGTTGCCGTTACCGTCACGGGCGCAACGAAAGAGTCAACCACCGTCGTGCTACAGAGCGATTTGGACATGATCGTCAAGAGTTCGCGTGACGAGGTATTTGTCTACGCTCAAAACATGAAGACAGGTAAGCCTTGGGGCGATGTTCGTCTTTTAATGTCTAACGGCAGCGAGGTCTTTGCCGAAGCGACCACAGGGGAGGATGGCGTTTTTCGCGCGAGTCGTGACGAGCTTCACAGCTCTGGTGATATCCGCGTGCTGGGCGTAATACAGGGACATTCGGCCGCCAACATTGTGAACCTGAGTGGACTCGATGCGGCCCGTGGACTCAAACGGCGCGGATACCTGTACACCGATCGCCCCGCGTATCGCCCTGGTCAGCTCGTACATGTCCGCGGAATTATTCGGCATGTGCAAGACGACCGCTATACGGTCCCCTCTGGAGAAACCTACCAACTAGAAGTACTCGACCCGCGGGGCCGTTCCCTCCTTTACCGTGAAGTAAAGCTATCCGATTTTGGTTCCGCAGGCGGTCACTTACTGCTTCCAAGTGAGTCGCCGGTTGGTTCTTATCAAGTTGTGATGAAGTCGATCAAGGACAAAGAAGAGGCCTACTACGGCAACTTTCAGGTCGCTGAATTCCAACTGCCGCGAATCTTCCTTGAGATCGACACCGAAGAAGACGTTTACTACCGGGGCGAGGTCGTCAAGGGAACGATCACCGCAAAATACTACCACGGCGATCCGGTCATCAGTCGCAACTTGCAATACTTCCTGGATGGCAAGCAAATCGAAGCGCAAACCAACAAAAAGGGGCAGGTCGAATTTGAGCTACCAACCCGTGATTTGCGAGATTCAAAGGTGGTGCAGATTCAAGCTCGGATGCCTAGCGAGAATGCTTCAACCGCCAAGAGTGTATTCATCTCGGCAGTTGGCTTCACGATCAATGCCTCGATCGTTCGCGATACTTACTTGAGCGGCGAGTCGTTCGATGTTTCTGCAAGCGTGAAAGACCTGGAAGGCGAACCTCTCGAGACCGACCTAACGCTTTCGGTTATGCGCTTAGCCAGCGATCAGCCAGGCCAAGCTCAGGAAGTGCTCGTGGCGAAGCATGAGTTGAAGTCTAACGAAAAAGGAGAATCACGACATACACTAACGCTTGAAAAGGGAGGACGCTACATCCTGCGTTTTGCTGGCGTCGATCGATTTAAACACGAGATTTCCACTCAAACAGCGGTAAATATCTCCGACGAGAACGACCGTATTCGGCTGCATATTCTGGCGGACCGACATCTGCTTAAGTCAGGCGAAAAGGCGGCGATCGATGTTCACTGGCGAGGTGAACCAACGATCGCCTTAGTCACGTTCGAGGGTTCGAAGATCCTCGACTATCGCCTGGTGCAATTAAAGTCCGGCAAAAATGCGCTGAAGTTCGACGTCGACACGTTCTTAGCGCCCAACTTTCAACTCGCGATAGCCGCGATGACGGATGCGCGGAAAAACGAGAAACTTGAAGGCAATCAATCACCTATCCGTTTTCACACTGCGGTAAGCATTTTCCAGGTCGAGCGAGATCTTCGTATCGAGCTGAAGCTACCCAAGAATGCTCGACCTGGAGACACCGTTAAAGCCGAGTTGAAGACAACAGACGCACTAGGCAATCCGCTTCCGGCTGAATTGAGTCTAGCCCTGGTTGAAAAGAGCCTTCTCGATCAATTCCCGCCCAACTGGACTAACCCCAGTATGTTCTGGCAAGGCAATCCGCGTGTTTTTGCCATGAGGGCAACCTCCAGCATCGACTTCCATTATCAGCCAACCACAGAAGAAATTGACGAGCAACTACTAGCGGAAGCAGAGCGACTGGATGCGGTCGAGGAAATACGTCTCGAACTGAGCGACTTCAGTCGAGCAGGCATGCGCGACTTCGACGGTGCCGCGAACGGTGATCAATTCGGCGACTCTCCCAATGGCAACGATCCGTTTGCCCCCTCTTCGAATACCGAGACGGATGAATACGGCATGAATGCCAACGCGGGGGGCATCGGGGGCAGTGGTGCCTATGGAG